>NZ_JAIEPN010000027.1 GCF_019748365.1 Novosphingobium sp.
GGTGTGCTCAAGGTCATGTCCAAGATGGGCATCTCGACCTACCAGTCCTATTGCGGCGCGCAGATCTTCGATGCGGTGGGCCTCTCGTCGGCCTTTATCGAGAAGTACTTCACCGGCACCGCGACCATGATCGAAGGCGTCGGCCTCACCGAAATCGCGGAGGAGACGGTGCGCCGCCACGCCGCCGCCTATGGCGACAGCCCGCTCTACCGCAAGATGCTCGACGTCGGCGGCATGTACCAGCTGCGCCTGCGCGGCGAGGAGCATGCGTGGACGGCGGAGAACGTCGCCGCCCTCCAGCACGCGGTGCGCGGCAATATCCCGGACAAGTACCGCGAGTTCGCGCAGACCATCAACGACCAGTCGGCGCGCATGCTGACGATCCGCGGCCTGCTCGAATTCAAGCCGGCGAACGATCCCGTGCCGCTCGATGAAGTCGAGCCCGCGAGCGACATCGTCAAGCGCTTCGCCACCGGCGCGATGAGCTTCGGCTCGATCAGCCGCGAGGCGCACACCACGCTCGCCGTCGCGATGAACCGCATCGGCGGCAAGTCGAACACTGGCGAGGGCGGCGAGGAGCCCGATCGCTTCGTCCCGCTGCCCAATGGCGATTCGATGCGTTCGGCGATCAAGCAGGTCGCCTCGGGCCGCTTCGGCGTCACCACCGAATACCTCGTCAACGCCGACGACATCCAGATCAAGATGGCCCAGGGCGCCAAGCCCGGCGAAGGCGGTCAGCTGCCGGGTGATAAGGTCGACAAGGTGATCGGCAAGACCCGCCACTCGACGCCGGGTGTCGGCCTCATCTCGCCGCCGCCGCACCATGACATCTATTCGATCGAGGATCTCGCCCAGCTGATCCACGACCTGAAGAACGTGAACGGCAAGGCGCGCGTCTCGGTCAAGCTCGTCTCCGAGGTCGGCGTCGGCACGGTCGCGGCAGGCGTTTCGAAGTGCAAGGCGGACCACGTCACGATCTCGGGCTACGAAGGCGGCACCGGCGCCTCGCCGCTCACCTCGCTGACGCACGCGGGCAGCCCATGGGAAATCGGCCTCGCCGAAACCCAGCAGACCTTGCTGCTCAACAACCTGCGCAGCCGCATCGCGGTGCAGGCCGATGGCGGCCTGCGCACCGGTCGCGATGTCGCGGTCGCCGCGCTCCTCGGTGCGGACGAGTTCGGCTTTGCCACCGCCCCGCTCATCGCGGCGGGCTGCATCATGATGCGCAAGTGCCACCTCAACACTTGCCCGGTCGGCGTCGCCACGCAGGACCCCGTCCTGCGCGCGCGCTTCACCGGCCAGCCCGAGCATGTGATCAACTACTTCTTCTTCGTCGCCGAAGAACTGCGCGCGATCATGGCCGAGCTTGGCTTCCGCACCGTCGGCGAAATGGTCGGCCGCGTGGATTGCCTCGATACGCGCAGCGCGATCACGCACTGGAAGGCGCGCGGCATCGACTTGTCGCGCCTCCTCCACCGCGTCGAACCCGCGCCGGGCACAACGCTCGGCTGGAGCGGCACGCAGGACCACGGCCTCGATGCCGCGCTCGACAACACGCTGATCGCCGCTGCCGAGCCTGCGCTCGAACGCGGCGAAGTCGTCCGCATCGAAAGCAAGGTGCGCAACGTCAACCGCACCGTCGGCGCGATGCTTTCGGGCGAAGTCGCCAAGCGCTATGGCCACCGCGGCCTTCCCGCCGGTACGATCCACGTGACGCTTTCGGGCGTTGCGGGCCAGTCGTTCGGTGCGTTCCTCGCGCACGGCGTCACGCTCGATCTCACCGGCGATGCCAACGATTATGTCGGCAAGGGCCTCTCCGGCGGCCGCGTCATCGTCCGCCCGCCGTCGCATGTCGATCGCGCTGCGAACGAGAACATCATCGTCGGCAACACCGTACTCTACGGCGCCATCGCGGGTGAGGCCTATTTCAACGGCGTCGCCGGCGAACGCTTCGCGGTGCGCAATTCGGGCGCCGTCGCGGTGGTCGAAGGCACCGGCGATCATGGCTGCGAATACATGACCGGCGGCGTGGTCGTCGTTCTCGGCAAGACGGGGCGCAACTTCGCCGCGGGCATGTCGGGCGGCGTCGCCTATGTCTATGATCCGGAAGGCCGTTTCCCCGCCCTCTGCAACGCCGCGATGGTCGATATCCTCCCCGTCTCGGCCGAGCGCGACGAGGAAGACGGCACCGGCCGCCCGCAGCAGCGCGGCATGGACGTAACCGACTTCGGCATGGGCGACATGCTGCGCCACGATGCGGAGCGCCTGCGCATTCTCGTCGAGCGCCACCACCTCCACACCGGCAGCAAGCACGCCCGCGCGCTGCTTGATAACTGGGCGGAGGCGCTGCCGCACTTCGTCAAGGTCATGCCGCGCGATTACGCCCGCGCCCTGCGCCAGCTCGAAGCCGAGCGCGCCGCAGCCGCCAGCGTCGCAGCAGAATAATCTAGGGTATCAGAGCAATGGGCAAGGCAACCGGCTTCCTCGAAATCGATCGCAAGGATCGCAGCTACGACGCGCCGCAGGAGCGTCTGAAGCACTACCGCGAGTTCGTCATCCCGCATGACGACACCACGCTCAAGGGCCAGGCGGCGCGCTGCATGAACTGCGGCATTCCCTATTGTCACAACGGCTGCCCGGTGAACAACCAGATCCCGGACTGGAACCACCTCGTCTACGAGAACGACTGGCGCACCGCGCTCGACAATCTCCACTCGACGAACAACTTCCCGGAATTCACCGGCCGCATCTGCCCCGCCCCGTGCGAGGCCGCCTGCACGCTCAACCTCGTCGACCAGCCCGTCACCATCAAGTCGATCGAATGCTCGATCGTCGACAAGGGCTGGAAGGAAGGCTGGATCGAACCGCAGGTGCCCGCGCACAAGACGGGCAAGACCGTCGCGGTCGTCGGCTCCGGCCCGGCCGGGCTCGCCTGCGCGCAGCAACTCGCCCGCGCCGGCCACTCGGTGACGGTGTTCGAAAAGTCGGACCGCGTCGGCGGCCTGCTCCGCTACGGCATCCCCGATTTCAAGCTCGAGAAGCACCTCATCAACCGCCGCCTCGTCCAGATGATGGCCGAAGGCGTCGAGTTCCGCACCTCGGTCGAAGTCGGCGTCACCGTCTCGGTCGCCAATCTCCTCGAAAACTTCGACAAGGTCGTCCTCGCCGGCGGCGCCGAAGACCCGCGCCCCATCGGCATCCCCGGCTTCGAACTCCCCGGCGTGCGCTACGCCATGGAATTCCTCACCCAGCAGAACAAGCGCGTCGCCGGCGACGATGAAATCCGCGCCGCCCCGCGCGGCTCGCTCCTCGCCACCGGCAAGCACGTCGTTGTCATCGGCGGCGGCGATACCGGGTCGGACTGCGTCGGCACTTCCAACCGCCAGGGCGCCCTCTCGGTCACCCAGCTCGAAATCATGCCGCGCCCGCCCGAAAAGGAAGACAAGGCGCTGACCTGGCCCAACTGGCCGCTCAAGCTGCGCACGTCGTCCAGCCACGAGGAAGGCGTCGAACGCGAATTCGCCGTCCTCACCAAGCGCGTCCTCGGCGAGAACGACGTCTCCGGCCTCGAATGCGTCCGCGTCGAATGGAAGAACGGCAAGATGGAGGAAGTCGAAGGCAGCACCTTCGTCATCCCCGCCGATCTCATCCTCCTCGCCATGGGCTTCGTAGGCCCGCGCAAGCAGGGCCTGCTCGAACAGTCCGGCGTCGAACTCGACGCGCGCGGCAACGTCAAGGCGAACACCAGCGACTACCACACCAGCCACGAACGCATCTTCACCTGCGGCGACATGCGCCGCGGCCAGAGCCTCGTCGTCTGGGCCATCCGCGAAGGCCGCCAATGCGCCCGCGCCGTGGACGAAGCCCTGATGGGCGTGACAGAACTCCCGCACTAATCCCTCCCCGGAACGGGGAGGGGGACCACCGCAGGTGGTGGAGGGGCGCCGCACAGGAAAGAGCCTACGGCGGGCAAGGGCCATCGCCCTTGCATCCCGTCATCTTCCCCGCGCCAACTTTACACCTCCGTCCCTCCCACCGCCCTTCGTCATTCCCGCGAAGGCGGGAATCCAGAGCCGCCCACCCCGCGCCAGCCGCCCTGGATTCCCGCCTTCGCGGAAATGACGAAGGTTTGGGGCAAGGGCCATCACCCCCCGCATCCCTTCCTCAGGCCGCCCCACCGGCCACGCGCCGGGTCCGCCACGCAGCAATCCGCAGCGCCAGCGCCGCCAATAGCAGCGGCACCACAGTCAGCCCTAACGAGCGCAGCTCGGGCTCGAAGACCATCGAGGCATAGCCCACAAGATAGTAGAGAAACACGATCTGCACGCCCGCCGCATGCAGGCGGTGCCACCATCGGCCCAACTGCTTCATCGAACCCGGGTTGGATGAGAAGGCCATCAGATAGATGACGGCATAGCCGACGATCCCGGCGGCGGGCTGCGGCGGGCTTCCCGGCTGGGCGATGTAGTTCAGGATGGCGGCCAGATGCACGGTATGGGTCAGCGCAAAGGCGAGGCCCAGCGAACGCCGGTTCCGGCTGAGCCATGCCGTCCACTGGCCCGGCCAGAGTCGATGGAGCGAGGAGGCCGTGTAGATCACCAGCACCAGCGGCACGCCGGCCCGCGCGGTGAAGCGCGCCATGTAGAGCGCGCGCTGAAGCGCATCCTGTCCCAGCACCTGGGCGAGCAGCAACGCAGTCGTGCTCGCCGCCAGGGCATAGAGAAACGGTTCGATCCGAAGGCGCATGGCGGACCTTTCAGGCTGGAGCGGACAGGGTAGGGGGCGAATCAGTCCAAATAATCTCTAAAACCGTCCATATAGACGGTTATGGAAATCAGCCAGCCTTTTTCCCACCATCGTTGATCCGGCCGGGTTCGCGGCTATGGTGCGCGCCCAGACAAGGAACAGCGATGGCAGACAGCATCAAGCGGAAAGGCCCCGGCGCGCGGCGCGAAGGCGTGCTCGATGCGGCGGAGGCGCTGGTGCTCGATACCGGCGCGGCGCACCTCACCATGGACGCGGTTGCGGCGCGCGCCGGGGTGAGCAAGGGCGGCGTGCTTCACCACTTTCCCACCAAGTCGCATCTGATTCAGGCCATGCTCGATCGGTTGCTGGTCGTGTTCGAAGCGGATTCGGTCGTGGTGGAGCGCCTTGCCGGCCCCGATCTCAGGGCGCAGATCCACGCCTGGATCCGCCTTGCCGAAACCCCCGATCCGAAGGTCGAAGGCATCGCCGCCGCGCTGCTCTCCGCCGCCGCCAACGAGCCGGAACTGCTGTCCCCCTTCGGCGTGATGATGCAGCAGCGCCTCGCGCAGCACCGCGCCCACCCGGACTATGCGCTGGCCCTCGCAGTCCGCACCGCGCTCGATGGCTACTGGCTCTGCAATGCGCTGCGCATGGGGCCGTTCACGCCCGAAGACCACACCGCATTCTTCGCGATGCTGCACACCATTGCCGAAGGGATCGGGAGCGGCGGCGGCGGCTAGCGACGGCTGAAGTTTGGGGATGCAAGGGCAATGGCCCTTGCCCGCCGGAGGCCTTCTTCCTCAGCAACCGCCCAAACCCCTCCGTCATCGGCTGCGCCGATGCCACCTCCCCATGTGTGCTGCGCAAAAATGGAGAGGGCGAAGGGCACAATAAATAACAGACGCGTCTGTTATTTATAAACCGCTGTCCTACAGGCCGTCACCTGCGGCATGGTCCGGTGATGGTCCTCAGCCAGCCCCGCATTTCTGCCGCTTCCCATGCCCATCGGCGTGGCAAAAAGGCACCAGTCGGGGCCCTGACATTTCCGCTCAGGACTGTGTCAACTGTGTCAACTTGCCGGACGAATCACCCCGTAGAGGTCATGCGCGTCGGCGTCTTCCACCAGCACCTCGGCGAAGTCGCCGGCCTTCAGATCGGCAGGCACGTTGCGCAGGTAGACCGCCCCGTCGATTTCCGGGGCGTCGGCCTGGCTGCGGGCGGTGGCGCCGATGTCGCCGTCTTCGTCGGGTTCGCCGACTTCGTCGATGATGACGGGGATCGTGCGGCCCACCTTGGCGGCGAGTTTGGCGGCGCTGATCGCTTCGGTCTTGGCCATGATCCGGGCGTAGCGTTCTTCCTTGACCTCTTCCGGCACCGGATCGGGCAGGTCGTTGGCGGCGGCGCCGGCGACGGGTTCGAAACGGAAGGCGCCGACTCGGTCGAGCTGCGCTTCGTCGAGCCAGTCGAGCAGGTACTTGAAGTCTGCCTCGGTCTCGCCGGGGAAGCCGACGACGAAGCTGGAGCGGACGGCGATGTCCGGGCAGATCGCGCGCCAGGCTTTGAGGCGTTCGAGCACCTTGGCCTCGTTGGCGGGGCGCTTCATGGCGCGCAGCACATTGGGGCTGGCGTGCTGGAAGGGGATATCGAGGTAGGGCGTGAGCAGCCCTTCGGCCATCAGCGGGATGACGGCATCGACGTGGGGGTAGGGGTAGACGTAGTGGAGGCGCACCCACGGCGTGTGGCCGTCCGGCGTCTTCAGCTGGCCGAGTTCGCGGGCGAGGTCGGTCATGTGGGTGCGGACTTCGCGACCCTTCCAGGTGCGCGTTTCGTGGCGGACGTCGACGCCGTAGGCCGAGGTGTCCTGGCTGATGACGAGGAGTTCGCGCGTGCCGGCGGCGACGAGCTTTTCCGCCTCCCGCAGCACCGCATCAATGCGGCGGCTGGCCAATTTGCCGCGCAGGCTCGGGATGATGCAGAAGGCGCAGGCGTGGTTGCAGCCTTCGGAAATCTTGAGGTAGCTGTAGTGGCGCGGGGTAAGCTTGACGTCGCCCGGATCGGCCTGTGGGATGAGGTCGACATAGGGGCTGATCGAGGGCGGCGCGGCTTCGTGGACGGCTTCGACGACGGCTTCGTACTGGTGCGCGCCCGTCACGGCAAGGACGCTGGGGAACTTCGCGCGGATCACGTCCGCTTCGTTGCCCATGCACCCGGTCACGATCACACGGCCGTTTTCGGCGATGGCTTCGCCGATGGCGGCGAGGCTTTCCTCCTTGGCGCTATCAAGGAAGCCGCAGGTGTTGACGAGGACGACGTCGGCCCCGGCGTAGTCCGCGCTCATGGCATAGCCATCGGCGCGCAGGCGGGTGAGGATGCGTTCGCTATCGACGAGCGCCTTGGGGCAGCCGAGGCTGACCATGCCGACCTTGGGGGCTTCGGGCAGGATGATGGGTGTGGTGGCCATGGCGGGGGCGCTTACGCGATAATTGGCGGCGCGTCACGGCACCTTGTGGCGGTTTGCCAATCGGGCGGGGCGGGCCTAGGCACTGGGCACTTGCAAACGGGGTGGCGCGATGGGTCCGGTGAACTGGGTGGCTGTGGTTGCGGCGGGGCTGGCGGCGCTGGTGTTCGGGCTCGTCTGGCACGGCCCGGCGGCGCGGCGGGCGGGGCAGGTGGTGCTGGCGGGCGCGCTGTTGCTGCTCACTTCCGCGATGATGGGGCACATGTTCGCGCGGGTCGGCGCGGCGACCTTGGCGGTGAAGCCGTGGCTCTATTTCATGATGTCGGGCGGGCTGGCGCTGGCCTTTGTCGCCCCGGCGCTGGCGATTGGCGAGGCGCGGGGCGGGGCTTCAGCGGGCGCGGTTCTGCGCGGGGCCTTGTTCTGGATCGCCAGCTATCTGGTGATGGGCACGGTGTTCTGGCTCTTCAAAGCCTGATCGGCAGATAGAGCGCCGGGTTGCGGGGGCTGGTGCCCTTGCGCAGTTCGAAATGGAGGCCGGGGCGCCTGGCCTCGCCGCTCTTGCCAATGCGGGCGATGACCTGGCGGGCCTTCACCTGCTGGCCTTCCTTCACCATCACCTTGCCGAGATAGGCATAGGCCGTGACCCAGCCGCCGGTGTGTTCGATCACGATCAGCTGGCCGAAGCGTTCGGGCTCCTTGCCGGCGAAGACGACCTTGCCGGCGGCGGCGGCGTGGACGGTCATCCCGGCGAAGGCGGCGAGATCGATGCCGTTGTTGGGCAGGCCCTTGACCGGCGCACCGAATTTCGCGGTGACGGCGCCGGAGGTGGGCCAGGTCAGGCGGGGGGCGGTGGCATCGCGCTTTTCCGGAGGCTTGGCTGGAGGCTTGGTGGCCGTCGGCGCAGCCCGGTGCTTGGGCGGGAGCAGGTTCTCCGGCTGGGCATGCGCGGCCAGCCCTGCGGGCAGGACCAGCGCCGCCGCGGCCAGCCGGAACGCCCGCATCAGCCGAGCGGGGTCAGGCGGGTCAGGCCGCCCATCCAGGGCTTGAGCACTTCGGGCACCTCAACCGTGCCGTCGCCCTGCTGGTAGTTTTCCAGCACCGCGACCAGCGTGCGGCCGACCGCGAGGCCGGAGCCGTTGAGCGTGTGGACGAACTCGGTCCCCTTGGCGCCTTCGGGGCGATAGCGCGCGTTCATCCGGCGGGCCTGAAAGTCGCCGCAGTTGGAGCAGGAGCTGATTTCGCGGAACGCGCCCTGCCCGGGGAGCCAGACTTCGAGATCATACGTCTTGCGCGCGGTGAAGCCCATGTCGCCGGAGCAGAGCAGCATCTTGCGATAGGGCAGATCGAGCGCCTGCAGGATCGACTCTGCCGCTGCGGTCATGCGCTCGTGCTCGGCGTCCGAATCCTCGGGCCGCGTGATCGAGACAAGCTCGACCTTTTCGAACTGATGCTGGCGGATGAACCCGCGCGTATCGCGCCCCGCCGCGCCCGCTTCGGAGCGGAAGCAGGGGGTGAGCGCGGTCATGCGCAGCGGCAGCGCGGCATCGGGCAGGATCTGGCCGAGGACCGAGTTGGTGAGGCTGACTTCGGCGGTGGGGATGAGCCAGCGGCCGTCGGTCGTCTTGAACAGGTCTTCGGCAAACTTGGGCAGCTGGCCTGTGCCGAAAGCGGCTTCGTCCTTCACCATCAGCGGCGGCATGCATTCGGTGTAGCCGTTCTCGCCGGTCTGCTTGTCGAGCATGAACTGGGCGAGTGCGCGGTGGAGGCGGGCCATGGGGCCGCGCAGGAAGGTGAAGCGGGCGCCGGCGATGAGCGCGCCGGTCTCGAAATCGAGGCCGAGCGGGGGGCCGATATCGGCGTGTTCGAGGGGCTGGAAATCGAAGGCGCGCGGTGTGCCCCAGCGGCTGACTTCGACGTTTCCGCCCTCGTCCTCGCCTTCGGGGACATCGGCGGCGGGGAGATTGGGCCAGGCGGCAAGCGCGGCGTTGAGCTCGGCGGTGAGGCGGCGCTCGTCCTCCTCCAGCGCGGGGAGCGTGTTTTTCAGTTCGGCGACTTCGGCCTTGAGGGCTTCGGCCGTCTCCTTGTCGCCCTTGCCCATGGCCATGCCGATGGCCTTCGATGCCTCGTTGCGGCGGGCCTGCGCTTCCTGCATGCGGGTGGCGACATCGCGCCGCGCGGTATCAAGGCCAAGGATCGCCGCCGATTGCGGGGCGACGCCGCGGCGGGCGAGGGCGGTGTCGAACCCTTCCGGGTTCTCGCGGATCAGGCGGATATCGTGCATGGTCCGGGCGCTATGCCGTCTGCCAGCGCCCGGGGCAAGAGCAGCGCGATCAGGTGTGCAGGCCAAGCACGCTGTAGAGCGGGCAGACGCCGGACAGCGCCGTCACCAGCGGCACGGTCGCGACCAGCGCCAGCGCGGGATGGCCGGTGATCAGGCTGAACACAATGATCATCGCGGCGAGGGCGAGGCGGATCACGCAGTCTGCGTCGCCGACATTGCTCTTGAACATGGGATTGCTCCTCCATTGGGGCTTGGTGTGGAGGCCTTATGCGCGTGCCTTGGTGGGCGGACATTGATGCGGATCAAGTGGGGACGTCGGCGTTCTGTCCCGATCTTCGTCATCCCCGCGGAGGCGGGGGTCCAGGGCGAAGGTGCGCTGTGGCCGCTCTGGATCCCCGCCTTCGCGGGGATGACGAGGCGGTAGGGGGATGACGAGGCGGTAGGGGGATGACGAGGGGGCGTGTCGCGCTTGGTGTCTCGACTTCGCTCGACACGAACGGTGAGGGACGGGGTTAAAGTTGGCGGTACCTTTCGTGCCCACCCCCAAGTATCTCCAGGATCGGCAGCGGGAAGGCCGCGTTGGGATTGAACACCGGCTGGTCCGGGATCGGGTGCGACCAATCGAGCACATAGTTGCGCCGCGCGATGCGCCATTCGGTCCCGCGCTTTGCGAAGGTGTCGAGATAGCGGCCGCCGTATAGCGTGCCGGCGTAAGTGCCGTCTTCGCCCTGCCGCGCGCCGGCGGTGAGGCCATAGGTTTCGACTTCGGCATGCGATCCATCGACAAGGCGGATGGCCGGCGGGCCGCTCAGGTGCCAGCGCCGTGCGCTGCGGCGTTCGATGGCCATGACGACGGGGACGAACTCGGCGGCGCTGCCCTTGAAGAAGCCGTAGTCGACCGCGGCATCGGGCCAGAAGCAGCTGGCCTGTCCTTCCTCGTCGAGCCAATCGAGCGTGTGCGAGTAGCGCGCCAGCACATCGATGATCGCGTCCTTGGCGAGCAGATCATCTAGCGAGGTGGCAGCGGTCATGCGCGGCCGGTCCACCATGCGGGAATGGTGAGCGGGAAGCGTTCCTGCGCGGTCTTCAGGTCCGCATCCGCATCGGCAGGAAGCGGCGCATCGACCGTCGGCGGGAGGCCGCCGCCCGCGCCCTTGACCGGGTCGAGGTATTCGAGGCGGATGCCATCGAGCACGGCGGCAAAGTCATGGCCTTCATGGTGCGGCGACATCTGGTGGCGGTAGAAGGTGGCCTTGTCGTCGAAGGAGAGCAGGCAATAGTAGAGGTTCGGTTCCTCGCCCTTCCAGTATTCGTAGCGCTTCACGCCGGTTTCGGTGGTCCAGGTCTGGTGGGCCATATCGGCCATGATCGCCTCCCACTTCTCCTCGGTGCCGGGCTTGATCCTGATGTGCGCGAGAAGGGTGGTCATGCCGTGGTCTCCGTTTCGAAGGTGCAGTGAAGCGCGAGCGTGCCGAGCATGATGCCCGGCTGGTGGAGGAAGGTGTTGCCGGGGGCGTAATCGAGGCTGGCGAGCCGGTCGCACAGGCGGTTCCACGCGATGGTCTGTTCGAGCCGCGAGAGGCCGGTGCCGGGGCAGACGCGCGGGCCGGCGGAGAAGGCGAGGTGGCGGGTGACGGCGGCGCGGTCGAGCTTCAACTCCAGCGGGTCCTCGAATTCGTCGGGGTCGATATTGGCGGCGCCCCAGCGCAAGTGGAGGGAGGAGCCTGCGGGGACATGGACGCCCTGAAACACCTCGTCCTGCGAGGTGATGCGGGTGGAGAGGCCCTGGGTCGGCGAGCGCAAGCGCATGCCTTCCTCGGTGAACGGGCGGATGAGGGCGCGGTCAGCCTTGATCTTGGCGAAGAGGCCGGGGCGTTCGATCAGCAACTGCGCTTGTTCGACGAGGGCGTACTGCGTGGTTTCCAGCCCGCCGATAACCATGGCGTAGACGATCCCGTCGATCTCGTCGTCGGTGAGCTTGCGGTCCAGCGCCTCGTAATGGACCTGCGTGAGGAAGCTGATCATGTCCTCGCCCGGATTGGCGCGGCGGCAGCGGACGTGATCCCGCACATAGTCCGAGAAACCGGCGAGGAGGCGGAACTTCTCGGCGGACTGTTCGGGCGTCAGAATATTGTTGTGCCCGCAGCCGTGGACATAGGACATGACCTGCGCATTGCCCCAGATCTCGAGGTCCTTCACGTCCTCCAGCGGGAAGCCGAGCACGCTGGCCATCGTGCGCTGGGGCAGGGGCCGGGCGAAATCGGCGACGAAATCGAACTGTTCGCCGGCGATCCACTGGTCAATCAGCGCATCAACGTGGCCGGTGATCATGGCCTCGTGCCGCTTGGCGCCGGGGCCGACCCACGGATCGGTGAGCTGCTGGCGGTGCGCGCGCCACAGTTCTGGATTGGGGCGCAGCGAGGCGATCGATTTCACCATGGCATCGATATCGGGCATCGCGCGGACCGAGGCGGGATCGGCCTTGCGGGCTTCGAGCAGAAGCGAGAGCGTCGGTGGATACCTCTCCCAATCGCGCACAACGCGGGCGATGTCCTCGTACTTGGAGAGGATGAAGGCGTCGCGGTCCGGGGTCAGCCCTTCGCCGGGGAGGC
Organism: Novosphingobium sp.; assembly: GCF_019748365.1. Taxonomy (GTDB): domain Bacteria; phylum Pseudomonadota; class Alphaproteobacteria; order Sphingomonadales; family Sphingomonadaceae; genus Novosphingobium. Next base: position 12,098 of record NZ_JAIEPN010000027.1, read on the forward strand.
GCAGCACGGGCGCTTCGGCGTGGAGGATGGCATAGGCCTCATACCAGTGCTCGGCCGCGCCGGGGGCGAAGAGATCGACGTCCGCCAGCGCACGCGGACACGCCATCGGGCTCAGCTCGTGATTGACGTGGCGCATGGCCCTCTCCCCCGGCTTTATCCAAATAGCCAGTTGTTGTGGGGGGGATGGTGCATGACCAATGCGCAGGCTGCCATGCTCACTTTTGCCAAGACCATAAAGGGCAGCGGCTATGGGAGATCACAGCATGACCCGCGTCGCCAAGATTGCGCCCGAGGACTGGGACCCGCGCCTGCGTGCAGCGCTGAAGCCGGAAGACCGCACCGAGATCGAACAGGGGATGATCCGCTTCCTTGCCCACTGCCCCGATCAGGTGCTGGGGATGATGCAGTTTGCGGGCGCGCTGAAGGTGCATCGCCAGTTGCCCGAGAAGCTGGTCGAGCTGGTGCGGCTGCGCGTCGCGTTCTTCAACCAGTGCCGCAGCTGCATGGCGATCCGCTATACCGACGCGCTGGAGGACGGCGTGACCGAGGACCTCGTCTGCTCGCTGGAGCGGCCTCAGGAGGCCGAGAACCTGACACCGGCGGAGAAGGCCGCGATCAAGTTCGGCGAGGCGTTCGCGACCGACCATCTGCGCATCGACGAGGCGATGTACGCTTCGCTGCGCGAACATTTCAGCGAGTCCGAGATTGTCGAACTGGGCATGACCTGCGCGTTTTTCGTTGGCTTCGGGCGCCTGGCGGCGACCTTGCACATGGTCGAGGAACTGCCCGATGCGTTCCGGCGCGAAGGCGTGGTCGCGCCCTGGGGCGAGGAACGGGTGGTGGTGCGATGAGCGAGGAGCTCGGCGTCAATCTGTTCGACCCGGCGGTGCAGCAGTGCCCTTATGAGGCGTACCGCGTGCTCAGGGATCAGGCCCCGGCCTATCGCCAGCCGGGGACGAACATCTATGTGGTGACGCGCTACGAGGATGTGCGGCGGGTCTTGCTCGATACCGAGAATTTCCCGAGCAGCCCCAAGACCGCCGGACTGCAGACGCTCTCCGCTAATGTCGAGCGGCAGAAGAAGGTGGTCGCGCGGTTCAAGGAGCGCGGCTGGCTGCCTGAGCCGACCTTGAGCGGGCGCGATGATCCCAACCACAAGCAGATGCGCGCCATGTTCAACGAGGCGTTCAAGCCGAGCCGGATCAAGGAAATCGATCCGCTGGTGGAAACGCTCGCCTACGAACTGATCGATGGCTTTGTGGCGGATGGGCGCTGCGAATGGGTCAGCCAGTTCTGCGTGCCGCTGCCGCTCTACATCATCGGCGAGCAGATGGGCGCGAAGCGCGAGGACATGTGGAAGATCAAGCGCTGGACCGACGCCTTCTTCAAGCGAATCTCGATGATGCTGCCCGAGGAAGACGAGATCGAGATGGTCGACCGCGAGATCGAGGCGCAGCATTATTTCCAGCCGATCTTCGAGCGGCTGCGCGCGAACCCCGATGACTCGCTGATCAGCGTGCTGGTCAACACCGTGATCGAGGGGTGGGGGCGGCCCTTGAACGACAACGAGCTCCATGCCGAGATGATGGCGGATACCTTCGTCGGTGGCAGCGAGACGACGACCAATGCACTGGCGGCGGGGATGAAGCTGCTGATCGAGAACAAGGACGTCTGGCTGAAGCTCAAGTCCGATCCCGAGCGCTACATGAAGACCTTCGTCGAAGAAGTGGTGCGGCTGGAATCGCCGGTGCAGAGCCTCATGCGCTTCTGTGCGCACGATACCGAGCTGGAGGGCACGGTGATCCCCAAGGGCGCGCTGGTGAACGTGCGCTTTGCCGCCGCGAACCGGGATGAGCGGGCGTTCGAATGCCCGGAGAAGCTGGACCTCGACCGGCCCAAGGCGGGGGCGCACATGGGCTTTGGTTCGGGCACGCACCATTGCCTTGGCGCGCCGCTGGCGCGGCGGGAGCTTTCATGGGGCTTTCAGGCAGTGGTCGACCGGTTCGAGGACATGCACTTTGCGGATGGCGCGAACGACTTTTCGGTGCACCCGCATTTTCTGCTGCGCAGCCTGAAGGCGCTGCATATCGAGTTCGAGGTGAAGCGGGGGTAGGCCGGTTCCATCACCATGACACTCGTCATCCCCGCGAAGGCGGGGATCCAAGGAGACATCGCGCTGCGTCCGCTCTGGATCCCCGCCTTCGCGGGGATGACGAGGGGCGGGTTGCTGGGGGCGGGTGGCGAAAGGGCGGTGCCCCCTACTTCGCCACCTCGAACACCATCAGCGCGTTGCCAGGCGAGTGGCTGTACATGCCGTAGCCCGAGTTCACGAAGACCTTGCCTTTCCACACCGCTGCGCCGGGGCCGCTCATCGAGCCGCCCTTGGCCGTCTGGCCGCCGATGGCGGGCATGGGCTGGGTGGTGTCGTACTGCCACAGGATTGCGCCCGTATCGGCATCGTAGGCGCGCAGCATGCCATCGAGATGACCGCCGAAGACGACGCCGGGGATGCTGGTGACGGCAGCGGAAATGCCCGGATCGCAGAACTTGCGGCCTTCGCACTTGTCCTCGGCCTTGGCTTGCCAGATCACGTTGCCGGTCTTGGCATCGAGCGCATGGAGCCCGGCGCCGCGGATGGCCGGATCATAAAGGCGCGCGTCGCCTGTATCGGCCATGTCGTTGATGGGCACGAAGACGCGGCTTCCTTCCGCGCTCATGCCGAAATGGACGCCGCCCTGCGTGCCGCCATGGCCGAGCCGGGTCATCCACCTGACCTTGCCGGTCTCGGGATCGAGGCCCCAGGCCTGCCCGGACTTCTGGCCGACGACGATCATCTTCCCGCCGGTTCCCGTATCGACGAGGAGCGGGGAGGCGGCGACGTCGTAGTCCGGCCCGCCTTCCTTGGGGCACGAGCCGAGGCCCATCATGCAGCCGACATTCCACGCGTCGCCGAGCGTGAGCTGCGTGCTCCAGAGGCGCTTGCCGGTGGTGGCATCGACGGCGAAGACCGCGTCGGAACCGTCGTCGGCGGGGGTGGAGTAGTTCTCGCCCGAGCCGAAGTAGACGCGGTTGGTGGCCGCATCATAGGTCGGGCTGTTCCAGACGGGCGCGCCGGAGGGGCCGAGGATCGGTGTGCCGTCCGCCGTCTTGCCCTGCGGCACGGGCTTGCCCGCCGTGTAGGCGCGCCACTTCTCCTCGCCGGTGGCAGGATCGACCGCGACGACCGAGCCGCGGAAGGTGCAGCAGGGATAGGCGGGATTGCCCGCCTGCACGACCTCGAGCGAGGAGACCGGCACATAGAGCAAACCGCCGCCCAGCGTGGGCGTGCCGGTGATCGTGGCATCGGCATGGTCGCTCATGCGCTGCGCCCAGATTTCCTTGCCGGTGAGAGCGTCGAGCACGTGCACCTTGCCGAGGAGATCACCGAAGTAGAGCCGCCTGGTCGAGGCTTCTGCGACAATGGCGGTGCGCACTTCGGCGCTGAGGCGCGTGGTCCACTTCGTGCAGCCGCTATCGGGATCGAAGGCGTAGACGGTGCCGTCCTGGCTGCCGACGAACAGCGTGCCCCATGCCACCGTGGGCTGCGAGCGGATATGCGTGGCGGCCGGATAGGCGAAGGCCCACTTCAGTTTCAGCTTGGGCACGTCCGCCTTGGCCAGCCCGGCGATCCCGGCAGGCACGAAGCGGCGGTTGTCATGCCCCCAGCCGATACCGGCGGGTACGTCGGTCATGTCGAACTTCGCAGACGCACCCTTGCAGCGCGGCGGCGGGGCCGGACGCTGATAGGAGGCATAGGGCGTGCGGGTGAGGTATTCGGCGACCTCGATCTTCTGCGCCGGCGTAAGTGTGGCGGACTGCTGGCGCATTACCCCGGTGGTCATCGCATTGATGATGGCATCGGGCGCGAGCATCGCCAGGAAGCTGGGCGAGGGCGCCTTGGGCACGCCGCCGAGGTGGCACATCGCGCAGTGCTGTTCGAACAGCGGGCGGCCGGGCGCTGTGGCTGGATCGATGGTGGGACCGGCGCGCGATTGCAGGTCCTCGGTCGATTTGATCCGCGTGGGGGTCGCGGCATGGAGCCCCGCGGCAAGCGCCAGCGCGGCGAAGCCGGATAGGACGGCAAGGCGGCCTGTCTTGAGCAGCATGGCGTGGGGCCGTTTCAATCGAGCGAGCGGTAGAATGCGAGCTTCATGTCCTCGGCGAGGCAGGCGAGCACGGGCGGCACCAGCCGATCATGAAAATCAATGTGCATATGGGTTTCGAATGCGGCGTCGTCCTTGAACGTGGCGACGCACTGGAACAGGTCGGGGTCTTCCTCCGACTGGAACAGCTCGTAGACGAGCGCGCCGGGTTCATGTTCGAACACCAGCTTCTTCAGCTCGGTCTGGAGCGCGATCAGCTCTTCGCGCTTCTCCGGTCTGGTGCGCAACTGGGCGATGAAGCTCTTTCCGCTCATGCTCTCAGGCTCCGGCTTCGAGATCGTAGAGCAGCTCGCGCGTGTAGGAGCCGTCCATGCAGGCGATCATCCGCTCGATCAGCGGCTGGTTGTGCGGGTATGCCACGTGCGCCTTGTCCGCTTCCTCGTCGGTGAAACGTTCGTAGACCGCGAACATGCCGGGTTCGGCAAGCCGGTAGAACTGATAGGCCAGCGTGCCCGGCTCTGACGGGGCGAGCGCTTCCATCTCCTTGGCGAGCGCAATGAATTCGGCTTCCTTGTCGGCGCGGATGCGGAAGCGGGAGAGGAAGGAAAAGGCCATGTAGGGGTCTTTCTGGGTTCAGGCTTGCCGGGACTGTTCGTAGGCGGTCCAGCTGGGCAGGCGCTCGGGGTAGTCGGCCAGCTTCGGCTCGGGATAGGCGTGGTTGCGATCGGGCCGGGCCAGTATGCCGGGATAGGCCTCGACCGGGACGTAGTAGAGGAAGCCGATCACCCGCTCGGCGAACTTCCAGCCGGCAGGTGTTTTGCGGTAGCGATCATCATAGCGGATCGCGGCGACCATCATCCGGCCGTGGCGCATGAGCTCGGCATGGCCGGCAACGCGGCCGGTGGCGTTTTCCTCGTCTACGAAATCGATCTGGATATCGTGCATGACATGATGGCCGGGGCCGAGCACCGAAAAGCGACCATCGAACTGGGCCATGATCGCATCGGGGCCCACCGCGTGCATCACTCCGTCGTGGGAGCGCAGCACGGCATCGTCTGCGAACAGCGCACGCACCGCATCAATCCGGCGATCGTCGATGTCGAAGCTGTAGTGCGCGACGAGCTGGCGGATCTGCGATTCGGCTTCCAGCCGCGCGATGCGCGCTTCCAGATCAGCCCCCGGGCTCGCCCCAAGATCAGGCATGCGGCTGTGCTTTCTCTCCCGCGAGCCGCTTCGCGCGGCTCTGCTTTGGGGCCATGATACCCGGGCTTGGCCTGAAAACAATCATGAATGTTTGAAGGCGGGTTGTGCGGCCTCTTATCCGCCGGTGGCTTCGGCAGAGATGGTGCGGAGCGCCGCAGATCGGCGGCTTGCCCCGCCAGACGCCGGGGCAACGGCGACAGGCGGGGCAAACCGCGATGCTGCTTTTGCAGGGCGTTCCACCTCTCTAAAAAAACATACATGTCTGCTTGCAAAATGCGCCCCGGAGTTTATCCTTTCACCCACACCGCACGACGATGCGGGGCATGAGGAGATGGGGATGGCACTGAGGGACCTTCGCTGGTCAGCGGCGTTTGGCGCAATGACTGCAGCGATGCTGGCAACGCCGGCTCTGGCAAATGACGAGGCACAGGCGGCGCAGCCGCAGGCAAGCCAGGCGCAGTCCAGCGCCGAGGACATGGCAAGCGATCGCCTTGGTGAAATCGTCGTGACGGCAACCCGTCGCGATTCCAACCTGCAGCGCACACCGGTGGCGGTTTCCGCGGTCGACGCCAACCTGATCCGCCAGTCGAGCCCGCGCGATATCGGCGATCTTGCCGCCTTCGTACCGAACTTCTCGGCCAGCACGATCACCAACTTCAACGCCGCCTCGTTCGCGATGCGCGGCGTGGGCCAGACGTCGATCATCGTCTACTTCGAGCCGCCGGTCGCGGTGCTCGTGGACGACTTCGTGGTGCCTTCGGTGCAGACCCAGCTGCTTGACACGTTTGACATCGCCCAGGTCGAAGTCCTGCGCGGCCCGCAGGGCACGCTGTTCGGCAAGAACACCACCGGTGGCGCGGTGACGGTGAAGACCAAGCGCCCCGAACTCGGCGTGATCGGCGTGGACGGCCGCGCGGAGTTTGGTTCGTTCGGCACCTACCGGGGGCAGCTGGCGGCCAATATCCCGATCTTTGACAATATGGCGCTGCGCGTAGTGGCGGGTGCCGAAAAGTCGGACGGCTTCTATCGCAACGGCGCCTGCTATGGCCCGGTCGGCGGCCTGCCGACGAGCAACTTCTTCGGCCAGACGGGCTGCCTAGATGGCAAGCGGGCTGGCGGCAAGGATGTGGTCAACCTGCGCGGCAAGCTGCTGTGGGAACCGACCAGCCGCCTTCGCATACTGGCGCAGTATGAATGGCTGCGCGACCGTTCGGAAACAGTGCCCTCGGTCAATGAGAACTATACCTACACCGGTACCACACCGTTCCTGACCGATATCCTCAACACGGTTCGCCAGAATCCGGCCAGCAGCGACCCGCTCGACAACGCGGCGATCTCGTATCGTCAGGACGGGTTGATCAAGATGCGCGATGGTCAGCGCATCTCGGTAGATGGCTTCTATCTCAATGCCGACTACGATCTGGGCTTCGGCAAGCTGACATCGGTCACCGGCTGGCGCCGTCAGATCTCGCGCATTCCGAACTCCTATGCTGGCGCCGCGCCGATCGGCAAGGACGGCACGCCGCTATCGTTCTTCGATGCGACGCGTGACGACAACCGCAGGACCTTCCAGCAGGAACTGCGCCTCGCCACCGACACCGGCACGGCTTTCGATGCAGTGATCGGCGGGTTCTACCAGCGCGAGACGGTTGATTTCTGCGTGGCGCAGATCCTCGGGTTCCTTGACTTGACCTCCGGGCCGCTGCCCTTCGGCAACTGGAATGATACGCCCTATATCCTGTGCAATGCGCAGCGTTCCAATTCGAAGGCGCTCTTCGCCGAAGGTACCTACAAGCTTACGCCCGAACTCTCGCTGACCGGCGGCATTCGCTATACCTGGGAAAACAAGACCTGGTATGGCCGTCAGCAGGCGTTCATCGCACAACTCGGTGGCGGATTCGATCCATCGATCCAGATTGACGAGGCGCTGGACGCGAGCGTGTTCAAGTTTCCCGCCAACGTCATCACCGTCAATGACAGGGCCAACAAGCCGACCTGGCGCGTCACTCTGGGCTATCAGGCGACCCCCGACATCTATGCCTATGTGAACTATTCGCGCGGCTTCAAGGCGGGTGGCTTCAACGACCAGATCGGCGGCTTCGCGCCGTTCACGAACCTTGCCGGCGTGACGGACTTTGACGCATTCCGCACCGCGGCGCGTGCGACCCGTCCGGAAACGGCGGACTCGTTCGAGGCCGGCATCAAGACCGAGCTGTGGGATCACCGCCTGCGCTTCAACCTCACGGGCTTCTATGTGAAGTACCGGGACCTGCAGAAGCAGCTCAACGTGCCGATCGTGGTCAACGGCAATCCCAACCAGGTTACCCTGTTCGTCAACGCAGCGAGCGCCACGGTGAAGGGTATCGAGGCGGAAGCCACCGCGCGCCTGTTCAAGGGCTTCACGCTGCGCGGCGTGCTCGGCTTCCAGGACGGCAAGTACAACGAGTACACCGCGCCGGGTGCGGGGTACAATCTCGCGGACGCACCGCTGGACCGTGCGCCCCGGTGGCAGTGGACGATCGACGGCGCTTATGAAGTGCCGGTCGGCTCGAACTACAAGATCATCGCCAATGCCTCGGCGGCCTATACCGCGCGGAACCTCAATACCCAGTCGATCACCGATATCGATGGCAACACGTTCCTCAACGCCCGCACGCTGGTGAACGCCTCGCTGACGATCTCGCAGATCGACGACAAGTACTACGTCAAGGCGATCGGCCGTAACCTGACCGACGCACGCTACCGGATCGCTTCGCAGAACGTGGCGGGCCTGTGGCTCAATTCGAACTTCGGTGCGCCGCGCTACTTCGGCGTCGAACTCGGCGTCCGCTTCCGCGGTCCCTGACCGGGGACGGCGCAGCGGCCGGACCGATAACTGAAAGCCTGCGGGCCGTCGTGCGGGGAAGACCTGACGGCGGCCCGCAATCATCTTGGGGTTGGACAATGAACGCCTTGGATCTCTGGGACATTCACACCGGCAAGCGCTTTCCCTTCGATGCCCGCGCGCCGCGGATCGACAATGGCACGGGGCGCCCCTCGCCGGACCGCTATGTCAGCCCTGCCTACGCCGCAGAGGAATGGGACAAGGTCTTCGCGAAGTCATGGCTGCTGGCGGGCCCGCTTTCGGACATTCCAGAGCCCGGCGATTTCATGAAGTTCGACATCGGCCCGGAAAGCTTCCTGGTGGTGCGCGATGAGGATGGCACGGTGAAGGCGCACTACAACGTGTGCCCGCATCGCGGCAGCCAGCTGGTGACGGCCGATCTGGGCTCTGTCGGCCAGTTCACCTGCCCGTTCCATTCCTGGCAGTTCGCGCTTGATGGCACTTGCACGTCGGTGACCGACAAGGAGACGTTCCGCCCCGAAGTGCTGTGCCATGGCACCGATCTTTCTTCGGTGCGCTGCGAAGTGGCGGCGGGCTTCGTGTTCATCGCGATGGACCCGGACATCAAGCCGCTGGAGGATTTCCTCGGCCCGATCCTCGGGCAGCTTGCGCTTTACGAGATCGACCAGATGTACGTCGTCCAGCACCGCCGCTCCGATTGGGGCGCGAACTGGAAGGGCGGGGTGGATGCCTTTGCCGAGATCTACCACCTCCACGCTGTCCACCCGCAGACGCAGTGCCTGATGGACGACCGCACCCAGATCGATCTGTGGCCCGGCGGGCTCAGCCGCCAGTTCGTGCCGTTTGCACAGCCCAGCCCGCGCTTCCCCGATCAGGAAAGCGTCAATCCCGGCATCCAGATGATGCTGCGCGATGCCGGCATCGATCCCGAAACCTACGAGGGCTCCGCGCGCGAGACCCGTTCAGCGGTGCAGGCGGCCAAGCGCAAGCGGTCTGACGAGCTGGGCCTGCGCTACGAGCGGTTCTCCGACAGCCAGCTTTCGGATTCGGTGGTCTATTCGGTGTTTCCGAACGTGCAGATCGGCTGTCACCCGGAAGCGGTCTTCCTTCACCGCTTCATCCCGCATGCCACCGATCCGAACCAGTTTACCTACGATACGATCATCCTCTATCGCCATGTCGATGCGCCGGGCTATTCGGCCCCGGCGTGGATGGGAATGGGCGCGGACGTCGATCTTTCGGGCCGCACCCGTCCGGACGTGATCCACACCGGATTGGGCGAGCCGCCATGCCTTGGCGAAGTGCTCGATCAGGACAGCGACTTGCTGCCCGTGGTGCAGAAGGGCGCGCGTTCGCGCGGTTTCCGGGGGCCGCTGTGGAGCGAGCAGGAAGGGCGCCTCAGGCACTTCCATGCCGAGCTGGACCGGATGATGGGGGCTTGATCCGCGCCGCCGGTGTGTGCGGCTCTGGATCCCCGCCTGCGCGGGGATGACGAGGTTTTGGTAATCCTCATTCCCGCTCAACCACTCGTCATTCCCGCGAAGGCGGGAATCCAGAGCGCAATACGCAGCCTCAGAACGGGCGGATCGTCAGCCCGTTGTCGATCACCAGCTCCGCGCCGGTGATATAGCGGCTTTCGTCGCTGGCGAGGAACACGATCAGCGCGGCGACATCCTTGGGATGGCCCGGCGATCCGTGCGGCAGGACGCCATCCGGAATCTCCTTGGCCTCGCCCGGGCGGCCCTCGGCCTGCTGGACCATCGGCGTTTCGATCGCGCCGGGATGCACCGAGTTGCAGCGGATCTTGTAGCCCTTGACCTGCGCCATGACCGCGACCGACTTTGTCATCGAGCGGACCGCGCCCTTGGCGGCGGAATAGGCGAAGAAGATCGGATAGCCCAAGAGCGCGCCGACCGAGGACATGTTGATGATCGAGCCGCCGCCGCTCTTGTTCATCAGCGGAATCGCGTGCTTCATGCCGAGGTAGACGCCGTCGATCATGATCGAATTGACCCAGCGGAACTTGTCGAGGCTGGTGTCTTCCACATCGGCATTGAGCACAACGCCGGCGTTGTTCACCAGCACGTGGAGGCCGCCGAACTTTTCCTCAATCGCGGCATAGGCGGCGATCCACTGGGCTTCGTCTGCCACATCGAGAGCGAGCGCGATGGCATTGGCGCCGATCCTGTCCGCAACCGCCTGCGCAGCGGCGATGTTCACGTCGGTAACGACGACCTTGGCGCCTTCGGCGGCGAGCGCCTCGCAGTCTGCGGCGCCCAGTCCCGATCCGCCGCCGGTAACCAGCGCCACCTTGCCTTCAAGCCGGCCCATATTCGCTCTCCTGTTTTGGTGCGGGCGGTCTCAGGCCGCGCCGTCTTCCGAGAAATAGTCCGGCATCCCCGCGGGCCAGATCACGCCCCACTGCGCCTGCCCGCCGTCGATGATCATGAGATCGCCGTTGATGAAGCGGCCGGCCGGGCTGGCGAGATAGGCGATGGCCTCCGCCACATCCCAGGCATTGCCGCGCATCTTCAGCGGGTTGGCCTTGTGGAAGCGGGCGAGCGCTTCTTCGGGATACATGCGGAAGCCCTCGGTCTCGATCACGCCGGGGCCGATGCAGTTGACGCGGATATTGTGCGGCGCCCATTCGGTGGCGACCGTCTTCGAAAGGTAGATCACCCCGGCCCGCGCGGCGCAGGTGTGCGCGGCTTGCGGCATGCCGCGCTCGACATTGGCGACGATGTTGATGACATGGCCCGGCTTGCCATCCGCGCGCCAGCGCTTCGCGGCTTCCTGCATCATCCACCAGGTGCCGTTCAAGTTAGTGTCGATCACCGCGAGCCAGCCCTTGCGGCTGAAATCGATCGCATCCTGCGGGAACTGGCCGCCGGCATTGTTGACGAGCGTATCGAGCCCGCCGAAGTGATCATGAACTGCGCCGATCATCGCCTCGACCGCTTCGGGATCGCGGATGTTCGCCTCGATGAAGAGGATCTCGCGCCCGGTTTCCTCGCGGATCAGGTCTGCCGTGCCATCGAGCTTCTCGCGCGTGCGGCCGCAGATCGCGACGTTGGCACCTAGCTTGGCGGCGAGGAACGCCGCGGCCTTGCCCATGCCGCTGCCCGCGCCTGAAATGAGGATGGTGTGCCCGGCAAGCAGGTCTTCGCGGAAGATCGTCGCTTGCGTGCGCAGTGCCTCGTCATCAAGGCCGCGCTTGGGCCGGCCGGGATCGCCGGGTTCGGGACGGAAGATGCGCGGGGTATGGATATCGGGCGCGTTCAACGGTTCATCCCCCATTCGTTCGTTCCCGCATAGCTAGAACACCCGCAAGGAAAAAACAAACAGGTTTGATTTTGATTTGTGCCTCCGGGGCTCGATTCGCGCAAGGCACGCGGGGACTTGGAGCGGTTTCCGGGGGCTGTCCTAAACGGTGCGCGATCAGCCCTTTGCAGCCGGTGCGAGCGCGCGGATCTGCTCTTCGAGATGGCGGAGCATCGGCTCGACCTGCGCCGGTTCCATGCCGCCCGTCTGCAGCGAGATCGCCATGCCTTCGAGGATCGTCTGCGAGAGCGTCATCGCCAGCGCAAAGTTGGGCGAGCCGAGCCATTCGGGGAACAGCGCTTCGGCCTGCGCGTTGAACTTCTCTCGGAACTCGTCCTGCAAGGGCGAGAGGATCGAGGCGAGATCGGCATCGGTGCGAGCGGCGACGGCGAGCTCGTGAAAGGCGATGAACGCGGGCTTCTGCAGCTGGCGCCAGTAGGTTTCAACGAGATCGGTGACTTCGTGCTCGGGGCGGTCCGCAGCGCGGCGGAAGGCGCGCAGGCGCTTTTCGTGGAGTTCGGTGATCGCCGCCTTGATCAGCGCCGAACCGTTCTCGAAATGGTGGACCATCGCCCCGCGCGAAAGGCCAGCTTCTTCGGCGACCTTGGGCGTGGTCGTGTTGGCATAGCCGTACTTGACGAGGCAGCGCACCGTTGCATCGATCAGGCGGGCACGGGTCTGTGCGGCCTTGGCGGCCTGCAAAGTGCGCGTGCGATCGGCTACCGGGCGAGCGGGCCGAGGGGCGGGCCGTGCCGCCCGCGTACGTGATAGAGCCATGCGTTGCTACTTGCCTGAACCGATGCGCACCCCTTCCGGCACGCCTTGAAAAACAGCCTTAATGTGTTTTCATGCCGCGTAAAACCGCCGCTTTGACCGCATCGGGGACAAGTGTCCCGACGCGGATCTTGGCGGCTCCTTTCGGATGGCACGACGCACATCGAATCAATCGCGCGGCCCTTGCCTGCCGCACACATCAAAGAGGTAGCGCATCGCGCGGAAAAAGACAGATATGATTGTCTTTTTCAGCATCCGGTGTATCTCCGGGCCAAGACCAATAAGAGGCCCGCGGGGCCGGGGGATGCATGACCGACGCGCAGCCATTCGCCACTGCACCTGTGCTCACGATGGGCGGCATGATCCGCGCTTCGGCGCAATCCTTTGCCGCGCGCGAGGCGGTGGTTTTCCCCGACCGGCGGATCAGCTACGCCGAGCTTGATGCTGCGGCGAGACGCTGGGCTGCGGCGCTCATCGCACTCGGCGTGCAGCCCGGCCAGCATGTCGGCCTGTTCATGCCGACATGTCCGCAGTTCATCGAGGCGTTCTACGGCATTGCCATGGCGGGCGCGGTCGCGGTGCCGATCAATGCGCGATACCAGTCGCATGAGCTTGCCTATCTCGTGCGCGACGCCGATCTGGTCGTGCTGGTGACGGCTGGCGAGGTTGCCGAGGGCCTCGATTACCGCGACCGCGTGCGCGCTGCGCTGCCGGCGCTGGCGGATGCTGGCGGTGTGTGGGGCCTCAGCCTCGACGAGGCGCCGATGCTCCGCACGATCATCTCGCTCGATGCCGAGGGCGCGGACGGGATGCTGGCGGTGGACGAAGCGCTGGCGATGGGCGAGGGGACGGACGGCGGTCTGATCGACCGGCGGATCGACGACGTCGATCCCGAAGACATCGCCATGATCCTCTACACCAGCGGGACGACCGCGAACCCCAAGGGTGCGCTCATTTCGCACCGCGCGCAGGTCGGCAACAGCCGCAATCTGGGCAAGCGCTACCTCTGCACGGCGGACGACAAGGTGTGGTCGCCGCTGCCAATCTTCCACATCGCGGGCATCCTGCCGATGACGATGATCCTCGATCTGGGTGGGGTCTATATGACCGTGCCGCATTTCGAGGCAGGGCAGGCGCTCGCCATGCTGGGCGCAGAAGGCGCGACGATTGCGTACCCCAGCTTCGTCACGATCATGCAGGACCTGATCAATCACCCCACGTTCAAGACCACCGATCTTTCGAAGCTGCGCGTGATGAATTCGAACTTCGCAGTGCAGCCGGCGTGGATCAAGGACGCGGTGGTCGCCGCGATGCCGCACACGATCCAGGTGGGCACCTATGGCCTGACCGAGGCGGCGGGGACGGTTTCGACGAGCCGGCTGGATGACAGCTTCGAGGTGCGCACCGGGCGCTGCGGCTTCCCGCTCGAAGACTGGGAAATGCGAATCGTCGATCCCGAGACCGGGCGTGAGTGCGGCGCGGATGAGCGCGGCGAGATCGTGCTGCGCGGGCCGCATATGCTCAAGGGCTATTACAACGCGCCCGAAAAGACCGCCGAGGCGATCCGCGATGGCTGGTTCTACACCGGCGATATCGGGACGGTGGATGCGAACGGCAACGTGATGTTCCACGGCCGCACCAAGGACATGCTCAAGGTCGGCGGCGAGAATGTCGCGGCGGCGGAAATCGAGGCCATGCTGCAGACGCATCCGGCGGTGAAGCTGGCGCAAGTCGTCGGCATTCCCGATGACCGCTATGTCGAAGTGGCGGCGGCGTTTGTGGAACTGGCGGAAGGCTCTTCAGCCGACGAGGCGGAGCTGATCGCGCATTGCAAGGGCAAGCTCGCGGGCTTCAAGATTCCGCGCCATGTGCGGGTGGTGAGCGAGTGGCCGATGTCGACTTCGAAGATCCAGAAGTTCAAGCTGCGCGGTGAGCTGATCGAGGAACTGGGGCTGGGGTGAGCGTTGTGTACTGCCGCTCTGGATCCCCGCCTTCGCGGGGATGACGAGGGTGGGGTACTCCACACTCGACGCCTAAACTTCGTCATTCCCGCGAAGGCGGGAATCCAGAGCGTTTAGCGCGACGCTCCGGACTTCCTTGGTACGCCCGCAATGAAGCGGGCCTCAAACCGTCTCGGCATTCCCGAAGATCACCGTCGCCTGCGCCGATAGCGTGCCGCCGTTGCCGTGTGCCAGCGCGGTCTGAGCGCCCGCGATCTGGTTCGCCGCCGTCCCGCGCATCTGGCGCACGGCTTCGACCATCGCGAACATGCCGTACATGCCCGGGTGGCAGCACGAGAGGCCGCCGCCGTTGGTGTTGACCGGCAGCGAGCCGCACGGCGAAATCGCCCCGCTCGCGACGAACTGACCGCCTTCGCCCTTGGCGCAGAAGCCGAGGTCTTCGAGGAACAGGATCGTGTTGATGGTGAAGGCGTCGTAGAGCTGCACGGTGTCGATCTGGCCGGGCGTGAGGCCGGCCATCGCCATCGCGCGCGGGCCGGATTCGGCAGCGGCGGTGACGGTGATGTCGTCCGCCTGCGTGACCGAGTTGTACCACGTGGCAGCGGCGGCACCGAGGATCGGGACGAGAGGCTGCGGGCCATCTTTCGCGCGGGGCGTGCGGGTGAGCACCATGGCGGCGGCGCCGTCCGTCACGAGGCAGCAATCGCGCGCGCGGATCGGGCTGCTGATCAGGCGCGAGGCGATCACGTCCTCGATGGTCAGCGGGCCCTTGGCAAAGGCTTCAGGGTTGGTGTTTGCCCAGAGCCGCGCGGCAACCGCGACGCTCGCCAGTTCCTCGCGCGTGGTGCCGTACTGGTGCATGTGGCGCGCGGCGGCGAGCGCGTAGAACGAGAGCGGGTACATCGGATGGTAGGGCGCGTCCCAACGGTCGGGCCGCGCGGGGGTGGAGAGCTTGCCGCCGCTGGAGCGCTGGTTGGCGCCATATGCAATCACGGCGCAATCGAGATACCCGGCATCGAGCATCATGCAGGCGGTGACGAGGTGGCTCATGAACGAGGCCCCGCCGGCGCGGTTGTTGTCGGTGAAGCGCGGGTGCAGGCCGAGATATTGCGCGAGGCTGAGGCCGGCGAAGAGATCGTCGGGCAAGGCGATGAACAGGCCATCGACTTCCGCCAGATTGATCGCGGCATCGGCGAGCGCAAGCTGCACCGCCTTGCCTGCCATCTCGATGGTCGAATGGCCGGGCATTTCGCCGACGCCGAACGTGGCAGCACCAGCAACCGCAACGCGGCCGCGCGGGAAGGTGTCACCCATCGGCCTGCTCCACCGGATCGAAGACAATGATGGGGGTTTCCCCTGCGATGATCCGCGCCTTGACGGCCATGCCGATGTGCAGCGTCTCGGGCGTCACGCCTTCGACGCAGCCCATCATCCGCGCGCCTTCGGCAAGATCGACGAGCACGACATTGTAGGGCGGCTCGGGCGGTTTGCGCTGGATCCAGGTGGCGGAATAGACCGTGCCGAGGCCCGAGGCTTCAACCCATTCAAGCTCCGCACCGGTGCCGGGCGCGAAAGCGCGCGGGGGGAAGACGGCTGCTCCGCCGCCCAGGGGCTGCTGGATCAGGAAGCGGCCCTCGGCAAGGGCGGCATCCCATTCGGCGCCGGGGCCGCTCACTTGAGCACCGCGCCGCTGGCGACGAGGCCTGCAATCTCGTCCTCGCCGTAGCCGGCTTCGGCCAGCACCGCCGCGCTGTCAGCGCCCAGCGCCGGGCCGGGATCGCCGATGGCACCGGGGGTGCCGGAGAAGTTCGTGGGGATGCCGGGATAGCGCAAGGTGCCAAGCTCCGTTTCGGCGCTGTGCCAGAAGCCCGTCTCCTCGAGGTGCGGATCGTGGAGCAGGTCCTGCAGCGAGGCGATGGGGGTTGCGGGGATTTCGGCGCGGCGGAACAGGTCCATCCAGCTTTCCGTGGTGCGCGTGATCATGACCTTCTCGACATGGGCGAGCACTGCCGAGATATTCTCGCTGCGGCTGCGCATCGTGGCGAACATGGGATCATCCGACCATGCGGGATTGCCGAGTTCGCGGAAGAAGGCCTGCCACTGCTTGTCGTTGTAGATCATCACGCCGACATGGCCGTCCGCCGTCTTGTAGGGGCGGCGCGAGGGGGAGGTGGCGCGGGGGTAGACCGGCGGCCCGAGCGGCGGATCGAAGAGCGAGCCGCAGATGTGCTCGGTCGCGGCGAAGGAGACCAGCGTCTCGAACATCGGGACTTCGATTTCCTGCCCCTCGCCCGTCTTCTCGCGCGCATAGAGCGCGGCGATCACGGCATAGGCGCCGGTGAGGCCCGCGACCTTGTCGGCGATCACGGTGGCGCTGTAGGTCGGCTCGCCGCCCGAAAGCTTGGCCTGCAGATCGACGATGCCCGAGGCGGCCTGCACGATATCGTCGTAGGCCGGGTAATCGCGGTAGGGGCCGGTGCGGCCATAGCCATAGAGATTGGCGTAGATGATCTTCGGGTTGGCGGCCTTCAGCGCGGCGTAGTCGAGCCCGAGCCGGGCGATGGCCTGCGCGCGCATCGAGTGGATGAAGACGTCGGCATCCCTGGCAAGGCGCAGCACGGCATCGCGGGCGGCCTGCTGCTTGAGATCGAGCGCAAGGCTGCGCTTGCCGCGGTTGACGTTGAGGAACATCGCGCCGCGCGTCGAGTCAGGCCCCGGGGGGATGAAGCGCGTGGTATCGCCCGAGGGGCCTTCGATCTTGATCACGTCTGCGCCCAGATCGGCGAAGATCTGGGTGGCGTAGGGGCCCATCAGCACGGCGGTGAGATCGAGCACGCGCACGCCCGCGAGAGGGCCCTTGCCGCGCCCGCTCATGCCCGCGCTCCGGCGGCGATAGTCAGGCGCGTGTGCCTCATGATTCTCCCGTTTCCTGCCTTGCTGCGGCGGCGATTTGGTCCGCTATGAAGGACCATAAAAAAGCATTCAAGCATGTTTTTTTCTTGGCGGGTGGGCCCCGTCTCCATAGAGTGCGCGGCGAGAAGAGGAGCGGGCATTTGGGGCCATGCGCCATGCGCGCGAAGGTAGCCCCGCCGCAGGAAAGGACAAGACATGGATCTGGGACTTCAGGGCAAGAAGGCGATCGTCGTCGGCGGTGCGCGCGGCATCGGCTATGCGGTGGCCGAGATCCTGTCGCGCGAGGGCGCAGACGTCGCCATCAGCGCGCGCGGCGAGGACAGCGTGAAGGACGCGGTGGCGGCGCTCTCGCGCTATGGCACCAAGGTTGTCGGGAGGCCCGTCAACGTGAAGAAGGCAGATGATTACAAGGCGTGGCTCGAATGGGCGATCGAGGCGCTCGAAGGTGTCGACGTGCTGGTGCCGCTGAGCTCGGCCGGAGGCGGCATGGGCAGCGAAAAATACTGGCACAACGCTTTCGAGACCGATGTGATGGGCCCGGTCCGCGCGGTCGAGGCGGTGATTCCGGTGATGACCCAGCGCAAGCATGGCTCGATCGTGCTGGTCGCCACCACCAGCGCGCTGGAAGCGATGGGCGGCCCGCAGGCCTACAACGCGATGAAGGCTTCGCTGATCACCTATGGCAAGCAGCTCGCGCTCGCGCACGGCAAGGACGGCATTCGCGTCAACGTTGTCTCACCCGGGCCGATCGAGTTCGAGGGCGGCAACTGGGACATGATCAAGGGCACGATGGAGAAGTTCTACCAGTCGCAGCTGCGCCAGCAGCCAATGGGGCGGCTGGGGCGGCCGGAGGAAGTGGCGCGCGCGATCGTGTTCCTCGCCAGCGAGGCGGCCAGCTGGTGCAGCGGCTCGCACCTCGTGGTCGATGGCGCCTTCACCAACCGGACCCATTTCTGAGATGGATCAGCCAGTCACTCAAAAGCCGGTGACCTGGGACACGTCGAAGATGGACGTGAAGCGCGTCGTCGACGTGATCCGCGTGACGCCGGAGACCAACACCAGCCGCACGCCGGTGGACAAGGCGCCCGATCCGGAGCTGGGGCACGATCTGATCCCGGCGGAGCGCTACTACTCCGAAGCATTCATGAAGCTCGAATGGGAGCGGATCTGGACCAAGGTCTGGCTGCTCGGCGGGCGGGCCGACGATATCCCGGAGCCCGGCGACTACATCTGCACCGAGATCGGCAAGGAAAGCGTGCTGATCGTGCGGCAGCACGACGGTTCGCTGCGCTGCTTCCCCAATGTGTGCCTCCACCGCGGCAACCGGCTGCGGCCGGAAGGCATCGGCAATGCGCAGGCGTTCCGCTGCATGTATCACCACTGGACCTACGGGCTCGACGGCAAGATCGAGCGGCTGCCGGATCTTTGCACCTTCCCGCAAGGGGGGCCTCCGGGCATGACCTTGCCGAGCCTGCCGGTGACGGAGTGGAACAGCTTCGTGTGGTTCTCGCTGAACCCGGATGTCGAACCGTTCGACGATTACATCGCCCCGCTCAAGGACCACCTCGAGCCCTATCACCCCGAGCGCATGGCGTGGAAACGCGACGTGACGGTGGAGTGGGACTGCAACTGGAAGGCCTCGGTCGATGCCTTCAACGAGACCTACCATGTGCAGGGCATCCACCCGCAGCTGCAGTGGTATCTCGACGACGTGAACGTGCAGATCGATTGCTACGAGCGGCACAACCGCTATCTGATCCCGTTCGCCGCGATCTCCCCGCGCGTCGCCATGCCGAGCGCGATCCCGCCGGCGATCGAGGAGATCATGCGCCATGCCGGCATGGACCCGGCGGAGTACGAGGGGCGGGTGAGCGATATCCGCCGCGATGTGCAGCTGTTCAAGCGCCAGCACGGCAAGGCGCAGGGCAAGGACTATTCGGCGCTGAACGATGATCAGCTGACCGACGACTACCACTACATGATCTTCCCGAACGTCGCGCTCAACGTGCATGCGGATGACATCATGATGTTCCGCCAGCGCCCGCACGCCAGCGATCCGAACAAGATGCTCTACGACGTCTGGGTGTTCGAACTTGTGCCGGAGGGCGAGCCCTGGCCCGAGCGGGTGAAGCATCGGCGCTTCAAGCATGGCGAGCGCAGCATCGGGCAAGTGCTCGATCAGGATGCCTACAACCTGCCGACGGTGCAGGCAGGGATGAAGAGCGAGAGCTTCCCCGGGCTGTGGATCGGCGAGCAGGAGCTGCGCATCCGCCATTTCCACAAGGTGCTCGACGACTACATCTACGGGCCGGGCGGCAAGCAGGCGGGGGATTTGTGACGCAGCGTATCCTCCATGTGATCGGCAGTCCGCGCGGGGAGCGCTCGCGTTCGGTGAAGGTGGCCGAGCGGCTGATCGCGGGACTGACGGCGGCGAGCCCCGGTACCACAGTCGAGACGCTGAACACCTGCAGTGCAGACCTCCCCGCGCTGACCGGCCCAGTGATCGAGGGGCGCTATGCGCTGATCGAGGGGCGCGAGGTCGCGGACGAGGTGCGCGCCGCATGGGCGCAGATCGGCGACGCGGTGGCGCACTTCCTCTCGTTCGACACGCATGTGTTCAGCGTGCCGATGTGGAACTTCGGCATTCCGTGGCAATTGAAGCAGTATATCGACACGATCACGCAGCCGGGCATGGCCTTCCGCGTTTCGGAAACCGGCGTCGAAGGGCTGGGTGCGGGCAAGCGGGCGATCCTTGTCGCCTCGGGCGCGCTCGATATACGGCCCGGTCAGCCCGGCGCGGAGCTAGATCATCAGGTGCGCTTCATGCAGGCTTGGCTCGGCTTCATCGGGATCACCGATGTGCATGTCGTGCACTTGCGACCGACTTATGGCCCGCCCGACGTGGTCGAGGCGGCGATGGGCGCGGCTTATGCCTCGGCGGAAGCGCTGGTGGCCGATCTGTCGCGGCCTGCGCGCGTGTAGACGAGGTTGGTGCTCTCGAAGGTGACGCACTCGGTGCCATCCTCCAGCATCACCACATAGCGCGTGACGGCCGTGCCGCGCGGCTTGGCGCTGCGCGAGGGCTCCAGGCTGAGGATTTCGCTCGAGACGCGCAGCGTATCGCCGGCGCGGACGGCACGCTTCAGGCGCAAGCGGTCCCAGCCCACACCGCAGACGAAATCGATATCGCCGTTGATCGCATGATCCATCTGCCGCCAGATCGCCAGCACATGGATGCCGCTCGCGACGACCTGACCGAACACCGAGGCGCGCGCGGCTTCGGGAT
Source organism: Novosphingobium sp. (assembly GCF_019748365.1). GTDB lineage: Bacteria > Pseudomonadota > Alphaproteobacteria > Sphingomonadales > Sphingomonadaceae > Novosphingobium. The sequence continues at coordinate 32,543 of NZ_JAIEPN010000027.1, forward strand.
CGGTGTGGAACCACTGCGGATCATGCGCGCGGGCGAAATCGACGATCTCGGCCTCGGTCAGGGTGCGCAGGGGCGAGAGCCGCGTCTCACCCACTGCAAGGTCTTCGAACGTCCGCCACGGCGTGCCCAGCGGCGAGAGCGTATCGGTCATTCGCGGACGATGAACGGCGCGAGCACGGGTGTCACGCGCAAGTGCTCGGGCACGTTCTCCACGCCGATGCGGCGGTCGAGTTCCTCGTGCCAGTTGTAGATGCGGCGTTCCTGATAGTTGAGCGACATGCCCTTGAAGCCCGGGCCTTCGACCGATTCCTGAATCTGCGGGGCAAACTGCAGGTCCTCGTAGAGGATGCGCTCCCAGTTCTTGATGCGCATTTCCCACAGCGGGTGCGGATTGGCAGCATCGTGATCGGGGGCGAGCCAGGTCGAGACGACCCGGGTGCGCTTCGGCCCCATCGGCCAGAACTGCAGCAGCGGAATGCCGGTAGGCGCGGGCGGCATCACGAAGTTGGGGTAGATCGAGTAGGAGACGTTGTTCTTCGCCACGAACTCCGAGATCGTCGGGATTTCGGGCATGCCGACAGTGCCGGGATCGATCCAGCCTTCGCGCCGGTTGGGCGTCGCCATGCGGCTGTGGCCGTTGGGCCAGAGCGTGACGATCATCGCGCGGTGATCGAGGAAGCGGTCCACCGTGTTCTCGTGGATCGACTTGAGGTGATAGACTTCGAGGAACGCGTCGAGCAGCACCTTGACGTTGCAGTCGGTCTCGTAAGTGCGGCTGTCGACAAGGCGCAGCTTTTCGAGCTGGAGCTGTTCGAGCTCCGCCGCCATCGGGCCGATGTGCTGCATCAGTGGCTCGGCATCGGGATCGGCGTTGAGGAAGATGAGGCTGCCGAGGAGCTCACAGCGCACCTGGCTCAGCGAATGGCAGGAAAAGTCGAAACCTTCCGCAAAATCGCGCCGGTCGCGCACCGCGGTGAGCTTGCCTTCGAGCGTATAGGACCAGCCGTGATAGCCGCATACGAAGCCGCGCGAGGTGCCGCTCTCCTCCTTTACGAGAGGTGCGCCGCGGTGCTGGCACGTGTTGTAGTACGCCCGGATGTCGCCCGAAAGCGTGCGGGTGACGATGACGGGGGAGCCGGTGTTGCGGCAGAGGAACCATGAGCCGGGCTCGGGGAGCTGGTCGACGTGCCCCGCATAGAGCCACGAGCGCTGCCACATGCCCCTTTCCTCGAGTTCGAGGAAAGCGGGATCGACGTAGCGGCCGCCGGGGATCGAGGGCAGCGCGGGAAAATCGGCGGGCGGACCATTGCGCTCGCGTTCCCACGTCATGCGTGCCAGATCATCGGCATGGGCTTGCGCGGTCAGGGTTTCGGACATCGTACCTCTCCCGGAACAACGGGGTTCCGATTGCACCTTAAAAACATTCATGTATGCTTGTAAAGCGATGCTTTCGGCGGTCAATGAGGCGTATTTTCAATCTATAAAACATATGTTTGCTGAATTGCAGCTGACGACATGGGAGTGATGCGAATGGAGATTTTGGCGGGTATCTTTCACCATGGCGTGATCGTTGACGATCTGGAAGCGGCGATGGCCCATTTCGGCGCGACGATGGGCTGCACATGGACCCCGGTGCGCACGTTCGATCCGATGCCGGTGTGGAACGCGGCAGGCGAGCAACTGGAGGCGAAACTGCGCGTGGTCTACTCGCATCAGGGGCCGCTCCGGATGGAGCTGATCGAAAGCGAACCGGGTTCGGCTTATGACGCGATGCGCGCGCTCGGGCCGTCGCACCTCGGCGTCTGGGTCGATTCGGTGGCAAACAGCGCAGCGGCGATGCTGGCGGATGGCTGGGAGCTGGTGCTGGGCGGAGCGCCCGCCGATCAGGGCCACGGCGCGATTGCCTATCTTGCGAAGCCTGGCAGCCCGGTGATCGAACTGGTGGCGCGCGCGATCACCCCGGTGATGGAAGAATGGTGGGCGGCAACTGCATGAGCACGACTTGGCATGACCTTGCTCCGGAGGCTGAATTCCCCGCCGAAGGCAAACTCGCGGCGCGGCTGGCGGGCTGGCACATTCTGGTCCTGCGCACGGATGACGGCACCTATCGCGCTGTCAACGACCGCTGCACGCACCAGGCCGCGCTGCTCTCCCCGGGGCGCGTCCGGCGCGGCGCGGTGATGTGCCCGCTCCACGGCGCGCGCTTCGACGTACTGACCGGCAAATGCCTCGGCGCGGCCTACCCGGACCTGCGGACATTCCCGGTGCGGGTGGAAGCGGGGCGGATCGAAGTCGAGATGCCGGATGCCCCGCCGGGGCCGGGGGAACTGCCAGTCGTGATGTGAGGCGGCACCGGCCTGGCCGGTGGTGGGCGCGGCAGGGATTGAACCTGCGACCCCACCCGTGTGAAGGGTGTGCTCTACCACTGAGCTACGCGCCCGCGCGGCGGACTCATGCGGTGGGCATGGCGGCCGGACAGGGGCGCGCCTCTGCCATGGCGGGGCTTGATTGACAAGTGGGGCGATCAAGATATTTGCGGGGGCCATGACCGACGAAGCATCCGCGCCCGAATCCGCCGCTCCCGCAACCACTGCCGGACCGGACGTGCCCCCCGATCACCTCGCCATCAATCCGCGCAGCCCGTTCTTCGATGCGGAGAAGCTGCGCCGGGGCATCGGCATCCGCTTCAAGGGCACGGTGCGCCGCAATGTCGAGGAATACTGCATCTCCGAAGGTTGGGTGCGCGTGCAGGCGGGCAAGACCATGGACCGCAAGGGCAACCCGCTGACGCTCAAGCTCTCCGGCCCGGTCGAGGCGTGGTACGAGGACCTTGGCGAGGACGCGCCGGTCGCGAAGCTTTAGGCCGTACCCCTCCGTCAGCCCTGCGGGCTGCCATCCCCCCATTTGACCCTTCGACAAGGTCAGGGGACAATGGGGAGGATCTAGTGGGGTAGCAGGCGGCTTCTTTCCCGCTCCACCAGTGCCGTAAGCCAGGTCTTGAAGACCTGCACCCGTGCAAGGGCATGCGTGTCCTTGTGCATGACGAGCCAGAATGAGCGCGTGATTCGACGTTCGGGAAAGACGGGCACCAGCTTCGGATCCGCGTCGCCAATGAAGCACGGAAGCACGCCGATGCCCGCGCCGCTGGCGATCAGGCGGTACTGCGCATTGATCGAGGAAGAGCGGACCGTGGCCGCAAGGCCGGGCTCGATCTCGGCGAGGTAGCGCAGTTCGGGCGCGTAGAGCAGATCGGGGATATAGCCGACTAGGGCGTGGCCGCGGGCGAGATCGCCAGCGCGGCGCAGCGCCGCATGGCCGGCGAGATAGCCGGGCGCGGCATAGAGCCGCAGGTGATAATCGGAGAGCTTGCCGGCAATGACCGGCCCCGCGCGCGGGCGTGAAAGGGTGACGGCGAGGTCCGCCTCACGCTTCGAGGGGCTGAGGAAGCCGGAGCTGGCGACAAGATCGATGACAAGGCGCGGATGCGCGGCGGTGAAGCCCGCCAGCGCGGGGGCGACGATCCAGCTGGCGAACCCTTCGGAGAGGCTGACCCGCAGGAGGCCCGCCACGGAGCCCTTGTCTCCGCCGCCGCCGTGTTCGGCGATGCGGCTGGCGGCGCGTTCCATCGCTTCCACCTCGACCAGCATCGCCTCTCCCGCTTCAGTGAGGACCTGCCCCTCGCGCGTCTGTTCGAACAAGTTGGCCCCGATGCGCGTTTCTAGGCGGCGCAGGCGGCGGCCCATCGTGGTGGCATCGACACCCATGGCCTGTGCGGCGCGGGCAAGCTGCCCGGCGCGGGCAATGGCGAGGAAGGTCTGGAAATCGCTCCAGTCGGGGGGCTGCATCATTGCAGGTCTCCCTCGCATTTTCTCACCTTGCTTGCAATTCATCCGGGGTGCAGGAAGCCCGTCAAATTCGTCAGGAAAGGAAGCAAACCCATGCGCCAGATCGATCATTTCATTGTCGGCGGCTCCGGCGGCGCGCCGGCGCGCAAGGGCCCGGTGTTCGATCCCAACACCGGCGCAGTGCAGGCCGAAGTGGCGCTGGGCACGGCCGAGACGCTGGAGCGCGCCGTGCAGGCCGCAGCGGCGGCGCAGCCCGCATGGGCCGCGGTCAATCCGCAGCGCCGCGCCCGCGTGATGTTCGAATTCAAGCGTCTGGTCGAGGCCAACATCGACGAGCTGGCACACCTGCTCTCATCCGAACACGGCAAGGTCATCGCCGATTCGAAGGGCGACATTCAGCGCGGGCTTGAAGTGATCGAGTTCTGCTGCGGCATCCCGCATGTGCTGAAGGGTGAATACACGCAAGGCGCCGGGCCCGGCATCGACATCTATTCGATGCGCCAGCCGATCGGCATCGGCGCGGGCATCACCCCGTTCAATTTCCCTGCGATGATCCCGCTGTGGATGTCGGGCGTGGCGATTGCCACCGGCAATGCCTTCATCATCAAGCCTTCGGAGCGTGATCCCTCGGTGCCGGTGCGCTTTGCCGAACTGTTCCTCGAGGCTGGCCTGCCCGAAGGCATCTGCCAGGTCGTCCATGGCGACAAGGAAATGGTCGACGCGATCCTCGATCACCCGGCGATCGGCGCGGTGAGCTTCGTCGGCTCGTCGGATATCGCGCATTATGTCTACAACCGCGGCGTTGCTGCGGGCAAGCGCGTGCAGGCGATGGGCGGGGCCAAGAACCACGGCATCGTGCTGCCCGACGCCGATCTCGATCAGGTCGTCAACGATCTCGCCGGCGCCGCGTTCGGTTCGGCGGGCGAGCGCTGCATGGCGCTGCCGGTGGTCGTACCGGTGGGCGATGAGACCGCCGAGCGCCTCAAGGCCAAGCTGATCCCCGCGATCGAGAAGCTGCGCGTCGGCATCTCGACCGATACCGATTGCCACTATGGTCCGGTCGTGACCGCCGCGCACAAGGCGAACATCGAACGCTGGATCACCACGTGTGAGGAAGAAGGCGGCGAGATCGTGATCGATGGCCGCGGCTTCTCGCTGCAGGGCCACGAGAACGGCTTCTTCGTCGGCCCGACGCTGATCGACCACGTCACGGCGGAGATGGAGAGCTACAAGAACGAGATCTTCGGCCCCGTGCTGCAGATCGTGCGCGCCAAGGATTTCGAGGAAGCGCTCGCGCTCCCCTCGAAGCATCAGTACGGCAACGGCGTGGCGCTGTTCACCCGCAGCGGCAACGCGGCGCGCGAATTTGCGGCCCGAGTCAATGTCGGCATGGTGGGCATCAACGTGCCGATCCCGGTGCCGGTGGCCTACCACACCTTCGGCGGCTGGAAGCGCTCTGCCTTTGGCGATACCAACCAGCACGGCGTCGAGGGCGTCAAGTTCTGGACCAAGGTCAAGACCGTGACGCAGCGCTGGCCCGATGGCCTGCCGGATAGCGGGAATGCGTTCGTCATCCCGACGATGGCCTGATCCGAAGGCTTACGGGCTGACGGTCCCATGCACCGGCACACCTTCCGCAGCGGTTTCGCGGCGGCGGTTCACCACCGCCTCGAACCGCTCGTGGTAGCGCGGATGCTCGGTGCCCATCCAGCGGTCCCACCAGGTGAAGTAGAGCCCGAAGTTGTAGCGCCCTTCGCTGTGATGCAGGTCGTGGTGGGTGGTGGTCGACATCCAGCCCGTCCATGGCGAGCGGGTGAAGCCCGGCCAGGCGAGTTCGAACCCGGCGTGGCCGAAGGCATTGCGCGCGATCTGGTGGCCGAGGAAGATAAACACCGCCCAGGGCTCGGCCGGGGCGAAGATCGTCAGCGCGGCGACCATCAGCGGCACGATCAGCGCCTCGAACGCGGCCTCGCCGGTGGCGAAGCTGTAGGCGGCCCAGCTCGTTGGCGTGCGGCTGAGGTGGTGGACCGAATGGAGCAGGCGGAACATCGCCTTGCCGTGCATCCAGCGGTGCATCCAGTAGAAATAGGCATCGTGCATCACGATGAGTGCGGCGGTCTGCCACAGGATCGTGACGGGCACCGGCGGACCCTGATTGAAGGCGATGGCGCCAATCGCAATCAGCACCACCGTGATCAGATCGACAAAGGCGAAGACCGTCATCGACCACATCGACTGGCGCACCTCGCGCAGACGGTCCGCCGTGCTCGCGCGGCGCGTCTGGATGCGGCGGTGGGCAATGCGGCTGGCGAGCAGCCAGCACAGCAGCGCAACGCCGGATGCGCCGGCGAAGTAGCGGATGCTTTCGATCCAGATACCATCGAGCATGCGGTGGGCGAGGAACAGCAGCGTGATCGGCATGGGGCTCTCCGGGAAGGGGGTGCCCGAGGTTTGGCATGGTGGCGGCACGGTGGCTCCGCGCGGTCCGAAAATGCTGATCCTTTTCGGAATCGATCAGGGTTTTTCATCAGCGGCAAACGCCTGCCGACGAAATTCGGTGGGGGTCTGCCCCACGCTTTCGCGGAAGGCGCGGTTGAACGGCGCGAGCGAGCCGTAGCCGAGGTCCATCGCGATGGTGAGGACCGGCAGATCGACGCGCGCCGGATCGGCAAGCACGGCCTTCGCTTCGGCAATGCGGTGCCCGTTGAGGAAGGCCGAGAAGTTGCGGTGGCCAAGCCGGCGGTTGATCAGCGCGCGCAGGCGGTGCTCGGGCACATCGAGCCTTGCGGCGAGCGCGGTGATGGTAAGCCCGGGTTCCAGCCAGACGCGGGCGGCCATCGCGGCATCGAGCTTGCCCTTGAGCACGCGTTCGGCCGGGCTCCAGTCATCGGCGCCGGGCGGCGCAAGGCCCGCGCGCGGCGGGGCGAGCAGCGCGGGATCGGCCTCCAGCATGGCAACACCGATGCCGAGAATGGCGAGCGCGATCACCACCGACTGGCTGACCAGCATCCAGGCGGGTTCGTGGCCGAAGCCGAACCACGCCTCGCTCGCCAGCACGCCGATCGAGAGCACTGCGATCACCAGCACGAAGACCACGCGGAAGCGGCGGCGCTGTTCGACAAGGTCGTCGTCGCGTTCGCGCACCGCGATCACCATGGCATGGATCACCAGCAGCGCGGCGACGATATGGCCAACCGCATCGGCGAGCGGGATCAGCGGCTCGTACCAGCGGCGCAGGACGTAGATCATCACGCTCGCGAGGATCAGCGCGAGGCTGGCCCCGGCGATGCGCCGGTCCACCGCGCGGTCAAACACGATATGGGCGAAGAGCCACAGGAACCACGGCGCAAGATTGCTGGCCAGCACCACAGCGAAGCGCGTGGGCGAGGGCGTTTGCGGAAACTGCGGCGCCGAATTGATGAGATAGCCGATCACGCCGATCAGCAGCGCCACCGTGACCTGGCGCACCGCCGGCCCGGCACCGCTGCGCCAGACGACCAGCGCCACCAGCAAGAGCTGGCCTATGCCGATCAGGCGCAGCGCGGCATCGATGCTGGCGGTGTCGAGGCTTTCCATGCGCGCCCGGTTATGGCCTGCGCTCGCCCCAAGGTCCATCACTTGCCACGCCCCGCGCTTCGGCTAGGGCTTGGTGTACCGCACGCAATTCCACCCTCCCTGCAATGCAAGGCCCGAGCATGACCGACCAGTTTGCCCTCACCGACGACCAGCTCGCGATCCAGGAGATGGCCCGCCGCTTCACCGCCGATGCGATCACGCCGTTCGCCGCGCAGTGGGACGAGGAGCACACGTTCCCGCGCGAGACGATTCGGGCTGCGGCGGAACTCGGCTTCGCCTCGATCTACGTGAGCGAGGAAAGCGGCGGCATCGGGCTGGGCCGGCTCGATGCGGCGCTGATCATGGAAGCCATGGCCTATGGCTGCCCCAGCACGAGCGCGTTCATTTCGATCCACAACATGGCCTCGTGGATGATCGACCGCTTCGGCGGCGACGCGATCAAGGGGCGTTTCCTCCCCGATCTCATCACGATGGACAAGATCGCCAGCTACTGCCTTACCGAACCCGGCTCGGGCTCGGACGCGGCGGCCTTGCGCACGACGGCGAAGCTGGATGGCGATCACTATGTGGTGAACGGCACCAAGCAGTTCATCTCGGGCGGCGGGGTGAGCGACATCTACGTGACGATGGTGCGCACGGGTGAGGCGGGGCCCAAGGGCATTTCGTGCCTCGTGATCGAAAAGGACATGCCGGGCGTCAGCTTCGGCGCGCCGGAGCGCAAGCTGGGCTGGAATTCCTCGCCCACCGCGCAGGTGATCCTCGAGAACGTGAAGGTGCCAGTGGCGAACCGTGTCGGCGCGGAAGGCGATGGGTTCCGCTTTGCCATGGCCGGGCTCGATGGCGGGCGGCTCAACATCGGCGCCTGCTCGCTCGGCGGGGCGCAGCGCTGCCTGGATGAGGCGATCAGGTATGCCAAGGAGCGCAGCCAGTTCGGCCAGCCCATCGCCGATTTCCAGAACACGCAGTTTGCACTGGCCGACATGGCGATCGACCTCGAAGCAGCGCGCGCGCTGCTCTATCTGGCGGCGGCCAAGGTGACTTCGAACGCGCCGGACAAGACGCGCTTTTCGGCGATGGCGAAGAAGCTGGCGACCGATACCGGCTCCTCCGTGGTCGACCGCGCTCTGCAGATCTTCGGCGGCTACGGTTATCTCAAGGACTATCCGATCGAGCGCTTCTGGCGTGACCTGCGCGTCCACCGCATCCTCGAAGGCACCAACGAGGTGATGAAGATGATCGTCGGGCGCGATCTGCTTCGCCAGTAATTCAGGTTTGGGAGAGGGCAAGGCAATGACCGACGATATTCTGGTCCGCACCGAAGGGGGGATGGGCGTGCTGTCGCTCAATCGGCCCAAGGCGATCCACGCGCTCAACCGCGCGATGGTGGATGGCATGACCGCCGCGCTGCTGGCGTGGCGTGATGATCCCGCAATCGGCGCGGTGATCATCGACCATTCCGAAGGGCGCGGCTTTTGCGCGGGCGGCGATATTGCCTTCCTGCGCAATTCGGCGCTGACCGACGAGGGCGTCTCCGGCCGCAAGTTCTTCTTCGACGAGTACCGCCTCAACCACCTGATCATGACCTATGAAAAGCCAATAGTGGCCTTCATGGATGGGATCACGATGGGCGGCGGCGTCGGCATCGCGGACCCGGCGCGCTACCGCGTTGCGACCGAGAACACCCGGCTCGCCATGCCCGAGACCGGCATCGGCCTGTTTCCGGACGTGGGCGGCGGCTGGTTCCTCTCGCGCATGAAGGGGCGGCTGGGCCAGTACCTTGCGCTCACCGGCGCGCGGATGGACGGAGCCGAATGCCTCTGGGCCGGTTCCGCCACGCACTACCTGCCCGCTGCTGCATTGACCGAGGCGAAGGCGAAGATCGCCGCAAACCCCGGCGATGTTCCGGCGATCCTGAGCAGCCTTGCGGTCGCCGCGCCCGAGCCGAAAGTGGCGGCGCAGGCCGAGGCGATCGCACGGCTCTTCGCATCCGATCGCTACGAGGATATCCTCGCCGCGCTCGAAGCCGATGGCAGTGAATTTGCGGCCGTGACGCTCGCAACGCTCCACACCAAGAGCCCGCAGACCTGCAAGGTTGCGCTGCGCCAGCTCGCGACCAGCCTTACCCTGCCCGATTTCGCCGCCAACATGGTGATGGAATACCGCATCTGCAGCCGCGTCCTGCTGCGCCCCGACTTCGCCGAGGGCGTGCGCGCGGTGATCGTGGACAAGGACAATGCCCCCAAGTGGAACCCGGCCACACCCGAAGGCGTGACCGACGCAATGCTGGACGCGATCTTCGCGCCCCTGCCTGCAAACGAGGAATGGAGCCCCCTATGACCTACGAGACGATCCTTGTTGAACAGCGCGGCGCCGTCACGCTGATCACGCTCAACCGCCCCAAGTCCTTGAACGCGCTCAATTCGCAGGTGCTTGAGGAACTGATCGTGGCGTTCGGTGCCTATGAAGCCGATCCCTCGCAGCGCTGCGCGGTGCTCACCGGCTCGGGCGAGAAGGCCTTTGCTGCGGGCGCGGACATCAAGGAAATGGCCGACAAGGCCGCGACCGATTTCTACACCGGCGACTTCTTCTCGCGCTGGACCAGCCATATCGTGAAGGCCACCCGCAAGCCGTGGATCGCGGCAGTCAATGGCTTTGCGCTCGGCGGCGGCTGCGAACTGGCGATGATGGCAGACTTCATCATCGCCTCAGAAAACGCCAAGTTCGGCCAGCCCGAAATCAAGCTCGGCGTCGCGCCGGGCATGGGCGGTTCGCAGCGCCTGACCCGCGCGGTGGGCAAGGCCAAGGCGATGGACATGTGCCTCACCAGCCGGATGATGGATGCGGTGGAAGCCGAGCGCTCGGGCCTCGTCAGCCGCGTCGTTCCGCTCGCCTCGCTCATTGACGAGGCGATGGCCGCTGCCGAAGTGATCGCCGGGATGGCGCCGGTCGCAGTGATCGCCAACAAGGAAATGGTCAATGCCGCCTTCGAGACCACGCTGGATCAGGGCGTGCTGTTCGAGCGCCGCCTGTTCCAGGTGCTGACCGCGACCGAGGACAAGGCCGAAGGCATGGCCGCCTTCATCGAGAAGCGCCCCGGCGTGTGGAAGGGGCGGTAGTTGTCTGCCCTGCGCAATGTGGTTTCGCGCCGTGCGCTGCGGTTCGCCGCAGCCTGCGTCCTGCTGCATCTGCTGATATGGGCATACGGCTACTGGGCAAATTTGCAGTACGATGACGGCGGCGTCGGGACCTTGTTTTTCTTCACTTGGATCTCGCACATTCTCCTGATCATCGCCCTTGTCATTCTGGTGACCAGCGCAGTTCGTCGATGGATCGCGCTAGAAACAACTTCCGGAGAGTGAAATGAAAATAGCATTCATCGGCCTCGGCAACATGGGCGGCGGCATGGCCGCGAATCTCGTCAAGGCGGGGCATGACGTGCACGCCTTCGATCTGGCCGAAGCGGCGCTGGCGCGCGCGAAGGAAAACGGCTGCACCACCTACACTTCTGTGCAGGAAGCGGTGCAGGGCGCGGAGGCGGTTGTTTCGATGCTGCCCAACGGTGCCATCGTGAAGGCAGTCTATACCGCCGACGTGATCGGCCATGCACCGACTTCGGCGCTTCTGCTCGATTGCTCGACCATCGATGTTGCCACCGCGCGCGAGGTTGCCGCGCAGGCGGCAGACGCGGGCTATGCCATGGTCGATGCCCCGGTTTCGGGCGGGATCGCGGCGGCCAATGGCGGCACGCTCACCTTCATGGTCGGCGGCAGCGCCGATGCCTTCGCGCGCGGCGAGCCGATCCTTGCCGCGATGGGCAAGGCAGTGATCCACGCAGGCGACAGCGGCGCGGGGCAGGCAGCCAAGATCTGCAACAACATGCTGCTCGGCGCCTCGATGATCGCGACTTGCGAGACTTTCGCCATGGCCGAGAAGCTGGGTCTCGATTTGCAGACCTTCTTCGACATCTCGTCAAAGGCCTCGGGCCAGTGCTGGTCGATGACAAGCTATTGTCCCGTGCCCGGCGTCGGCCCGACGACGCCGGCGGACAACGGCTATCAGGGCGGCTTTGCCACCGCGCTGATGCTGAAGGACCTCAAGCTCGCGATGGAAGCGGCCAAGAGCGCCGGGGCCGACGTGCCGATGGGTTCGCGCGCGGCGGAACTTTACGCGGCGTTCGATGCGGCCGGAAATGGCGGGCTCGATTTCTCGGCGATCATCAAGACGATGTGAGGTCAGCGCACGCGGGCAGCGATGATGCGGCCGATGGGATCGCGCGCGAGATTGGGGGAGACCGCGACAGCGCGCTCCTCTTCGCGTGGCTTGACCGAAGCCTTGACGATCTCACGCGCAGCCAGCGGACGGCGCGCAGGGCTGCGACTCGTTTCGGGCACGATGCCCTTGAGGAAATCGGGGCCGATGCGCGAAGTGTAGGTCGCTTTCGGTGCCTCAGCCGAAGCCAGCACGGTCAGCCGTTCATTCGGCCCGGGGTTCTTTGGCGGCTTCCCGTTGTAGATGAAGCCCTCGACCGGCCAGTGCGTGGTGCCGAGTCCGCCGAGCGGCGCATACCACACGCGAACCTCGCTCCAGTCGTTTTCAGGCGAGACATCGACGGCGCGGACATTGTCTTCCAGCTGGCCGCGCCGCCCCTCGATGGGGGACCAGTTGGCGTGGCGCAGCAGCACCGTGCGCGAATCGATGATCCGGCTGACAGCGGCGACATGGCCCAGCTGCATCGCGCCATGGGGCCGGAAGGCCATGACAGCACCGACCTTGGGTCGGTTTCCCCGCGCATAGCGGCCAGCCGCCTGACCCCACCAGGTATGTGCATCGCCATAGAGCTGAATGCCGGAAACCTTGCGCGCATATGGGACGCACTGGATGTAGGGGAGGGCGAAGTCGCGGACACCCGGATTATCGCGGTCATCAAAGTTCGCCGTCGGATCCGGTGCTACTGGCCGTGCATTGCCTACAGCCGGAAAAGCCGCAAGGACGGACAGGATCGCCAAAGCTATAGGGCTACTGCTCATGTCGCGACATTGCCGACCGTTGGTTAAGGCCGGTCTGTTGAGGCTGGTTAATGCCGGGTTAGGGTGCAGACTTTTGCCGAACCGGCACGAACATGCCGCAACAGACGCGACTTGCGTTCTGGGTCCGATGAGGCCACGGGAAGGCGATGCTGCCTCAGGTTATCATCATCGGCCGGCCCAATGTCGGCAAATCGACGCTGTTCAATCGGCTGGTCGGCAAGAAGCTCGCGCTTGTCGACGACCAGCCGGGCGTGACGCGTGACCGCCGCTTTGGCGATGCCGATCTGCTCGGCCTGAAGTTTACCATCGTCGATACCGCGGGCTGGGAAGACCTCGATCCCGAGACCTTGCCGGGCCGCATGCGCCAGCAGACCGAAGCCTCGCTGGTGGGCGCGGATGTCGCATTGTTCGTGATCGACGCGCGCGCCGGCGTGACCCCGCTCGACGAGGAAATCGCGCGTTATCTGCGCTCCAGCCGCATTCCCATCGTGCTCATGGCCAACAAGGCCGAAGGGCGCGCGGGCGATCCGGGGCTCTACGATGCCTTCGCGCTCGGCTTTGGCGAGCCGGTGGCGTTCTCTGCCGAGCACGGGCAGGGCCTCGCCGATCTGTTCGAGGCGCTGCGCCCGCATATCGAAGGCACGGATGGCGACGATGATGACGACATTCCGCCGCCCGAAGGCGCGGAGGACGAGGAGGAGTTCGATCCCGAATCGGTCCTCAAGCTCGCCATCGTCGGGCGGCCCAATGCGGGCAAGTCGACGCTCATCAACAAGCTGCTCGGCGAGAACCGGCTGCTGACGGGGCCCGAAGCCGGGATCACGCGCGATTCGATCGCGATTGACTGGCAGTGGTTCGATCCTGCGAGCGATGCCTACCGCCCGGTGCGGCTGATCGACACGGCGGGGATGCGCAAGAAGGCGCAGGTCGTCGAGAAGCTGGAAAAGATGTCCGTCGCCGATGCGCGCCGCGCGATCGACTTTGCCGAAGTCGTCGTGCTGCTGCTCGATGCCACCCGGGGCCTCGAACATCAGGACCTCAAGATCGCCTCGATGGTGCTCGAGGAAGGCCGCGCGCTGATGATCGCGATCAACAAGTGGGACGTAGCCGAGGATCCTTCCGCCCTGTTCAATGGCGTGCGCGCGGCGCTGGACGAGGGCCTGGCTCAGGTGCGCGGCGTGCCGCTGCTCGCGGTTTCGGCGCGGACGGGCAAGGGGCTCGACCAGATGCTGACCGCCGCTTTCGATATTCGCGCGGCCTGGTCGAAGCGCGTGCCGACCTCGGCGCTCAACCGCTGGTTCGATGATGCGCTCGCCGCCAATCCGCCACCGGCACCGGGCGGCAAGCGGATCAAGCTGCGCTACATCACGCAGGCGCGCATCCGCCCGCCCAGCTTCGTGATGTTCGGCACGCGGCTTGATCAGCTTCCCGAAAGCTATCGCCGCTATCTGGTGAACGGCATCCGCCGCGAACTGGGTTTCGACGCGGTGCCGATCCGGCTGACCTTGCGCAGCCCGACCAACCCGTTCGCGAAGAAGTAGGACGCGTTTCGCTGTTCCATCGTCACCCTGAACTTGTTTCAGGGTCCATCGCGCCGTAAAGCGCGGAGTAATCGGCAAGCGCGACACGCTGCGTCGTTGCTTTTGAGCACCGGCCTCCGTGTAGGCGGACAGATGGACCCTGAAACAAGTTCAGGGTGACAAGAGTTTTTAAGCCGACGTTCGTTTCGACCTTTGAGGTTTCGCCATGCCCGATGCCGCCCTGCCGCTCGACCCCGCGATGCTGCCGCATAGCGCAGGTGCTGCCATCCTGCGTGGCGCAGCGGGCAAGTGCCCCCGCTGCGGGGGGACGCATCTGTTCGCTGGCGGACTGAAGCCGGTCGAGCGCTGCCGCATGTGCGGGCAGAACTGGACGCTGCACGCGGCGGACGATTTCCCGCCCTATATCGCGATCCTGCTGACCGGGCACCTGATGGCGCCGGTGATCATCGGCCTCGGCAAGATCGAAAGCCTGCCGGAATGGGCGATGATGCTGATCGCGCTGACCATGGCCGCCGCGCTCATGGCCGCCATCCTGCGCCCCGCCAAGGGCGGCGTGATCGCGCTGCAATGGTGGCTGGGGATGCAGGGCTTTGCCGGGCATGCCGGGAAGGTTGAGGCGGGGGTGGCCTAACACCGCCCAAGCCCTCTTCCCTCGTCGCCCCGTGCTTGACACGGGGCTTGGCTTTCTTTGCGACCTTCGGTTTGGCAGGAAGGCCTGATGAAGAAGGGCGGCTGGGCCTGCATCACGGCGAACCGCCATTACGGCGAGGGTAGCGCCAAAAGGCAGCCAAGCCCCGTGTCAAGCACGGGGCGACGACGGGTATTGAGGTTCAAATCTGGCGCTGGTTCAGGCGCAAACACGATGCCGAAATGAGACCTGAACTCGTAAGTAGCATCGTTGCGAAATACGCGGGGTAGCCGTCCAAGTGTCCTATAAAGTCGAATGGTCGCAATTGACCAACTGCCGCAATCACAAAGCCAATGGTCACAGCAAATCGCACTGTGACGGCGCACCCGCTGCGCAACCTTTGGTCGACAAACGTGACTCCAAAGATCCATGGAATATAAAAGGGAAGGACCGCGAAAGCATCTATAATCCAAGCATTGATCGGGAAAGAATAGACTGGCCCTTCGACGGCAATCACGCCAACTGGATCAAGCGTACTCCACGCCCACTTGCCAAAGAAGGCGCCAGCGGATGCGGCAAGCAATGACGAGATTGGGGTAACAAGCGAGCGCAGGGTCGTATCCCGAAGCGTATCTTTTAGCCGTAGCCCTCCCATGCCCAACCCTCACAAGAAATTATTCGGCCAGATCATCGTGCGCCACATATGCGCCGTGGGTGAGCCGTCAAAGCCCAGCCCTTCCTCCGGTTCCCTGAAGTTGCGCCCGATCACGTCTTCCAGTTCCTCTGGCTGCACCACCGGGAAATCGTCGAAGAAGTAGGTGTCGTAGAGCGTCATCTGCCGCGCGGTCATGTACCACTTGTGGTTCTTCGCATACTCGGCGTCGCGCAGCAGGTAGTCCGGCACCTGATAGTCCGGGCCGAAGAAGGCGTGGTAGCTTTCGGGGTAGGCATAGCCGACGCTTTCGTCCGGCACATAGCGCAGCGCCTGGTGGTACTTCACCGCGAAGGCGACTTCGGGATCGACATAGGGCTCGACCAGTTGTGCGCTCCAGTAGCCGTGGTCGCAGCGGATCAGGCAGCCGTTGGAAATGTCGTGGAGCAGACAGGCCATCACGACCTTTTCCGGCAGCCCATCATCAAGCGCGCGCTTGGCGCTGACGAGCAAGTGCCGCACGGTGATATCGCCGAAGCGGCAGCGGAAGAAATCCATCAGGCGCGGGCGTTCGGGCATGCGCGGCAGGGCCGGGTTGTCGCCCATCATGAACACCGTCTTCGGGTTCAGGCGCTTCAGCAGCTCGGCCTCATTGTCGATGAAATCGGTGCCCTTCCAGCCGACGGGGGAAGGGTAGATCAGGCGTTCGCGGCCATCCTGCGGCCAGGGGCGGGTATCTTCGGTCATGCGCGGAAGGGTAGGCGCGGCGCTCCCACTGGGCAAGCGCCGCGCCCATCTGTCAGAGGACTTCGAACAGCCCCGCCGCGCCCATGCCGCCGCCGACGCACATCGTCACGACGACGTACTTCGCACCCCGGCGCTTGCCTTCGATCAGGGCATGCGCGGTGCAGCGCGCGCCGGTCATGCCATAGGGGTGGCCGATCGAGATCGAGCCGCCGTTGACGTTGAGGAGCTCGTTCGGAATGCCGAGCTTGTCACGGCAATAGAGCACCTGCACCGCGAAGGCTTCGTTGAGCTCCCACAGGCCGATGTCGTCCATCTTGAGGCCGAAGCGCTTCAGCAGCGCGGGGATCGCAAAAACCGGGCCGATGCCCATCTCGTCAGGCTCGGTGCCCGCCGCTGCCATGCCGACATAGCGGCCGAGCGGGGTAAGCCCCTTCTGCGCGGCAACCCCGGCTTCCATCAGGATGACTGCGGCCGAACCATCCGAAAGCTGGCTGGCATTGCCAGCGGTCACGATGCCGCCCTCGATCACGGGCTTGAGCGCCTGCAGGTTCTCGATCGTGGTCGAGGGGCGGTTGCCTTCGTCCTTGGTGAGCGTCACGTCGTGCATCGTGATCTCGCCGGTTTCCTTGTTCTGCACGCCCATCGAGGCGCTGGCGGGCACGATCTCGTCATCGAACTTGCCCGCTTCCTGCGCGGCGGCGGTGCGCTGCTGCGACTGGAGTGCGTATTCGTCGCAGGCCTCGCGGCTGATGCCATAGCGCTTGCCGACCGTTTCGGCGGTCTGCAGCATCGGCATGTAGACCGCGTTGTGCATGGCAACGAGGCTGCGATCAGGGGCGACGCGCATGTCCTTGGTCTGGACGAGGCTGATGGACTCCTGCCCGCCCGCGGCGACCACATCCATGCGGTCGACGATGATCTGCTTGGCCGCGGTGGCGATAGTCATCAGGCCCGAGGAGCACTGGCGGTCCATGCTCATGCCCGAGACGGTGACGGGCAGGCCCGCACGCAGCGCGACCTGGCGGGCGATATTGCCGGCCTGCGCACCCTGCTGGAGCGCCGAGCCCCACAGCACGTCGTCGACTTCGCCGCCTTCGATCCCGGCGCGCGCGACGGCGGCCTCGAGCGAAAGTGCGCCGAGCGTGGCGCCGGCGGTGGCGTTGAACGCGCCCTTGTAGGCACGGCCGATGGGGGTGCGGGCGGCAGCAACGATAACGGCATCACGCATGATTGGTCTCCTTAGGCATCCGGTGTGAGTACGGGGTTCTGGGCAATCGGGTTACCGCCGAAGTGATCACGCAGCTCGCGCTTCAGCACTTTGCCGATGGGGCTGCGCGGCAATTCGTCCACCACTTCGATACGGGCAATGCGCTGCGTCTTGCCGAGTGCGCGGTTGGCTTCAAGCCGGATTGCTTCGGGATCGGCGGAAGGGTCGGCCAGCACGACAACAGCAAGCGGGGTTTCGCCCCACTGGTCAGACGGAATGCCGACGACAGCGGCCTCCTTCACGGCGGGTTGGCGGGTGAGTTCGGCTTCAAGGTCGGTCGGGAAGATGTTGAACCCGCCGGAGATGATCATGTCCTTGGCGCGGTCCATCAGGATGAGGAAGCCGTCTTCGTCGAACTTGCCAACGTCTCCATGGCGCAGGTAGCGGTTACCATCCTTGTCGTACCATTCCATCTCGCGCGTCTTGGCGGGCTGGCCGTGGTAGCCGTTCATCATGATGGGAGAGCGACCAACGATCTCGCCGACTTCGCCCTGTGGCAGCTCGTTGCCGTCCTCATCGATGATCTTGATGACATGGCCCGGCGAGGGGCGACCGACGGTGTGGAGCTTGTCCGGGAACTCGTGGGCGACGAGATTGGTTGTCGCGCCGCCTTCGGTGAGGCCATAGCCTTCGACCAGGCCGCCGGGCCAGCGCTTCAGCACGTCTGCTTTCAGCCATGCCGGAAAGGGCGCGGAAGTGCAGGTCTTGAGCCGGTAGGACGAGAGATCGAAGCTGTCGAAATCAGGATGTTCCATGATGCGCCGGTATTGCACCGGGACCAGCATGGCGTGGGTGACGCGCTCGCGCTGCGAGAGTTCTAGAAAGCCGCGCGCATCGAACTTCTTCATCAGCACGACCTTGCCCGCCGCGGTGAGCGTGGGAAGGAAGCTTACCAGGGTGGTGTTCGAATAGAGCGGTGTCGAACAGATCGTCGCGCTGTTGTCGTCAAACCCGGAACCGAGCCCGCGCCTGACATACTCGTGGCGCATCTGGTGGCTTTGCACGATGCCCTTGGGGCTGCCGGTGGTGCCTGAGGAATAGATGATGTTGAACGGGTCTTCGGGGCGCGGCAACCGTTCTGCGGGCTTGGTGCCTTCGGTCGCGATCCATTCCGAGAAGGGAATGCCGGCATCGCTGTCATCAAGCGCGATACGCTTGACGTTCTCCGGGAAGGGCAGGCCCGCCA
Organism: Novosphingobium sp.; assembly: GCF_019748365.1. GTDB lineage: Bacteria > Pseudomonadota > Alphaproteobacteria > Sphingomonadales > Sphingomonadaceae > Novosphingobium. Next base: position 51,012 of record NZ_JAIEPN010000027.1, read on the forward strand.
ACCCTTCGGCCATCGCCTTGTCGAGCAGCAGCACGCGGCTGCTGCTGTCCGTCAGCATGGCGAGCACCGTCGGCGGTGCGGCTGTCGAGGTCAGCGGCGCAGCCACTGCGCCTGCCCGCAGCGCGCCGAGAAAGGCGAGGCCGGTGTTCACCGCATTGCTCGCCGCGATGGCGACAGGCTCGTTCGCCTGAACCCCTTCGCGCTGGAGTGCGGCGGCCACGCGGTCGAGCATGGTGTCGAGATCGATCCACGATATCCAGGAGGTCTCGTCCGCAATCGCAATGGCATCGCCCCGCCGCGCTGCATGCGCGCGCAGGATCACGCTCAGCGGGATGAACGGGCTCTCGATGATGTCCTCGATGCGCATGGCCTTGGCCGCCTTCAGTCGAACGCTTCGCCGGCTGCCGCCTTGCGGGCCAACAGCGGCGCGACGGGAAGGCCATGCTTCTCAAGGCCCGCGACGACGGTGGCGAGGCCGATGTGGCTTGCCCAGAACATCGGACCGCCGGTCCATGCGGGCCAGCCATAGCCGTTGAGCCACACGGTATCGATGTCCGAAGCGCGCTGGGAAATGCCTTCCTCGAGGATCAGTGCGCCTTCGCTGATCATCGGGTAAAGCAGGCGCTCGAGGATTTCCTGCGCATCGATGCTGCGCTGGGGCTTGCCCTCTTTCGCGGCCCATTCGGCGATCAGGCCGCGCGTCACTTCGGAAGGCGTGCGCTGGCGGTTCGCGTCGTAGTCGTAGAAGCCCGCGCTCTTCTTCTGGCCCCAGCGGCCCAAAGCGCAAAGCGCCTCGCGCAGGGTTTCGATGCGGTTCGGGTCGCGGTGCCAGCCGATATCGAGCCCGGCAAGGTCGGCCATCTGGAACGGGCCCATCGGGAAGCCGAATTCGAGGAGCGCGTTGTCAACGTCCGCGAAGTCCGCGCCTTCCATGATCAGCGCGTTGGCCTGTTCCTGCCGCTTGGCCAGCATGCGGTTGCCGATAAAGCCGTGGCACACGCCCGAGACGACGGGGACCTTCCCGATCTTGACCGCGAGCGCCATGACCGTCGCCAGCACATCGTTCGCGGTGGCGGAGCCGCGCACCACTTCGAGCAGCTTCATCACGTTGGCGGGCGAGAAGAAGTGCATGCCAAGCACGGCTTCGGGGCGCTTGGTGGACGCGCCGATTTCATTCACATCGAGGTAGCTGGTGTTGCTAGCAAGGATCGCGCCCGGCTTCACGATGGCATCGAGCTTGCCGAAGACCTCTTTCTTCACCTCCATGCTCTCATAGACCGCCTCGATCACGAGATCGGCATCGGCGAGCGCATTGAAATCGAGCGTCGGGGTGAGGCGGCCCATTGCGGCTTCGGCGAGGGCGGCGTCCATCTTGCCGCGCTTTACGGTGTTCTCGTAATTCTTGCGCATCGTGGCGACGCCGCGATCGAGCGCTTCCTGCGTCATCTCGACGATGGTGACGGGGATGCCGGCGGTCAGGAAGTTCATCGTGATGCCGCCGCCCATGGTCCCTGCGCCGATCACGCCGACCTTGTTCACGGGGAGCAGCGCGGTATCGGCGGGGATATCGTCGATCGTCGCGGCGAGCTTGCGGGCGGCTTCGATGTGGTCCTTGGCGCCGGAAATGGGATCGGACATTGCGGTGTCTCCTTGGATGGGATCAAGCGTGACTGTGCGTCATCGCCGAATAGACCAGCGTCTTGAGCTGGCGGCGGATGGGATAGCTGGACGAGGGGAAGAGCTGGGTCATGAAGACCATGTGCAGCTTCTCATGCGGGTCGATGAAGAAGGCGGTGGAATGGATGCCGCCCCAGTGGAACTCACCCTTGGTGCCCAGGATCAGCGTCTTGGCAGGATCGATGACCACGCCGAAGCCGAGGCCGAAACCGACGCCGGCATTGCCGGATTCGCTGAACAGCGCCTTGGAGAGCGTCGTCAGGTCCGCACCGCCGGGGAGGTGGTTCGAGGTCATCAGCGCCAGCGTCTTGGGCGAAATCAGCGGAGCGCCGCCCTTCGCCAGCGCGGCGCAGAAGCGGTGGTAGTCCGCGGTCGTCGAGAGCAGCCCGCCGCCGCCGCTTTCAAAGCGCGGCGCGCGCAGCGTGTTCGACTTCTCCGCGTGGTCGATCAGTGTCGGCGCGCCCAGCGGGTTCCAGGCCCAGCTGTCGGTGAGGCGGTGCGCCTTCTCGGGCGGGCAATGGAAGCCGGTATCGACCATGCCGAGCGGCGCGAAGATGCGCGTCGCGAAGAAGTCCCCAAGGCTCATGCCGGACAGGCGCGCCACGATCACGCCCAGCACATCGGTGCTCACCGAGTAGTTCCAGCTCGTGCCCGGATCGAACTCGAGCGGCAGCTTGGCCAGTTCGGCGATGAAGTGGTCGTTGCTGGGGAGTGAGGCATGCCCGTCGAGCCGGCCCTTGCGATAGGCGGCATCGACATTGGTGCGGTTCTGGATGCCGTAGGTGAGGCCCGACATGTGGGTGAGCAGGTCCACCATGCGCATCGGATTGGCCGCCGCGCGCGTCGGGAAAAAAGGCGCGTCGCCGCCGCCGCCGTTGTAGATGCCGAGCCCGGCGAATTCCGGGATCACCTTGGTGACGGGATCGTCGAGCGCGACCTTGCCTTCTTCCAGCAGCATCATGAAGGCCGCGCTGGTGAGCGGCTTGGTCATCGAGGCGATGCGGAAGATCGCGTCTTCGGCCAGCGGCGTGCCATCGGCGCGGGCCTTGCCGCGCGTGAAGCGGTGGATCGGCTGGCCCTCGCGCGCGATCAGGAGGTCGGCATTGGGGAGCAGGCCGGGCGCGAGGTAGCGCTCCTCAAGGAATGCGCCGATGCGGGCGAGGCGGGCCGCGTCGAAGCCATGGGCGGCGGGATCGGCGATATCCATCAGCCGAACACCGCGACCGATTGCAGTCCGCGCATCACTTCGAGCCCTTCGCTGTTCCACAGCCGCAGCGTCTCGCTGCTGAAGCCGTGGCTCATATGGTTGGATCTCGTTTCGAGCAGCCACCACCCTTCGCGGGTGGGCGGCACATCGCCAAGGATCGTCAGCGCCCAGGTGATCGAGCTGATCGGCCCCATCCGCTCCATCGCGCGTGCCGAACCGGGCGGCAGCGCATCGCCAATGCCGACAAGCTCGGCGATGGGGTCGAGGCCAGACCGGTCCTTCAGCCGCACCCAGCGGCGGATCGTGCCGTGGGGGGAGCCGCCCGGCGGATCGGCGCGGCGCATGTCCATCCGCGCGGTGAAAGCGGGGGCAAAGTCGCTGGCGGTGAGGCGGGGTGAGTCCTCGGGTGGGATCAGGTCGGGCAGCACGGCGGCAGCAACGGTGCCGTTGCTTTCGCGGCCCGCACCAAACAGCCACAGCGTGCGCTGGGCGATCGCGCCGTCGCAGATTAGCGAGGTTTCAACCTGTGCGACGCTCTTGCCCTGCCGGAGCATCACGACTTCGACTTCGAGATGCTCGCCCACCGGCGCGACAAAGCCGACTTGCGCGGCGCGCAGCGGGGGCAGATCAGGGAAGGCGAGCCTGGCAGCGGAATGGGCGATGAAGGCTGCCGTTCCGCCGTACATCGTGCGGCCCTGCATCCAGCCCGCCGCACCATCGAGCCTGAAGCGCCCATTGCCCAGCGGCTCGAGCCGCTCTGCGAGCGCGCCGAGACCCATTTCCGCTTCGGCGGGCATGGTGCCAACGGTATCCGGGTGCTCGGCTTGCGGCAAATCGGCGTCCTTCCCACGAATCTACTTATGCGGGGGGATTAGGTCATCGGAAGGGATCAGGAAAGCGCTTTGCGCGGGGCGCGCTGGCGAAAAAATGCAGCAATTCCGCCGGATTCCATGCCTTCCGCTACGGCATCCGCACCTTTCGCGGCCCTTGCTGCAAGCCGGGCTCGGCACTAGTCTCGCCGTCAGGGAGGTGCCGCCGGAACGAGTGGCGCCCATGAGGATGCCATGACCCAAACGACCCCAGAACCGACAGGCGCGCTCCCAACGATTCCCGCCGGCTGGCCTGTGCACACGCTGCCGGAAATCCGCGAGGAACTCTGCGCGCCGGGCATGCCGTTCGAGATGGAGACCGTGACGATCCGCGGCGTGCCGACGCGGGTGTGGAAGAACGCCCTGCCCGATCTGCGCGGCGTTCTGGCGGCCGCGCGCACGCACAGCGGTGCCGATTTCCTTGTCTATGGTGAGGAGCGCGTGAGCTTCGACGCGTTCCACCGGGCCGTCGCAGCGCTCATGGCCGCGCTGGCGGCGCGCGGGGTTGGCAAGGGCGACCGCGTTGCGCTTGCGATGCGGAATCTGCCCGAATGGCCGGTCGCGTTCATGGCTGCCTGCGCGCTGGGTGCGATCATCGTGCCGCTCAACGCCTGGTGGACGGGCGAGGAACTGGCCTTCGCGCTCGAAGACAGCGGAGCGACGCTGCTGATTGCCGATGCCGATCGCTGGACGCGCATTGCACCCCATGTTGCCGGACTGCCGCTGAAGAACGTGATCGTCTCCCGCGGTGCAGGCGAAGGGGCCGAGCTGCTCGAAGACCTGATCGGCGCGCCCGCCAGCTGGCCCGCGCTCCCCAATGCGGAGCTGCCAGCTGCGGAGATCCACAGCGATGATCCCGCCGGCATCTTCTACACCAGCGGCACCACCGGGCGGCCCAAGGGCGCGCTCGGCACCCACCGCAACCTTGCCACCAACATCATGACCAGCGCATGGAGCGGCGCGCAATCGGCGCGGCGGCGCGGCGAGGGGCTGCCCGAGCCGCGCCCGCGCGTCATCCTCCTCGCCGTCCCGTTTTTCCACGCCACCGCCTTTTCGGCGACCCTCATGGGCTCGCTCGCGGGCGGCAGCCGCCTCGTGCTGCTGCACAAGTGGGATACGCTGGAGGCCATGCGCCTGATCGAGAAGGAGCGCGTGAGCATGACCGGCGGCGTGCCGTTCATCGCCTGGCAGCTGATCGAACACCCGGATCGCCACAAGTTCGATCTCTCCAGCCTCGAAGCCATCGCCTATGGCGGCGCGCCTTCTGCGCCCGAGCTGGTTTCGGCGATCTGGCAGACCTTCGGCGCGCTTCCCGGCAACGGCTGGGGCATGACCGAAACCAGTGCGACGGTGACGCACCATATGGCGGAGGACTATCTCAACCGGCCCTCCAGCTGCGGCCCGCCGGCGCCGGTCGCCAGCCTTGAAATCCGCTCCGACGATGGGGTGACGGTGCTCCCGCCTAACTCGGTCGGCGAACTATGGGCCAGCGGACCGATGATCGTCGCGGGCTACTGGAACCGCCCCGAGGCGACCGCGCAGACTTTTGTCGAGGGCTGGGTGCGCACGGGCGATCTGGCGAAGCTCGACGATGAGGGCTTCTGCACGATCGTCGACCGCGCCAAGGACGTGATCATCCGCGGCGGCGAAAACATCTACTCGATCGAGGTCGAGAACGTGCTCTACGAGCATCCCGCAGTTACCGACGCGGCGCTGGTCGGCATTCCCCACCGCACTTTGGGCGAGGAACCGGCGGCGGTCGTCTATCTCGCGCCCGGCGCCTCGGCGAGCGAGGAGGAACTGCGCGCTTTTGTCGCCGCGCGGCTGGCGGGGTTCAAGGTGCCGGTGCGGATCGCCTTCACTGCCGAGACCCTGCCGCGCAACGCCAACGGCAAGATCCTCAAGAAGGAACTCAAGGCGATGCTCGCTGAAGGTTGAGGGCTGGCAGAAACGTGAGATGGCGGCGGCGCCTTTGCATGCGATCACAGGGAAACGGACGAGGGAGAGCAGCATATGACAGAAGCAACAGCAGGCGAGCGGCGGCAGGGCGGATGCCTGTGCGGGGCGGTGCGCTATGAAACGGCATGGCCGCCGCTGCTGACCGGCGTGTGCCACTGCCGCCATTGCCAGAAGCAGGCGGGCACGGCGTTCTCGGCGCTGATCGCCGTGCCGTTCGCGGCGCTTGAGCGCACGGGCGAGCTTACCGTCTACGAGGATGGCAGCGAATCCGGCAATCCGGTCTTGCGCAAGTTCTGCGGCAAGTGCGGCTCGCCCGTATTCAGCGAAACGCCGGGCGGGATGGCGCAGGGGATGATCTTCATCAAGGCGGGCACGCTCGATGATACCAGCGATCTGGAGCCCACCGTCCATTTCTGGACCTCGAGCAAGCAGAACTGGGTGACGCTCCCCGAAGGCGCGGCCCTGCTCGAAAAGCAGTAACGCAGACAGGCGAATTGCCTCACCGGGCCGATTGCGTCCGGGCCGGTTTCGCGCTCCTATTCAATGCGTCAGCTTGCTGGCGCGCGGCAGGGTGGCATTATGGCCGCCGTGCAGGAACTGCGCGCGCGGCGCGGCCTGTCCCGCTGCCTTCAAGCTCTTGAGAACCAGGATACGTCATGGCTGATATTGACCCCCAGATCGACCGTTCCGACCGCTGCCCGGGGATCACTTATACCGACATGCTCGCCGTCGATACGCGCCCCGCGCCCGATTACCTCGTGATGGAATCGACGCAGGAGCTGGGCGACGAGCCGCTCGATCCGGATCGCTACACCAGCCCTGCCTTCAAGGCGCTCGAAGACGAGAAGATGTGGCCCAACGTGTGGCAGTTCGCCGCGCGCGAGGAAGACATGCCCGATCCGGGCGACACCGTGGTCTACGAGATCAATGACAAGTCGTTCCTGCTGATCCGCCAGAACGATGACAGCGTCCGCGCGTTCTACAACGTGTGCCTCCACCGCGGGCGCAAGCTGCGGCTGGAAAGCGGCCGAGCGATCAACTTGCGCTGCCCGTTCCATGGCTTCACCTGGAACAACGACGGCAGCCTCAAGGAAATCCCCTGCGCATGGGATTTCAAGCATCTGGAAGACAAGGACCTGTCGCTCCCCGAACTCCGGGTCGAGCGCTGGCAGGGCTTCATCCTGATCACCGAAAATCCCGAACTGCCGGGTTTCCGCGATTGGATCGGCCCCGGCGTCGAGCATTACGACAACTGGCGGCTCGATGAATGCACCACCGGTGCCTGGGTGGCCAAGGTGGTGCCTGCCAACTGGAAGGCCGTGGCCGAGGCGTTCATGGAAGCCTGGCACTCGGTCGTCACGCATCCGCAGATCCTGCCGTTCACCGCGGACGCCAACACGCGCTATGATCTCTACGGCGACCACATGAACCGGGCGATCACGCCCAACGGCACGCTCTCGCCCCACCTCAAGGGCAAGGACCAGATGTATGTGATCAACAAGCTCGCCGAATTCCTCGGCGCGGGCGACGGGCGGGGGCGCCGCAATGCGGCCGAACCAACCGACCTCAAGGGCTTCGATCCGGAAGATCCGCTGCTCGCGCGCAAGGTCCTCGCGCAGGCCAATCGCGAAGGCTTCGCGGCGATGAACGGGCATGATTATTCCGAGGCGTCGGACAGCGAGATGCTCGACAACCTGACCTACAACATCTTCCCCAACTGGTCCCCGTGGGGCGGCTTCGTGCCGAACATCGTCTACCGCTGGCGGCCGTGGAAGGATGCCGATCACTGCCTGATGGAAGTGCGCATCCTGATGCGCGCGCAGAAGGGCGAGAAGCCTGCACGGAGCCCCGAGATGTTCATGATCCCGGAGGGCGAGCCCTTCGCCTATGCCGGCCACCTCATTGGCGCGGCGCTGGCCGGCGTGTTCGATCAGGACATGGAGAACCTGCCGCACGTGCAGGCGGGCATGAAGGCCAGCAAGAACAAGCGGCTCGAGCTCGGCCACTATCAGGAAACCCGCATCCGCCAGTTCCACCGCACGATGGACAAGTACATTTCGGGTGAATTGCCGAAGATGGCCTAACGACTGACTCTCGCCTCGTCATTGCGAGCGTAGCGAAGCAATCCAGGGCGGCAGTGCATTGCGCTCTGGATTGCTTCGCTACGCTCGCAATGACGATGAGGGGGCTAGGATGAGGAGTCTCTAAAGCTCCACCACCACCTTGCCCACATTCGCACCCGTGAAGAGCTTGGTGAATGCCGCCGGCGTCTCTTCCAGCCCATGGCTCACCTCGAACGGCAGGCGCAGCTGACCCGCTGCCGCCAGCCGGGCAAGCTCCGGATTGAATTCCGGCTCGCGCGCGTAGAAGTCGGGCGAGAAAAAGCCTTCGATGCGCAGGCGCTTCATCAGCACCTGATCGAAGCGGTATGGGCCGGGCACGGGCCCTTGCGCGATATAGTTCGTGATAAGGCCGCAGACCGCGACGCGGCCGAACAGCGCCATGTTCGCCAGCGCCGCATCGAGGATCGCCCCGCCGACATTGTCGAAATAGACATTGATCCCATCGGGGCAGAGCCGCGCTAGTTCGGCTTCGACATCGGCCGACTTGTAGTCGATCGCGCCATCGAAGCCGTATTCCCCGGTCAGCAGGTCGCACTTGGCCGCGCCGCCCGCGATGCCGATCACGCGGCAACCAAGGGCCTTGGCGATCTGGCCGGCCATGAGCCCGGTGCACCCCGCAGCAGCGGAGACGACGAAGGTTTCGCCAGCCTTGGCTGCGCCGGTCTCCACCACGCCGACCCATGCCGTCCAGCCGTTCGCGCCGTAGATGCCGACGTATTCCTTCAGATCGGCGTGCGCGTCGTCCAGCACGGTGCAGTAGGTCGCGTCGGGTTCGACCACCGAGTAGTCCGCCCATTGGCCATAGCAGCGCACGCGGTCCCCGGCCTTGTAGGCGCCGTGGCGGCTCTCCACCACTTCGCCCAGCACCGTGCCGATCAGCTTGGCGCCGAGTGGTGTGCCGGGCTGGTAACTGTCCTCGCGGTCGGTCATGTACATCCGGGTGCCGCTGTCCATCGAGAGTACCTTGTTGGCGACGAGGATCTGGCCTTCCGCCAGCGCAGGCAGCGTTTCCGTCGCCATCGCGAAGGCTTCGGCATAGCCATTGCCGACAGGGCGCCGGGCGAGGATCCAGTGGCGGTTTTCGGTGCTCATCGTGTGTCCTTCAGCGCGGTCCGGGCCTGCATCAAGCCCGGCTTTGCCCCCCAAGGCTACTGGCGGAAATGAGCGGCTACCCTCTCTTTCATCAGTGTGCCCGGACTTCGATTGCCGATAGCCTTCGCGTTCAAAACACTTGGGAGATGTGTCTTGGCCGATAAGACCCTGCGTACCTTCTGCCGCTTCTGCCATGCCAGCTGTGCCATGCTGGTCGATGTCGAGGGCGACAAGGTGACGGCGGTGCGGGGCGATCCCGAGAACCCGCTGTTCAATGGCTATACCTGCGTGAAGGGCCGCCAGATGCCCGAAATGCACAACCTGCCCGAACGGCACCTGCGCCCGCTGGTGCGCAACGGCGGGGTGAAGGGCGCCGAGTTCGTCGAGACCTCCACTGCCGAGGCGCTGAAGCTGGTCGCGGACAAGATCAAGGCGGTCATCGCGGAGCATGGTCCTCATGCGGTGGCGCTCTATTGCGGCACCAATGCGTTCCAGAACAGCGCGGTGCTGGGCACCTCCTATGCGCTGGCGGAGGCGATCGGCACGCGCAATTACTATACCAGCGTCACGGTGGACCAGCCCGCCAAGGTCTTCACCACCGCGCGCTATGGCCAGTGGATGGGCGGGCCGAACAACTTCGAGGAATCCGACGTCGTCATGTTCGTCGGGAACAACCCGCTCGTTTCGCACTATACGCCGAGCGGCGGTGTGCCGCCGTTCTCGCCCTCGCGCCGCCTGCGCGATGCCAAGGCGCGGGGGATGAAGGTGATCGTCGCCGATCCGCGCCAGAGCGACACCGGCAACCTCGCCGACCTCTACCTGCAGGTGAAGCCAGGCGAGGATCCGGCGCTGCTGGGCGGCATGCTGCATGTGATCATCAAGGAAGGGCTCTACGACCGCAATTTCGTGGCCGCGCATGTGGATGGGTTCGATGCGCTGGCGGACGCGGTGAAGGATTTCACGCCCGAGCTCGCTGCCGACCGCGCCGGGGTTCCGGCGGAGCAGATCGTTGCCGCCGCCCGCATGTTCGCCCGCGCCGCCAAGGGCCGCGTGGTGACGGGCACCGGGCCGGAAATGGCCGGCCGCGGCGTCCTCACCGAATACATGGTGACCGCGCTCAACGTGGTTTGCGCGCGGTTCAACCAGGCGGGGGACAAGGTGGCGAACCCGATGGTGTTCATGCCCTTTGCCGCCGGGCCGAAGAAGGCGCAGGTCGCGCCGCCGATGCCGATGTTCGGCGAAGGCTTCACCAAATCGCGCATCCGGGGCATTGGCAAGCTCGGCACCGAAATGCCCTGCCCGGTGCTGGCGGACGAGATCCTCACCCCCGGCGAGGGACAGATCAAGGTGCTGATCTCGATCGGCGGCAATCCCGAGATCGCCTTCCCCAACCAGCGCAAGGTGAGGAAAGCGCTCGAGACGCTCGACATGTTCGTGCAGGTCGATCCCTACATGTCGGCCAGTGCGAAGCGGGCGGACGTGATCCTCGCGCCCTCGATGTGCCTTGAGCGCGAGGACATCAACAATGTCTCGCAGCCCTTCTGCGAGGAGCCTTATGCCCACTACGCCGAAGCGATGGTGCCGCCGCCGGGTGACACGATGGACGAGTACGAGATGCTCTGGTGGATCGCCAAGCATCTTGGCTTGCAACTGCAATTGCCCGGCGGGCCGTGCTCGATGGAGAGCGTGCCGGACAAGATGACGATGCTCGACCTCATCTCGCACGGCTGCCTCGTCGCGCCCAGCAAGGCGCGCGCGGATTCGCTGGCGAGTCCGACCCCGGGTGGGGCGATGTTCTATCCCGAGGTCCATGCCACGATCGCGCCGCCGGACCCCGATGCCGCAAACCGCTTCCAGCTTGGCGCGGGCGATATGCCGGCGGCCTTTGCGGGCTATGCCGCGCGGCGGCCCGAGGCGGATGGCTTCGATTTCCGCCTCATCTCGCGCCGCTCGAAGCACCGCTACAACAGCAACGGGCACATCTCGGAATTCCTCAAGAAAAAGATGCCGACCAACCCGGCTTACTTCAATCCGGAGGACTTGGCCGAACTGGGCGTGGAGGACGGCGCGGTGATCGAGATCGCCTCGCGCGTCGCCTCGATCCATGCGGTGGCGAGCGCGAGCGATAAGGTGCGCCGCGGGGTGATTTCGATGTCCCACGCCTGGGGCAACGACGATGCCGGCAAGGACGACGTGATGACCGTCGGCGCCTCGACCAACCGCCTGATCGACGACGAGGACGATGCCGATCCGATCACCGGCATGGTGCTGCAAAGCGCGATTCCGGTGCGGGTGGTGGCGGCCTGATTTTCCGCTGACGCTTCGTTTGGCCGCTCTGGATCCCCGCCACCGCGGGGATGACGAACTGTCTCTGACATAACCCTCGTCATTCCCGCGAAAGCGGGAATCCGCGGCGCACGTGCATTGCGCCCGCCCGATCGCTTCAGACCCCCCAAAGCAAAAGGCCGCCCCGGTTTCCCGGGACGGCCTTTTCAGACGGCGTGGAGTGGCCGGCTGAAGCTCAGAACTTGAAGCTCGCCTGGACGAAGACCTGACGGCCGCGGTTGACGGTGAAGACTTCGTCGTCACCGATCGGAAGACCATTGCCCGGCCCGGCGAGGAACGGACGTCCGCCCGAAGTGTTGACGAAGATCTTGTCGGTGATGTTGTTGCCGATCAGCGCGAGCCGCCACTTGCCATCGGGCGCGCCGATCGAGATCGAGGCATCGATGGTGGCATAGGCAGGCTGCTGGTAATCAGCCACGTTTTCCTGCCGGGTGTAGTAGCTGCCGCTATAGGCCACGTTGCCGGAGAGGCCGAGTTCCAGCGCATCGCTGATCGGTGCGGCGTAGTCGAAGGCGATGTTGCCAGCGAACTCCGGAGCACGCGCGGCGCGGCGGCCCCTGATGTTCGGATCGTCGGCGGTGCCGAGAACGCCGTCGGGGCCTGTGCCGGTGAAGAAGTCCCGCGTGAACTTCGCATCGGTATAGGCAAGCGAGCCGGAGAAGCGCAGCCCCTCCACCGGCGGACGCCAGCTGAAGTCGACGTCGATACCCTTGGTGGTCAACTGACCGGCGTTGGTGGTGACGAACTGGATCGTGGTGGCGTTGAAGTTCTGCACCTGCAGGTTGTTGAACACGTAGTAGTAGGCCGTCGCGTTGAACGTGATCGTGCGGTTGGCGAGCTGCGACTTGAAGCCGATTTCGCCGCCCTTGCTGGTTTCCGACTTGAAGATCAGGCCGTTGGCGGCTTCCTGGAAGGTTGCCGGATCAAGGAACTTGGCAAGGTTGCTCGAAGGCAGCGCGCTGTTGTCGATACCGCCCGACTTGTAGCCGGTCTTGAACGCGGCATAGACGTTGAAGTCCGGATTGACTTTGTAGCGCAGCGTCACTTCCGGCGACCAGTTCGTATCATTGAACTTGATCGGCGGGGTGGCGAAGCCGCTGTTCACGAAGCCGAAGACCGTCGAAAGGAACTGGTGCATGTAAGGAATGACGATCGTGTTGACCTTGTCTTCCTTGGTGTAACGGACACCGCCGGTCAGTTCGAGTTGCTCGGTAATGTCATACGTGGCGCTGCCGAACAGCGAGTAGGTGTTCGTCTTCGTGCGGTGCCTCTTGAAGTAGTCGAACGTGTTGCCTGTCACCGGGTCCGGGAACAGCAGCGAGGCGTTGAACGCCTGCTGCGAGGTGTTGAACTTGATCACGCGGCTTTCATAGAAGGCGCCGAGCGAGAAGTTGATCGGCCCATCGTAGCTGCTGACAAGGCGCAGTTCCTGCGTGAACTGGGCCGTCTTGTTGACCGGATCGCTGCCGCCGACGCCCTGGGGCGAGCCCACGGTGTTGACCGCATCGAGCGCGGGGGCCGAGAACGGCCCAAGCGCCGCAAGCACGAGCGGCAACCCGCTTGGACGGAACGCCTTGCCGACGCCGAGATAGCTGTAGGAATCGTAGTCGATCGCGTCGAGGTTCATGTAACCCGTGGTCGAGACCAGCTTCAGGTTGTCGCCGAGCTTCGCGTCCATCTTAAGGCGCGTGAAAAACAGCTTCGTCTCGCCGAAGGGGTGACCGGGATAACGGCCGCCGGCAGCGCCGCTGCCATCGGGGAACCTGCCGACCAGCGCCGGCGAAGGATCAGACGTGGTAAAGTACTTGTCGAGCGGCTTGCAATCCGCGTTCGACGGAATGGCGATGGCGCTGGGGCCGAGGAACGAGAACAGCACGACTTCATCCGCGCGGCCGTTCTTGCCGCACGAAACGTCTGCCGTGCCGATCGCGCCGTCGTTGGTGTTGCGCGTGTAGGTCGCCTTGAGGTTGGCCGTGAAGTCGCTCGACGGCTCCCACTGCAGCGTGATGCGGCCGACGAAGTCGGTCAGGCCGCGGTTGCGCAGCTTGGCCGGGGTCGTCGGGTTGATCTTCACGTATTCCTTCACGTCGTTGTACTGGCCGGCGATGCGGATGCCGAGCGTGTCGCTGATCGGACCCGAGGCATAGCCGCTGACGAGGTAGCCCTTTTCCTCGAACTCATAGTTGGCGCTGCCGCCGAACTGCCAGGTCTTGGTGGGATCAGCGGTGCGGATCTGCAGCACGCCTGCCGAGGCACTCTTGCCGAAGTAGAGCGATTGCGGGCCCTTGAGCACGTCGATCTGCGCGGGATCGGCAAAACCGGCCTGGAGCAGGCGGTTGGTGGAAACCTGCACGCCATCGAAATCGAGCGCGACGGCGCTGTCGAAGGCGGCGGAAATGTTCGACGAGCCGACGCCGCGCAAGCTGATCTGCGCACCGGCGCCCGAACCGCCGATCTGGACGTTCAGGGTGGGGATGCGGCTGACGATATCAGCAGGCTTGGTGACGTTGTACTTGGTCAGCGTGGCTCCGCTGATCGCGGTGATCGTCAGCGGCACGTTCTGCAGCGATTCCGCATCGCGACGCGCAAAGACGGTGATTTCCTCGGTCGTGGCCGGTGCCTCGGCGGCAGCAGCCCCTTCAGCCGCTGCAGCATCAGCCGCGTAGGCCAGCCCAGGCAGCGCCAGCCACGTCGCCGCGACGCCAGCAAAAAGCGCGGCGCGATACGGCGACGCGATTGTCTTCAACCCCATGGCAATCCTCCCAACTATCTGCGGGCGCTTATCATGCTGTTTTTGCGTGATTTTGCGCCCACAATCCCAAATGCTAGGCTAGGGTGCGGGGGCGAACAGCAACTATCAAAAAGGGTGACGAAACGTTGCTTTTTGTGCGCGGTGTTGCTGCAAAAACGCACGGATTCCGTAGGGTCAGGCAGGTGCGCCCGACTTGATAAAGCGGGTATTACCAAGGCCCACCGGCAGCGCACAAAAAAGCCTCCTTCCGGCAAGGCGAAAGGGGGCTTTCAGGGATGCGATCTATCGGCTCTTGGGCGGGGTTTCGCTGTCGAGCCAGCGGTTCAGTTTGGCATGAAAATCTCGGATCTTGCTTTCCTGATAGCTCGCGAAAATCACCTCGCCCTTGGGATGATTGTGCAGCCCTTTTTGCACCGCTGCGTGGTTGAGCCCGTCCTGATTGAAGATCTTGTTGAGATAGCTGCCGAACTCGGTCGCCTTGGTGTAATCATCCTCCAGATCGAGGAACGTGCACTTGGCCGGCGCGGGACGCTCGGCGCCTTCGGGCACCTGCACCATGTACATGACCTCGTGGAGCGACTGCTCGGGATTGTCGCCGTCCGGCCGGAAGCGGTAGAAGATCGGGTTGAAATCTGCCCAGGGGTGCAGGTTGGGGAACACAGAGTAGAAAATCGCGTCGATCATGTCGGCATCACTGAACTGGTCGATCGCATCTCCCCATTGCGGCCGCATCAGCTCGCGCCGGTCGCGCGCAGCATCGGCGCGGAAGGCTTCCGTCGAGGCCGAGGCGAAACGGGTGGGCATGTTTTCCTCACCCGGAGCGATCTTGCCGCCAATCCAGTTGCACATGTGCGCGTCGGCACTGACGACCTCGCCTTCCACGTGCGCGCCGGTCATGTCGAAGATCCCGGCCTTGCCATCGGGGCGGGTCACTTCGACGCGGTTTTCCTCGATCCGGCGATAGACGTGGCCGCTGAGCGGATGGCGGAAGCTGGTGAAGGCCTGTCCTTCGGGGAAGGCCGATGGATCGGGCGCATCGAGATCGGTGTGCGCGCTCGGCGGGCCCGAGGCGGACATCGCGCGGCTGATGTTCGGCCAGACGTCGTACTTGGAGCCCGTATCAAGGAACATCGGCAGCAGTTCGGGGTGCGTGCCGACGACATGGTAGGATTCCATGAAGGCTTCCTGCGCCACTTTCCAGTTGCACGGCAGGCGCTTGACCATGTGCGCGGCCTTGTAGCGGCGCTTGAACGGCAGAGAGAAATGGCGGTCGATATCGCCGAGGAAATCGGCCAGCGGTTCGGCGTTCGGGTCCGGGTTGATGAACACAAAGCCGCCCCAGTGGCCGACCGAGACGGCGGGAAGCGAGTATTCCTCTTCGGCAACGCTCGGGAAATCCCAGTGGCTGGGCACTTCCTTGAGCTTGCCATCCAGATGCCACGACCAGCCGTGGAACGGGCAGCGCAGGACCTTGAGGCCTTTCTTGTGCGCCTCGCACAATTGGCGGCCGCGGTGGAGGCAGGCGTTGGGGAAAGCCTTGACCGCGCCGGGGCCATCGCCGGGGGCATTGCGCACAATCACGAAGGAAAGACCGGCGATCTCGTAGACATGGGTGTCGCCGACATTGGGAATGTCGTCTTCATGGCAGGCCATCTGCCATACGCGCTTCCACAGTCGCTCGACCTCGCGCTCGTGCTCTTGCCGGCTCCAGTAGCGGTGCGTGGCGACCTTGGTGACGCCGCCGGGATAGGGCGAATCCTCAAGGTAGACGGCCGGCGGCGGAACGGCATCCGCCTTGATCACGTCGTTGTAGGTCACGCCGGCGGTGCGGTCGTGCCCGGTCTTGGTTTCCACCATTTGTCCGCTCTCCCTTGGACTTGGCGGCAGTCTACGCCTGCGGGGAGTCGGGGCCATTGATCATTTTGAGGGGACCCTTGGCCATTCCGCCGGCGGCGTAGAGATACAGCAGCGCCGCAGGCACAGCAAAGGCGGCGCTGACTCCGATGACCGCCCAGGTCAGGGCGTGAGTCCCGAACATGGGTGTCAGGCTGGTGCTGGCATAGCCGATCAGAAACAGCCCGAGCGCCTGCCCGATGAGATTGTTGAAGATCATCGCGACGGCCATCGCCATCGCGCGCTCGTCAGGCCGGACGGCGAGCTGGATCAGCGAGACAGTGGGCGCCTGCGCGACGAGGAACACGAGGTAGCCGCACGAAAACAGGCCGAGGAAGGTCCAGAAATTCGTGCTCTGCAGCGCGGCGAGGTAGATCGGCAGGCAGGCGAGCGTGGCAATCGCGGGGAGCCATGCCCGCCAGCGCGCGTCGCGGCGGACCAGCCAGTCGGTGAGATAGCCGCCCAGCAGCGGGCCCGGAATGCCGCCAAGAACGAAGGCCAGCCCGAGATAGAAGCCGACATCGGCGGTGGTCACCGGGAAGTTCCGCAACATGATCGCCGCCAGCCAGGTGGCAAAGCCATAGCCCGTCACGATCATGCAGCCGAACGCGGCCGAGGCGGCAAGGAACACGCGGTTGGCGAAGAGTTCGCGGATGTCGGTGACCCACGCGGCCATGCCTTCGGCCACGCTGACTTTGGGCGGAATGGGGCGGCCGCCGGGCTCCTTCACGGTGGCATAGACGAACAGCGCAAAGAGAATGCCGGGAATGCCGAGCAGCAGGAACGTCATCCGCCAGCCGACCGCATGCGCGAGCACGCCGCCGAGGATCAGCCCCGCCGCCGTGCCGAGCGTGGGGCCGAGGAAATAGATGCCCATCGCGCGGCCCAGTTCGTGGCCCCTGAAGGTCTGCGTGAGAAGCGAGGTGGCGGCGGGGCCGCTGCCCGATTCGCCGATGCCCACGCCCATCCGCGCAAGGAAGAAGGTCCAGAAACCCGTCGCCATGCCGCAGAGCGCGGTCATCAGGCTCCACGAGGCGATGGCGATGGAAATGATCAGGGGGCGGCTCATCCGGTCGGCCAGCCAGGCGAAGGGCAATCCGCACACGACATAGAGCACGGTGAAGGCAAAGCCGGTGATCAGGCCGATCTCGGTATCGGTGAGCGTGAAGGCGTGCTTGATGTCTTCGAGCATGATCGAGAGGATCAGCCGATCAGCGATATTGAGCATGCCGCCGAAGGTGATCACGGCGAGCACGAAATGGCGGTAGTGGCGATGCTCTCCCAAGACGCCGGCTCCCTTGTTATGTCATAGGGCTAGGCATTCGCAGGGGCGGCGGCGACTAACA
Organism: Novosphingobium sp.; assembly: GCF_019748365.1. Classification (GTDB taxonomy): domain Bacteria; phylum Pseudomonadota; class Alphaproteobacteria; order Sphingomonadales; family Sphingomonadaceae; genus Novosphingobium. Next base: position 68,276 of record NZ_JAIEPN010000027.1, read on the forward strand.
CAAAGGGGGAGGCTTCCGGGCCTTGCCTATCATTTTCAATGCCTACCATTTTCAATCATCGTCGGTCTGGGCCTTTGGTGCCACCATGCCTGCAATTAAGAGGCCGGAGAGAGCCGGTCTGACCCTGCGGGAAAGGTTTTATGGCGCAGCTTGAGCCCATTGCGGAAAACTTGTGGACCAACGAGGCGGAACCGGCGCTGATCGGCGGCCGCCTTCCTTCGGGCAAGATCGTGTTCCCCTATCCCAGCGGCGATGCGGCGGAAGGCGTCGAGCCCTACCGGCTTTCACGCAAAGGCACGCTGTGGTCGTGGACCCGGCAGGACTTCCAGCCCAAGGAGCCCTACGAAGGCCCTGAGCCGTTCCAGCCCTACCTTCTCGGTTATGTCGAGCTGCCCGGCGAGGTGATCGTCGAGACCCGCATCGTTGATTGCGTGCTCGAGGATCTGAAGCTTGGCATGCCAATGGAATTCGTGGTCGCGCCGTTCGATGCGACCCGTTCGACTTATGCGTTTCGTCCGGAGAAAGCGTGATGGAAGAC
>NZ_JAIEPN010000188.1 GCF_019748365.1 Novosphingobium sp.
GGGGCCGGACGCGGCGCGGCGGCGCGCGGTTCGGCTGGCGCGGCGGGTTCTGGGGCCGGACGCGGCGGCTTGGCGGGGGCGGCCTCGCTCTTCTCGTTGGGCTTGACCGGCGAAGGACGCGCCTTGAGGCCGAGGCGATGGGCCTTGCCGATCACGGCATTGCGGCTGACCCCGCCCAGTTCTTCGGCGATCTGGCTGGCGGTCGCGCCGCCTTCCCACATCTTGGTCAGTTTTTCGATCCGCTCGTCCGTCCAGCTCATGCCGTCTCAAATCCTTCAGAACTCGTCCTGCGCAGGTGTTTTGCCGCAGGACCGTGCCCAACCCGTCAGGGTGGGCGGTGCAATGCCTTGCCTTGCCCCGACATGCGCGATACCGCACCGGACATGGCCGATCAACCAACTCCAGAAATCTCTGGGCCCCACGCCGGGGATGCTTCCAACCGCGAACTACCCAGCCGAGCGGGGGATTTTCCACCGCCGGGCGAAGTGCGCTTCCGCAGCATCAATCGCTTGGGGCTGTGGACCCTCTATATGAAGGAGGTGCGCCGCTTCTTCAAGGTGCAGACCCAGACGATCTGGGCACCGGCGGTGACAACGCTGCTCTATCTGATGATCTTTACCCTTGCTTTGGGCGGCGGCGGCCGCGTGGTGCTTGGCGTGCCGTTCGCCACCTTCGTCGCGCCGGGGCTGATCGCGATGGGCATGATCAACAATTCCTTCGCCAATTCGAGCTTCGGACTGCTGGTCGGCAAGATCCAGGGCACGATCATCGATTACCTGATGCCACCGATATCGAATGCCGAACTGATCCTCGCGCTAGTGGCTGCCGCCGTGACGCGCGCGATCCTTGTCGGCCTCGCCGTCGCGGGGGCGATGATGTTCTGGCCGGGCGTGGACCTCACCGTCCAGCATCCCTGGGCGGTGATCTGGTTCGGCCTGATGGGTTCGATCCTCCTCGCCCTGATCGGCGTGCTGACCTCGCTGTGGGCGGAGAAATTCGATCACAACGCGGCAATCACCAATTTCGTGATCACGCCGATGTCGATGCTGTCGGGCACGTTCTACGTGATCAGCAATCTTTCGCCCACGTTCCAGATGATCAGCCGCTTCAACCCGATCTTCTATGTGATCTCGGGCTTCCGTTTCGGCTTTCTGGGGCAGAGCGACATCGGCACGACCAACGAGGCCGTGCTGCACGGCGCGATCGGGCTCGGCGTGCTCAACCTCGTGCTGTGGGTGGCGATCTACTATATCTTCCAGTCGGGCTGGAAGCTGAAGAACTGAGGGCAGGCGAGGCGGCGGCTCGCCCTCAGCGCATCGGATCAGTGCGAGAGGCCGCGGCGCAGGCGGTAGCGACCGTCGCGAAAGGCCTCGAACATTTCATGCACCGACGGGTGATCCACCGGCCCGCCTTCGGCATCCGACATCAGGTTCTGCTGGCTGACATAGGCGACGTAGCTGTTCTCGTCGTTCTCGGCGAGCAGGTGATAGAAGGGCTGTTCGCGCGGCGGACGAATTTCGGCAGGGATCGATTCGTACCACTCTTCGCTGTTCGCGAAGACCGGGTCGATATCGAAGATAACCCCGCGGAAATCGAACAGCTTGTGGCGGACGACATCGCCGATGCCAAACCGCGCTTTTGCAACATGAGGAGCCGTGATCTCACGGCCAGCCTGGGGCGAAAAGAAAATCGCTCTGTCCATGAATAGGAATATAGGGCGATGAGGGACGGAAACAAGCGAGCCGAGGTGCAATGCCGTGGATTGTAGGGCAGGTGTAACCTATTTTCCCTTGGCAAGCGGCAGACCATGCGCTAACGGCGCCCTTCCTCGACCGGGACGGCCTCGAGCCGGCTCAACGACACTTCGCGGAGAGGTGGCAGAGTGGTCGAATGCACCGCACTCGAAATGCGGCATACGGGTGACCGTATCCAGGGTTCGAATCCCTGCCTCTCCGCCAAGTGCCCATCTACAGACGTTCGCTAACGTCTGTAGATAATCTGGCAAATGCCTAGAATTCCATGGTATTTTTCCACCACTGATCGGCAACGTCTGTCACCGGGTCGGAACATTGGGCCGCTCGGTGGTGGGATAAGTGGTGGGAAGCTCAATGCCTCTGAAGAATGCCCAGATCCTGTCAACAGGCCCCGGCATGCATGTCGATGGAAATGACCTCTATCTCAATGTGACCCCCCAGAGGGCCAAGAGTCGCATTTCCCGATACCAGTTCAAAGGCAAGCGCTGCGAGATGGGCTTTAGCTCACTTGTTGGTCTCCCCGCGCCTGAAGCGCGCGCACTGGCCGCTAGGCTCAGGGCCAATGTCGCAAACGGGATTGACCCGCTCGCCCAGCGCCACGCGGCACGCGAGGCCGAGAAGGCAGCCAAGCGGGCAGCGGAACGGGAGTTGCGGCGGCAGCAGCATACTTTCCGGGCTGCAGCAGAAACCCATAGCAGCCTTGCCAACAATCCCAAGTTAAAGAAGCCGGCAGAGACTGCCGATCATGCGGACGGCTGGGGCTGGTACATGGCGGGACAGCCGTTCCATGAAGCATGGCGTCTCGTGATCGCGTTGGATGCAAACGCTGACAATGCTCGTCACTTGTCGCACCTTTATGATCACTTATGCGCCGCCAGGGCATGCTCCAGATCGGCTAGGCCGCTGACACTGGTCTCGACCGAGCCATCGGCGCGCTGCAACGCGGCCGACAGCGACGGCAAGCGATAGCGCGGGCGAACGGCATCGACCTGTACCGCAAACTAGGTCATCTCCTGCGCTAAGCCGAGGATCGCGGGTAGCTCGAGGCCCTTTTCGCGCGCGCAATCAAGGGCGAGATCGTACCCGGCATCTGCGTGGCGCATCACGCCCGTAGCGGGGTCGTTCCACAGCACGCGTTCGATCCGCGCCGCCGCTTCCTCGGTGCCATCGGCCACGATCACCATCCCGGCATGCTGCGAATAGCCGATCCCGACGCCGCCGCCGTGGTGAAGCGAAACCCACGTCGCCCCGCTGGCGGTGTTGAGCAGCGCATTGAGCAGCGGCCAGTCGCTGACCGCATCGGAACCATCGCGCATCGCCTCGGTCTCGCGATTGGGGCTGGCGACAGACCCGGAGTCGAGATGGTCGCGGCCGATCACCACCGGCGCCTTGAGCTCGCCGTTCGCGACCATTTCGTTGAAGGCGAGGCCAAGCCGGTGCCGGTCGCCCAGACCGACCCAGCAGATCCGCGAAGGCAGGCCCTGAAACTTGATGCGTTCGCGCGCCATATCGAGCCAATTGTGCAGATGGGCATCGTCTGGCAGCAGTTCCTTGACCTTGGCGTCGGTGCGATAGATATCCTCCGGATCGCCGGAAAGCGCGGCCCAGCGGAACGGGCCGATGCCCCGGCAGAACAGCGGGCGGATGTACGCGGGCACGAAGCCGGGAAAGTCGAACGCATCGGCCAACCCCATGTCATGGGCCACCTGACGGATATTGTTGCCATAGTCCAGCGTCGGAATACCCATCCGGTGGAAGGCCAGCATGGCCTCGACATGTTCGCGCATCGAAGCGCGCGCCTCGCGGTCGACCGCTGCCGGATCATCTTCGCGGCTGCGCATCCAGCGGTCGAGGGTCCAACCCTTGGGCAGATAGCCATTGATCGGATCATGCGCCGAGGTCTGGTCGGTCACCACGTCGGGACGGACTCCGCGGCGGACGAGTTCGGGATAGAGTTCGGCGGCATTGCCAAGCAGGCCCACCGACACCGGCGCCTTGGCGGTGGTGACGATGTCGAGGGCTTCTTCGAGGCTTTCGGTTGCACGGTCGAGGTAGCCGGTGGCGAGCCGCATCTCGATCCGGCTCGGCTGGCATTCGATGGCAAGGCAGGATGCCCCCGCCATGGTCGCTGCGAGCGGCTGCGCGCCACCCATGCCGCCAAGGCCGGCGGTGAGGATCCAGCGGCCGGACAAGTCGCCGCCATAGTGCCGGCGCCCCACCTCGACAAAGGTCTCGTAGGTGCCCTGAACGATGCCCTGCGTGCCGATGTAGATCCAGGAACCGGCGGTCATCTGGCCGTACATCATCAGCCCGGCACGATCGAGCTCGTGGAAATGCTCCCAGGTCGCCCACTTCGGCACGAGATTGGAATTGGCAATCAGCACGCGCGGTGCATCGCGGTGGGTGCGAAACACGCCGACCGGTTTGCCCGACTGGATCAGCAGGCTCTGGTCGTCCCCCAGCGCGCGCAAGGCGGCGACAATCCGGTCGAAGCTCTGCCAGTCGCGCGCCGCCCGGCCGATGCCGCCATAGACCACCAGCTCCTGGGGATTCTCCGCAACACCCGGATCAAGGTTGTTCATCAGCATCCGCAGCGCGGCTTCGGTCTGCCAGCTTTTCGCGGTGCGCTCGGGGCCGTGGGGCGCACGGATGATGCGGCTGTTGTCGAGGCGGTTCATCATCGACCTTTCATGGTTGGCATGGTGTGATGGTGGACATGCTACGCGGATCGCGCGGCTGAAGGCTGATCGGGTCGCTGGAGCATGGCCATGACCGGTTTGCTCATTGACTGCCTGCAGCAAAATCGATGCAGGCTTCGAGGACCTTGCGAAGCGTAGCACGAGCCTCCGCGGCGCGGGCCTCGTTCCATTCGGTCGATGGTTCATCAAGATAGACGCGCTGGGCCAGCTCCATCTGCACCGCATGGACACCTGCGGCCGGATTGCCGATCCGGCGGGTGATCCAGCCGCCACGGAACCGGCCATTGACGACGCGTGGCTCCGGACACAGTGAGGCGATCCGCTCTGTCAGCGCGGCATCGCAGGCGCTTCCGCCATTCGTGCCGATGCTGAACGCGGGCAATTCGCCGTCGAACAGACGCGGCACGCGGCTGGCGATGGAGTGGGCGTCGTAGACGACGACCGTGCCATGCAGGCCGCGCAGCCTTGCGATCTCTGCATCGAGCGCGCTGTGGTAGGGGTCGAAAAAGCTCGCCCGGCGCGCCGCGACTGCGGCGGCATCGGGTTCTTGCCCTGCGCGGTAGAGCGGCGTGCCGTCGAAGCTGGTCATCGGGCACAACCCCGTTGTCGCCTGACCGGGATAGAGCGATGCGCCCGAGGGATCACGGTTTACGTCCACCACGATACGGGACATGGCGGTTGAAACCAGCGTCGCTCCGAGGTCCCGGGCGAAACTGTAGAGCTTGTCGACATGCCAGTCAGTATCGACAAGCGCGGCAGCCGGATCCATCAGCGCGGACGAAACGGCATCAGGCATCCGGATGCCGGCGTGCGGTACGCTCACAATCAGGGGGGCGTCCCCCTGCGCAAGATGCAGCCAATCGTTCATTCGACCCCCGGCAAGTCCGCCAGCGCGGCCAGACGCCCCGAACGGATCAGGCCGATGGCTGCCAGGATATCGGGGTGGAAGTGGCGATCGTCCGTAAGCGTCGGGACTGCACCACGCAGCAGCGCGCGGGCTGCCTCAAGCGTGGCGCTCGAGCGGAGCGGCGCGTGAAAATCGCAGCCCTGCGCTGCCGCCAGATACTCGACCGCGAGGATACCGGCGAGGTTTTCGGCCATCGCCGTCAGCCGGCGCGCACCATGGCCTGCCATCGAGACATGATCCTCCTGGTTCGCCGAAGTCGGGATCGAATCGACCGAAGCGGGATAGGCGCGCTGCTTGTTCTCCGAGACCAGTGCGGCCGCGGTCACCTGCGGGATCATGAAGCCCGAATTGAGGCCCGGCCGGGGGGTCAGGAATGCCGGCAAGCGGGAAAGCGCCGGATCGACCAGCATGGCGATGCGGCGTTCGGCAAGGCTGCCGATCTCGCAGAGCGCCATCGCCAGCATATCTGCAGCAAAGGCCACCGGTTCGGCATGGAAGTTGCCGCCGGATAGAGCTTCGTCAGTATCGGCAAAGATCAGCGGATTGTCCGATACGCCGTTGGCTTCACGGATCAGCGTGGTGCCCGCCTGGCGAAGCAGATCGAGGCACGCGCCCATGACCTGAGGCTGGCAGCGCAGGCAGTAGGGGTCCTGAACACGCGCATCGTCGACCAGATGCGAGGCGCGGATGGCCGAACCTTCCATCAGGCGGCGGAGAGCGCCTGCGGTCTCGCGCTGACCGGGATGTCCGCGCAGGTCATGGATACGGGCATCGAAAGGCGTATCGGATCCCTTGGCGGCCTCGGTCGACAGGGCCCCGGTCAACAAGGCACTGCGATAGAGGTCTTCCGCCGCCAGCAAACCTGCAAGCGCGTAGGCCGTTGAAAACTGGGTCCCGTTGAGCAGGGCGAGACCTTCCTTGGGGCCGAGCTCGAGCGGGGTCAGCCCAGCCATTCCGAGGGCCTCGGCTGCGCCCAGCCTTTTCGTGCCGATCTGGACTTCGCCCACCCCGATCATCGCCGCTGCCATATGCGCCAGTGGGGCAAGATCCCCGCTTGCGCCAACCGAGCCTTGCGAGGGAACCACCGGGGTCAGGTCATGCTGCAGCATCAGCTCGAGCATCCGGACGGTTTCAGGCCGGACACCTGAAGCCCCATGGCCGAAGCTGGCAAGCTTGAGCGCCATCATCAGCCGTGTCACCGGCACTGGCATCGGTTCGCCGACACCTGCGGCATGGCTGAGCACGATGTTGCGCTGCAGGGTCGCCAGATCTTCGCTCGCGATCGAGACGCTCGCCAGCTTTCCGAAGCCGGTGTTGATTCCATAGGTCGGTACGCCCCTGCCGATGATGCGCGCGACTGCAGCGGCGCTTCGCGCAATGGGCGCGGCGGTGGCGCCGGATAGCTGCGCGGCGGCACCGCCCACAATCTGACGGCATTGCGCCAGAGTGATCTGGCCGGGGGCGAGTTCAACGACCATTAAAGCGGCATCCTCTTGTCTTCACCATGTGCGATCATTGACCGCTCGCCGAAAGCCCTTCCTCACTGGCCCCACCGGATGCGCTGCCAAAGGGGATTGGGCCCGATCTGGCAGACCAGCTCTTCCGGCGTATCGATGTCCCAGATGGCAAGGTCGCACCACTTGCCGGCTTCGAGCGAACCGGTCTGCTCGTGCAGGCCGAGCGCGCGGGCGGCGTTGATCGTCATCCCGGCGAGCGCTTCGGCGGGAGTAAGGCCGAACAGGACAGCGGCAAAATTCATGGTGACGAGCGGCGAGGCGAGCGGCGAAGTGCCAGGGTTGCAATCGGTGGCGATGGCGATCGGCACTCCGGCTGCGCGCAACTCTGCGACAGGCGGTTTGCGGGTCTCGCGCAGGAAATAAAACGCGCCGGGGAGCAGCACCGCGACGGTACCCGATGCCGCCATCGCTGCAATCCCGGCGTGGCTGACATGCTCGAGATGATCGGCTGACAGCGCGCGGTGCCGCGCGGCCAGCGCCGCGCCGCCGCTGTCCGAAAGCTGCTCGGCATGGAGCTTCACCGGCAGGCCCGCCTTCGCCGCGGCAGCGAACAGGCGGTCGATCTGGGCGGGCGTGAACGCAATCGTCTCGCAAAAGCCATCGACGGCATTGGCCAGCCCGGCTGATGCGGCCGCCGGAATCATGACGTCGCACAACAGATCGACGTAGTCATCAGACCGGCCGGCAAACTCCGGCGGAACAGCATGCGCGCCAAGGAATGTGGTCGAAACCGAGACCTGTCGTTCATTGCCCAGCCGCCGTGCGGTGCGCAGCATTTTCATCTCATCGATGGGCGACAGGCCATAGCCGGACTTGATTTCAACCGTAGTGACGCCCTCGGCGATCAGCGCATCGAGCCGGGGCAGCGCGGAGCCGACCAGTTCGAGCTCGCTGGCCGCCCGTGTCGCCCGCATGGTCGAGAGAATGCCGCCGCCTGCCCGCGCAATCGCAGCATAGTCTGCGCCTGCAAGCCGCATCGCGAACTCGTTCGTGCGATTGCCGGCATAGACCAGATGGGTATGGCAATCGATCAGGCCCGGCGTGATCCAGCGGCCGCCGCAGTCGATCGTCTCGCTCGCCATCAGTGCTGGTGCGCGTTCAGCCGCGCCGGCCCACATGATCCGGCCATCGCGCGCTGCGACAAGCCCGTTTTCGACAATGCCGAGGCCGCCAGCTGTCATCGACGCGAGCCTTGCGCCGTGCCACAAGCGATCACAATCGACGGACCTGGTCATGCCTTGCTTCCTCTCATGTCCTGATTTATATGTCTAGTCATATCTGGAGATCAGTGCATGATCCTTTGGTTTGGCGAAGCACTCTTGCCCGATGGTTGGGCAAACCGCGTGCGGGTGACGGTGAGTGGCGATCGCATCGCGGAGGTGGTATCTGATTGCGAACCCGGCTCCACCGATGAGCGCCATGCCGTGGGCCTGCCCGGCATGGGAAATGTCCACAGCCATGCCTTCCAGCGCGGTATGGCAGGACTTTCCGAGCAGCGTGGTGCGCCCGATGATGATTTCTGGAGTTGGCGGGAAGTGATGTACCGCTTCCTCGATCGCCTCGACCCGACGGCGATCGAGGCGATTGCGGCGCTGGCCTTTGCCGAGATGCTCGAGTCTGGCTACACGCATGTCGGCGAGTTCCACTACCTGCATCATGATCCGGCCGGGCATCCTTATGCTGCGCTGGCGACGACCGCGCAGAGTATTGCTGCGGCGGCGCAGACGACCGGAATCGGGCTCACGTTGCTGCCGGTTTTCTATGCGCATGCAGACTTTGGCGGCATGCCCGCAAAGCCCGGCCAGCGGCGGTTTGTGTGCGATCTCGATGGTTTTGCTCGCCTGTACGAGAGTTGCCGGACCGTGCTGCGTCCCGGTGACAGGATCGGCCTCGCGCCGCACAGCCTTCGCGCTGTCACCCCCGATGAACTGGCCGTGCTGCTGCCGTTGGCGGGGGAAGGACCGGTGCACATTCACGCGGCAGAACAGACCAAGGAGGTAGACGATTGCGTAGCAGCGCTCGGCGCTCGTCCTGTCGAGTGGCTGCTGGCCAATGCGCCAGTCAACGAGCACTGGTGCCTCGTTCATGCCACCCATCTCTCGCCAACTGAGACGGATGCGCTTGCTGCCAGCGGGGCTGTGGCGGGACTTTGCCCGATGACCGAAGCCAACCTTGGCGATGGCAACTTTCCCGCAGTCCGCTATCTGGCAGGCGGCGGGCGCATGGCAACCGGGACGGACTCCAACATTCTGGTGGATGCGGCCGCAGAACTGCGCCATCTCGAATACAGCCAGCGTCTTCTTCACCGCGGTCGCAATCTGCTGGCCAGCGACGACTATCCTTCGGTGGGCCGCCGCCTGTTCGATGCCGCGCTTGATGGCGGCGCCCGGGCACTTGGTGTCGATTTGGGTATCGCGCCGGGATGCTCTGCCGACATCATCACCCTGGCAACGCAGCATCCTTCGTTTGCTGCAGCATCTGGCGACGGCGTGCTCGATCGATGGATCTTCTCCAGCCGTGGACAAGCGATCGATGCGGTTTGGCGCAGCGGGCGGAGGGTGGTGAGCAATGGCCGCCACCATGCCCGCGAGGCCATCGAACGCTCCTATCGTGCTGCGATCATCGCTGTCCTGGGCTAGGCATATTGCTCCGATCCGGGTCTTTACCGGCAGTCATGGAGAGTTTAGCGATAGGTTCTGGAGCAAGGGCAGGCACGCGGGACGCACTGAGGGCCAGCACGGGATTGACAGGAACTGATCTTGAAGCCCCACAAGGCCAAAGCTCTGCATGCACAGATCCGCGAGGACATCGAGACCAGGATCGTGACCGGACAGTTGATGCCCGGCGATCAGCTTCCGTTCGAAGTCGAACTGATGCAGCAATATGGCTGTGCGAGGATGACGGTTAACAAGGCCATGTCGGGCCTTGTCGCTGACGGCCTTGTTGTGCGCCGCAAGAAAGCGGGAAGCTTTGTTGCCCATCCCAAGCTTGAACAGAATGTCATGGAGACGATGGACATTCCCGAGTACGCGCGGCGCTTGGGAAAGTCTTACCGGTTCCGGCGCCTCTCGCGGACGGAGGAGTTCCTCGACAACGCGGCGGCGAAGGAAATGGGTGTGCGGCCACGCCGTGAGGTCGTGCGCGTGACCGGACTTCACATCATTGGCGGCCAGCCGCTGGCGCATGAAGCCCGTGTGATCTTCCTTGATGCGGTGCCAGAGGCGCGCGATGCCTTGTTTGAAAGCGAAGCACCGGGCAAGTGGCTTCTGGACCATGTTCCCTGGAGTTCCGCGGAGAACGAGATTTCGGCAACGCTCGCCGGGCCCGAGATTGCAGAGCTGCTCGATACTCAGCCCGATGCCCCCTGCCTCGTGCTGCTGCGCAGTACCTGGCGCGATGGCGTGCAGGTTACCTTCGTGCGCCAGACTTTCCCGGCGGATCGCTATCGCTTCAAGGGCCGGTTCACCCCGGGCAGCGATCGGTAACCGGACAAGACGGCCAGCTTATTCGAGGGTGAGCAGTTCTGCACGCTCGAGATCGAGGCCCACCTTTGCGACCGGAGTGACCGGGCCTGAGAACGCAATGCTATTGTGATCGATCCGCACTGCGGGGGTTGCGCCGTTGGGCTGCAGGATCGCGAACTCACTTGCGTCAGGCGGCCTTGCGGCACTGGCTGCGGCAACGCTTCCGGAGCCGCAAGCCGTTTCCAGATACAGGGCTTGAGACGTAAGCACCTTGACCAGCGGCTTGATGCGCAGCGCATACTCGCCAGCGTTCATTGTCTCGATCTAGCCGATTGCCGGTACGGTGCCGAGCAGCTCGGCACGAGCTGCAGGCATGAACTTGGCATGCGCGAGCGCGATGGCCTCGCCGACGCAGCTTGACAGCATGGCGGTGGCAAGGATCGTGCGGCCCGGCAGCAGGGCCATGGTGTGTGAGATGCTCTCGTCGATGTTCATTGTATCCCGTCGTCGAAGCTGCGGCGCTCCGGTTGCGGCAGGGCACGCAGGCGCGGTGATGCACCGCTTCGGCATCAATCGTGCAAATCCGCATTAACCACCAAAAAATTCGGGGGTCTTGTCACGTTACGTTTGTCATGCAAACGGCGAGGCATGAAGGGACTGGTCTTTTCCGAAATGCTGGGCTGGGCGGAACACGCCTATTCACCGGCGCTGGTCGATCGGATGATCGTGCAATCGGGGGTGCCGAACGACGGCGCCTATACCTCCGTAGGCAATTATCCGCATGGTGAGGCGCTCGCGCTCTTCGGCGCGCTGTCTGAACTGACGGGCGAGCCGATTGGCGATCTGGCGCGGGCCTATGGCTACTGGCTCGCAGGGCGGTTCGTGACGCTCTATCCGGAGCTGGTTGGCGTCTATCCCGATGCGGAAAGCCTGCTTGCGGGTGTGGGCCCGCATATCCATGAGGAAGTGACCCGGCTCTATCCCGAAGCCCAGCCGCCGCAGGTTCATTCAAGCCCGATCGAGGGCGGGATGCAGCTCGACTACGTTTCCCACCGGCCTTTCGCGCCGCTGGCGCACGGGCTGATCGAAGGGTTTGTGGCGCACTTCGGCAATCACCACACGATTGCGCGCGAAGATCTGGATGCTGGCGGAAAAGCCGCGCGGTTTACGATTTCGCAAATCTCGAACTGAACCCTTCTTTGCAGTTTGCGATCGGTATTTTTGCAAACTGCAATGAGTGTTGGTGCAAATTGCGAAGGCTCGTTGCGTGCAATTGTGCCCGTTCACCTGCGTGGCCAACTGTTTGAACCCATGGCACGTTGCTTGCTTCAGACCCGGTGAGCGGCACTCACTCCGGGAAAATTACATGAAGGGCGTTATCTTCTCCGAGCTCATCCGGTGGGTGGAGGAGTCCTATTCCCCGAGCGTGGCCGATCAGATGATCCGGCAGGCGCAGCTTCCGGGCAATGGCAGCTATACCAGCGTGGGCACTTATCCCCACGTGCAGGCGCTCGCGATGATCGGGCAGCTCGTCGAGATCACCGGCGAGCCGGTCAATGCTCTGGCCGAAGCCTATGGCTATTGGCTCTCGGCGCGGTTTGCCGAACTCTATCCCCAGTTCTTCGTCGGCTTTGATGATGCGATCACCTTTCTCAAGGCGATTGACGGGATCCATCAGAAGGAAGTGACCAAGCTCTATCCCGACGCGCTGACGCCCAGCGTAATCGCCGAGGTGGATGGGCAGGACCTGCTTGTAAGCTATGCCTCGCACCGCCCGTTCGCGGAAGTCGCGCATGGCCTCATCCGGGGGTACATCGGTCACTTCGGTGATGATCTCGTCATCCTGCGGGATGAAACGACGCCGGGGCCCCATGCGGCGCGCTTCATCCTGCAGCGCAAGTAGGGTATTAACCGCAGGCCTTTAGATAGCGGTCGTTCACGAGCAGGCTTGGGCATGGATGCGGCAGCAGCAATGATACCGGAAGAGGTCGAGGCGGAACTGGCGCTCCTGCGCCGCCGTCTTGCGCGTTCGGAAGCGGCGCGCGCGGAGGCTGAAGCGCTGCTCGAGGTCAAGAGCCGGGTTCTGGCGCAGGCCAACGAGCAACTGAAAGCCAATCGCGAGCACCTGCGCATCGAGCTGGGCCAGCGCACGCGCCAGCTGCTCGAGGCACAGCGCGTGGCGGGCTTCGGCACGATGATCTGGGATGCCGAGGCCTTCAAGGGCGAAATGTCGCCGCATTGTCAGGCCCTGCTCGGTCTGCACGGTCTTGCCGCGATCGATGGCGTAATGTCCGTGGACGGCTCGCATCCGATGCTCGACCGGGTGGTCCCGGAAGAACGCCGGAAAGTGTTCGAGTTCTCAAAGCGGCTGACGATCCGTGCGCTGGAGCTCAAGCGGAGCGGCGTGGCCGGTCACAAGGATACCAGTCACCAGGTCTGCACCACCGAGGATTGCCAGACTTGCGCGCATATGGCCGATTGCGACCGCATGCTGGAGTTTCGCATCATCGGCCTGTCTGATGGCGAGCCCAATCGCATGATCCGGGCGCTGGCGGAAACCTCGTTCGACGAGGACCTTGGCCGCGCCCTGGTGTTCATCACGGTGCAGGACATCACGCGCGAGATCGAGGCGGCGAACGAAGCCGATGCGCTGCGCCAGCGCGATCAGCGGCGCATGCGCGAACTTGAGCAGCTTGCTGTCGAGCTGCGCGCCGCGCGGGAAGTGGCAGAGCGGGCCAATGCCGCCAAGACCCGTTTCCTCGCAATGATGAGCCACGACATCCGCACGCCGATGAACGGTGTCATCGGCATGCTCGAACTGTTCGATGATGCGGGCCTCAGCGAAAGCCAGCATGAAATGCTGCAGCTGATGCGCTCGAGCGGTGATCAGCTGCGGATGCTGCTGGATGACATCATCGATCTGGAGCAGGCCGAATCCGGCAAATTGACGCTCGCGGCCTTTCCGCTCGAAGTGGGCACATTTCTCGGTACGTCGATCGGCTTCTGGGCGCGCGCGGCACGCAACAAGGGCCTCACGCTCCAACTGGAGCGCGCGGCTTTCGGCTATGATCGGCCGCTGGTCGAATGGATCGTCGCGGACCGCTACCGTCTGCGTCAGATCATCGACAATCTCGTCAGCAATGCGGTCAAATATACCAAGCGTGGCGGTATCGTCGTGCGGGTCGGCCCCGTTGCCGAAAACCGCTTCCGGTTCGAAGTGATCGATACCGGCATCGGCATCCCGCCCGAGCGCCGCGCCGAGATCTTCGTCGATTTCGGGCAGCTGCACACCGTTGATGTGCAGGCGGGCGGATCGGGCCTTGGCCTCGCTATCTGCCGCCGCATCGTCGATCTGATGGGGGGTACCATCGGGGTGGAGGCCGGGCCCGGCGGTATCGGCTCCTGCTTCTGGGTCGAGCTGCCTTTCGTCGAGGTCGACGGGCCGACCGCAGCCAAGCAGAAAGAGGAAAAGCGACTGCGCCGCTTCGATGGCGGGCGGCTTCGCGTGCTTGTGGCGGAAGACGTGGAAACCAACCGCATTGTCGCGCGCGGCATGCTTGGCAAGCTTGGCTGCGATGTCGACCTGGTGACCAATGGCGAGGAAGCGGTCGAGGCCGTACGGAACGGACAGTTCGACGTCGTGTTGATGGACATGAGCATGCCCGTGCTCGATGGTCCTGAAGCGACCCGCCGGATCAAGGCGATCCCGGGGGCGGTCAGCCGCACGCCGATCATCGCCCTTACCGCCTATTCAGGACGTGCTGAACTTGCGCCGATGATGACCGCCGGCGCCATTGGTGTCGTGAAGAAGCCGATCGTGCTCGAAGAGCTCTACCGCGCCATCAGATCGGTCTGCCACTGAGCGCACCGCCCTTACGGAGTTTTCTGCAATGTCCTTTCCAGCGGCCGCGAATCTGGTCGATCCGCAAGCGGTCGAAGCGCTGTTCGGGGGCATGGACCCAGACACCCGCAACCTGCTCCTGGATGCCGCGGCCGCCGATGCGACCGAGTGGACCGAGCGGCTGGTGCAGGCCTGGCAGGATGGTGATGTCAACGATCAGAGCAAGGCACGCCATTCGCTGAAAGGCATCTGTGGCAACTTCGGCATGGCCTGCCTGTTCGAACGCTGCGTGGGCGATCTTGCCGTTTCTGCTGCGGCGCAAGACCTGCGCGACTGTCGCGATGCCAGCCTTGCGGCTTTGCGCGTTGCCGTCAGTCGCTTTCCGTAGGCCCCTGCGCTGTCAAAACTGCGCGCTGGATAAGCGCGATATCCTTCAGGAACGAGCGCGTGCGCAAAAAATCCGTCGCGCTTGTCGGCAGCGCGCAGGCCGTTGTCGGCGCCGGCCATTGTGGCAATTGTGCGCTTAAGGAGAGAGCAAGGGGTCTGCCAGCCTTGCATTTCGCCGGCGAACCAATGGAAAACTTCTCTGGACGCCAGAGTAGCGAGGGGACAAGGCAGATACGCTCTTTGCAATTTGCACAGGATCCCGCATGCAAATTGCGAAAAAAGTGTGTCGCAGAATGCAAATCGCAGGTCGCGAAATCACCGAAATGCAAGCACTCTCCGGCTTGGCATGCTTCCTGCCAAGCAAAGCGCACCAAAGCGTGCGGACCTACGCCTGGATGCAGATATCGGCGGTCCGCTCGCAAAGGGACAAAGCCGATCGACCGATAGCGCCTGCCGCCAGGGTAGCCGCTTTCGATTGATCGGTTGCAATTTGGAAAGCACTGCGTTTGCATAATGCAAGCGGCACCGTGAAGTGGATCAGCGTATGGCGCGCGAGAAAATTCTGATCGTGGAGGACCTTGCCTCGCTGGCAATGGCTTACGCTGCCCAGATCGAGAAGGCAGGATACCAGCCGTTCGTCGCCCATTCCGCAGGCGCCGCGCTGGCGGCGATAGCCGAGACACCCGACTTCGGCGCCATCCTGCTGGACCTGCAGCTGCCCGATGCCGATGGTCTGGATTGGCTGCGTGCCAATCCGGCGATCTGCGAGACCTATCCGGTCATCGTCGCCACGGCGGACGGTTCGCTTTCGCGCGCGATCGAGGCGATGCGGATCGGTGCGTTCGACTTCCTGGTCAAGCCGATGGCCGGCGCCCGGCTGGTTGCGGTGCTGGCGAGCGCCATCGAACTCGGCAAGTCCGCCAGCCCCGCAGCGCCCGCGGGTGCGCAGCCGAAGGTGAAGAAAACCAAGCCCGGCACGTTCATCGGCAATTCGCCGCAGATGCAGGAAGTCTACCGCCAGATCGAATGCGTCGCCTCAAGCCGCGCCACGGTGTTCATCACCGGCGAAAGCGGGACCGGCAAGGAAGTCTGTGCCGAGGCCATCCATGGGGCGAGCGGACGTGCCGGCGGCCCCTTCATCGCGCTGAACTGCGGCGCGATCCCCGAGAACCTGCTGGAATCCGAGATCTTCGGCCACCTCAAGGGCTCGTTCACCGGCGCGGTGAGCGACCGCGTCGGCGCCGCGCAGGCCGCGCACAAGGGCACGCTGTTCCTTGACGAAATCTGTGAGATGGCGCTGCCGCTGCAGGTCAAGCTGCTGCGATTCCTGCAGACCGGCTCGATCCAGCGCGTCGGCTCCAACCGGGTCGAGGAAGTCGACGTGCGCATCGTCTGTGCAACCAACCGCGACCCTGTGCGCGAAGTGGCCGAAGGGCGCTTCCGCGAAGACCTGTTCTACCGCCTCGCCGTGGTGCCGCTCCATCTGCCGCCGCTGCGTGAGCGCACCGGCGATGTTCGCGAGCTTGCCGAGGCATTCCTCCAGCGCTTCGCGCGCGAGGAGAACAAGACATTCAGCCCGCTTGGTGCGGCCCAGCTTTCCGCGCTGGAACAGTATCGCTGGCCGGGCAATGTGCGCGAACTGCAGAATGTGATGCGCCGCGCGGCAGTGCTGCACATGGGGCCCGATCTGCCGGCTTCGGCCTTTCCGCTGACCAGCCAGATCGCTGCGCCGCCCCCTCCGGCCGAACGGCCTGCTCAAGCCAGCGCGCGGCTTCCGCTCGAAGCCGACAGCGCCACCGATCTGCTGGCCGTGGTCAACGCGGTGAAGGGGCTCACGCTCGACGAGCTGGAGCGGATCGCCATCGAGGCGGCGATTGACAACGCGGGTGGCAGCCTGCCTTCGGCGGCCAAGGCGCTCGGGGTAAGCCCCTCGACACTCTATCGCAAGCGTGAGCGGTGGATGGCCGCGGGCTGAGCGCCCGCGCGCCTAAGGCTCGCCGCAGCGCTCGATATAGCGCCGGATATCGAGGCTGAGGTCCTCGATCGGTGCATAGTAGCCATGGGTGTGGACCCGCGCGGCGATGCCGGATTGCACGCGTTCGCACACCGCCCAGTCCTGCCGGTTGACGAGGTCCCAGAAATCGACCGCGTCCGACGGGTCGAACTCCGCCTTCGCGATCTCGTCCGGGTGGAACAGGAAGCGGCACTCGATCAGCGTGCGGTCGGCGGCGAGCGGCCACAGCACGAAAGCGGCGGCGTGCTCGCAGCTCACGCTGAACATCAGGTTGGGATAGATCAGCTCGCCCTTGTGGCGGACCTTTTCCTCGTCGGAAAGGCCGGGGAAGGGCGCCCGGTTGGTCGTGCCGGTCATCGTGTAGGTATACGCACCCTCGCGGTGCGGGATGCCCGCTTCCCAATCGAGGTCGATCCCGCCGCGCACCTTGAACGCGGGCACGATCGCGGTCAGCTCGGGGTGGACACCGGGGCAGTGATAGCACTCGTTGTAGTTCTCGAGGATCAGCTTCCAGTTCGCGTTGACTTCGTAGCGGATCGTCTGCGCGGTGCGCAGATCGGCGAGCGGATAGTTGGCGAGGCGGCGCGCCGGTTCGGCCAGCTCGGCGGCGAAATCGGGGGCAGTTTCGGGCGAGAGATTGAGGAAGACGAAGCCGCCCCAGGTCTCCACCGCCACGGGATGAAGGCTGAACGCGCTCTTGTCGAAGCCCGGCGCATCCTGAAGCTGGGGCGCCGCCAGCAGGCGGCCATCGAGCGCATAGGACCAGCCGTGATAGGGGCAGCGGATCATCGTCTTGCCGACAACGCCGGCATCGAGCGTCACGCCCCAGCGCGCGTCGCTTACCGCATCGCACATCCGCCCGCCGCGGTGGCGGCAGACGTTGTAGTGCGCATGGAGCGCGCCATCCTTGCCGCGCACGACGATCACGCTTTCGCCCGCTACATCAAGCACCTGATGATCGCCGGGACCGGGCATGTCCTCTTCGCGGCCCGCGCAGAACCACTGGCGATGAAAGATCGCGGCCTTGTCACGCGCGAAGGCTTCGGCGGTCAGGTAGGCGGTGCTTTCGAGCGACTGTTCCATTCCGCCGTTCATGTGCGCGCTCCTTATTGGACGCTTGCCTTATAAGCGCCATTGCGGCACTCATCCAACCAGAAAGCAAGGGGGCACTGGCCGCGCGACCATGGATGTGACGGGCAAGGTCTGGGATGCGATCGTCGTCGGCGCGGGGCACAATGGGCTGACCGCGGCGGCCTATCTTGCGAAGGCGGGCCGTTCGGTGCTGGTCCTGGAAGCCCGGCCGATCGTCGGCGGTGCCTGCGTGACCGAAGACGTCATCCCCGGCCACCGCGTCTCCTTCACATCCTACATCGCCTCGATGCTGATGCCGACGGTGATCCGCGACCTCGATCTTGGCCGCCACGGCCTGCGCATGGTCGCCTGCGATCCGATCCTGACGGTGCCGCTGGGAGATGGTGAGATCATCCGCTGGTGGGCAGACCCCGAGCGCACCGCACAGGAAATCGCCCGCTTTTTCGCGCGCGATGCCGAGGCGTTTCTCGAAGTCGATCGCAAGCTGAAAGCGCTCGCCGCCTATCTCCAGCCTTTCTTCCTTGAATCCCCGCCAGACCTTGCTGCGCGCGGGCTGGACCGGGTCAGGGAAGGGCTGCGGATGATCCGCCGCTTCCGCCGGATCAAAGGCACCGAGATCGGCGAGATGGTGCAGTTCCTCACCGGCAGCCTCGGCGAGTTTCTCGACCGGCATTTCGAATCCGATGCTGCCAAGCGGATGATCCTGGCCAACAATGTCTACGGGAAACACGGCGGCCCCTATGAGCCGGGCTCGGCGGTCGGCCTGCTGTTCCACCTGCTCGCGGGCGGTGACAATGCGGTTCAGGGCTTTAACGGCCATGTCATGGGCGGCATGGGCTCGGTCTCGGGCGCGATTGCCGCTGCCGCGCGCGGCTTCGGGGCGGTGATCGAGACGAGCGCGCCAGTGGGCAGCATCGACGTGTTCGGCGGGCGCGCGACCGGCGTTACGCTGCTCGACGGGCGGCAGGTACGCGGGAAGGTCGTGCTCTCCAACGCCGATCCCAAGCGCACCTTCCTCGGGCTGCTGGCCAAGACCGATCTGCCCGATGATTTCCGCCGCGATATCGCCGGGATCAAGATGGGCGGCCCGGCGGCCAAGCTCAATATCGCGCTTTCGGGCGAACCCACCGTGATCGGCCGCAAGCCGGATGCGAGCCCGCTCGAGCGCGCGCTGCTGACGATCGCGCCCACGCTCGAAGGCGCGCAGCGCTGCGCTGATACCGCGCGATTTGGCGATGTACCGGAAGAGCTGTGGATCGATTGCGTGATCCCCAGCCTTGTGGATGACAGCCTTTGCCCGCCGGGCCATCACATGCTGACCTGCTTCATCCAGTACGTGCCCTATAGATTGCGTGAAGGCACATGGGACGAGAAGCGCGAGGCATTGGCGGAAGCGATCATCGATCAGATCAGCCGCCATATGCCAAACCTGCGGGAGATGATCCTTGGACGGGTCATGCTCACCCCGCTCGATCTGGAGCGGATCTACGGCCTTACCGAAGGCAATATCTTCCACGGCGACCTGCATCCCGGCGCGCTGTTCTCGATGCGTCCGGTGCCGCGCTGGTCGCAGTATCGCACGCCGGTCGAGGGGCTCTATCTCTGCGGTGCCGGCGCGCATCCGGGGGGCGGGGTGACCGGCGCACCGGGGCATAATGCGGCTTGCCAAGTGCTGCGCGACACCAAACGGCAGGGCAAGCCCTGATGGCCGGCGGCGCGCCCCATCCACCCAAGGTGATGGGCGTTGCCGATCTTGCGATGTTCTATGTCGTGACCGGGGTCAGCTTGCGCTGGATCGCGACGGCGGCGGCCTTCGGGCCCAGTTCGATCGTGATCTGGGTGGGCGCGCTCTTGTGCTTCTACCTGCCGTTCGTGCTCGCCATCGTCGAGCTTTCCTCGCGCTACCCGCAGGAGGGCGGGCTCTATATCTGGACGCGCGAGGCCTTCGGGCCTTACGTCGGCTTCATGGCGGGGTGGAGCTACTTCACCTCGAACCTCCCCTATTTCCCCAGCGTGCTCTATTTCGATGCGGGCAATGCGCTCTACATCGGGGGGACGAGCTGGCTGCACCTGCGCAGCAATCCGGTGTTCTTCATGAGCTTTGCGCTCTGCGCGCTGGCTTTCATCACCGCGATCAACATCTTCGGTCTGCGCTTCGGGCGCTGGCTGCACAATCTCGGTGCGGTCGGCATGTGGGGGCCGGCGCTGATCGTGATCGTGCTCGGCGTGACGGCGTGGTGGCAGTTCGGCTCGGCAACGGAGTTCACGCCCGCCTCGTTCGTGCCGGTGTTCGATATCCGGCACATGATCATGTGGGCCGCGATCGCCTTTGCGCTCTCGGGCGCGGAGACCGCCTCGTTCATGAGCGGCGAGATCAGGGACCCGCGCCGCACGATCCCGCGCGCGCTGCCGATTGCGGGCGCGGTGATCGTCTCGTGCTACATCATCGGCACGTTTGCGGTTCTGCTCGCGATGCCGTCGAGCGAGGTCAACACGCTGCAGGGCCTGATCCAGGCCGGCGCGGTTGCGGCCGAGAAAGTGGGGGCAGGGTGGATCGTGATCCCGCTCGCGCTCCTCATCACGCTCGGCAATCTCGGCGCGGCGAGCGGCTTTCTCTCCTGCGCCGCGCGCATTCCCTTTGCGGTGGGGATCGACCGGCTGTTGCCGCCGGTCTTTGCCAAAGTTCATCCCAAGTGGGGCACGCCCTATGTCGCGATCCTCGTGCAGGGCGGGCTGGGCGCGGTGCTCTGCATCCTTGGGCAGGCTGGAACGGGCGTGAAAGGCGCCTATGACGTGCTGGTGAGCATGGGTATCATCGCTGCCTTCCTGCCGTTCGCGCTGGTGTTCCTCGCCGTGATCCGCCTGCAGGGGCGGCCATCGGAGGTGGAACTTACCCGGCTGCCCGGAGGCCGCGTGACTTCGACCGTCTTCGCGTGCATAGGGCTTGCCACCACGCTGACGGCGCTTGTGCTGGCAGCCTTTCCGGCCACGGATGAACCGAACAAGCTCCTCGCAGTGATCAAGATTCTTGGCCTTACCGCCGTGCTGCTGAGCAGCGGCACTCTGGTCTATTACCTCGGCCAGCGCTCGGCACGGCGCAGCGCCTGATCGTGGCGAGTCCAGCACCCGAGCTGCCCGGCGCACCGCGCCGCCGCCGCGCGCCTCCGCTGGTGCGGCGCGCGGACCTCGTTGCGGCCACGCTGAGCTGCCTTGCCCGTCTTGGCGCCAAGGGTACCACGGGGCGCGAGATCTGCCGGCAGGCGGGGGTCAGCCACGGCCTCCTGCGGCACTACTTCCGCAATCCGGACAACCTCCTGCTCGAAACTTACGAGCAGCTCTGCGAGGATATGCTCGCGCAGCTCGAAGCGGCGGCCTTGCCTTATGCGGACGACCCGCGCGAAGCGCTGCACCGTTATTTCGTCGCGGTCTTTTCGGACGATTGGGCCGGCCCGGACATCATCGGCGCGTGGATGGTGTTCTGGCAGCAGGCGCGCAGCCGCGCCGATTTCGCTGTGGTTTCGGATAGCTTCAACTTGCGCCAGCGGGCCCTGCTTGAGCGCCTTGTCGCAGTGCTTCCTGCCCGCGCTGATGCGCTCCCCATGGCCGACGCCATCGCGCTGCTTTCGGCGGTGCTCGACGGGCTCTGGATCGAATACTACCTTTCGGATGAGCGCACCCCGCGCGAGCGCTGCATCGCGCTGTGCGATGCCGCTGTGCGCCGCCTCTTTGGCGCCTGAACGGGATCAGGGCAGCGCGGTGATCGTGCCCCCGGCCGCGCTGTAGTTCTTTTCGGCGATCGGATCTTCGACTTTGCCCGCAGGGAGCCGCACCAGCGACTGCGGCCCCGCAATTGTTACCCGCACGCGCGCGGCGACCAGGGGACCGGGGGCGGCCAGGCGCGGGAGGGCTGCACCGGAGACTATCGACACACCGGTGCCGGGCGTCGAGGGATAGACCCGCCCCGTCCCGTCCGGCTCGACCGCGAGGGCGACGCCTTCATCGATGCCGAGTCCGAGCAGCGGCGGGGCATCGGCCGGGCGGCTCGCCTGCGCCTTGGCGAGGAAGGCGAACAAGCGCCCAAGCCGGTCGCGCTGGGTAAAGTGGCTATCGGTGATCACGCCCTTGAGCAGGTCCAGATGGAGAAATCCGGTCTCGATCGTGGTGCCCTTGCCGAAGGGATCGGCCAATGCCTTCACGCTTGTCAGGCTCTGGCCATCCATGGCGCCATAGAGATACTCGCCCAGGATCGCGAGACCGGCGCTGGTCCCCGCCAGTGGCTTGCCCGCCCGGACATGCGCGTCGAGCGCCTCGGCAATCGGCGTGCCGCGCCAGCGCCGCACGTAGCGCGCCTGATCACCGCCCGCGATGTAGATACCATCTGCCTTGCCCAGCGCTGCCAGCAGGTGCGGATCGCGGCTGGCGGAGCGGGCATGCGTGACGAACGTCTCGGCCGAGAGCACGCCGCCGATCTCGCGGTAGAACTCGGTGCCGGCCTCGCCGTGCTGCGAGGCGCGCAGGATCACGATATGGCCATGCCCCGCCTTGGCGATGAACCAGCGCATCGCCTCGAGGGTGCGATCGCCCCCGCCGATCAGCAGCAGTCCGCCCGAAACCGGGGCAGGGGCGGGGCCTGCAGGATCACCCTCGAGATAGACGTCGAGCGCCCGCGCGGTCGCCGTGGGCGCCGCCAGCGCCGCCGCAAGCGCAATCAGCGCGGCCGAAACGGCTCTGGGGAATGGCGGCAAAGCGGGCTCCTTGCGAAACGGCACGTGCGCCTTCTGGCACAACCCTGCCTGCCTCGCAAAACGCCGGACCGCGCCTAGAGAATGAAATCCGCCGCGACGAGTGCCGGGCCGCCATCGATCCGGATCGCGAAATCGGCGGTGCCGTTGCCGTCGATATCGCCGCTGACAAGCCCGACCCCGTTTGTGATCGCATAGCGCAGCTGACCCGCGACCTTGGAGAAGGCCGCACTGCCGATCCACGTGAAGGCGTCGTTCACGGCGGCGGTCTGCTTGATCGCATCGACGCCGGAAAGATCGATCCGGTCGTCATGTGCCCGGTTGAAGTCGACGATCACATCCGCGTTGGTCGCCGTGGCCCCCGAAAGTTCCTTGATCGAGGCGAAGCGGAACACATCGCCGCCTTCGCCGCCTGCCAGTATGTCGCGCCCGCCGCCGCCGATCAGGACGTCGGCCCCGCCGCCGCCGGAAAGCTGGTCCGCCCCGTTCCCGCCATCGATCACATTGGCGCCACCATCGCCAATGAGAATGTCTGCGCCGGTGCCGCCAATCAGGTTTTCGATACCCGTCAATGTATCGATTCCGGCACCGCCAGTGGCTTGCGCACCGGTGATCGCAAGACTCACGCGCACCGCCGCGCTGCCGGTGGCAAAGCTTGCCGTATCGCTTCCCGCGCCGCCATCGAGCGTGTCATTGCCCGCACCGCCGATGAGCACATCGTCGTTCTCGCCGCCGGACAGCGCGTCATTGCCCGCGCCGCCATCGATGAGGTCATTGCCAACGCGCCCCAGCAGCGTGTCGTTGCCGGCATTGCCGCGCAGCGTATCGCCCCCTGCGCCGCCGTCGAGCGTATTGTCGAGTTGGTTGCCCAGGAGCGTATCCCCGCCCGAGCCGCCCAGCGCGTTTTCGATGTTGCAGCGAAATGCGATGCCGATGTTATTGGTGAGCGTCACACCGTTGTAGGCGAGCGACGAATAGGCCCCCGGGTTCAGGTCGACCGTGCAGCCATTGCTGAACGCTGCGACACTGAACGTGTCCGTCCCGCCCGCATCCCAGATCGCCTCGAACGAGGGGGCAGCAGGGTTGAAAGCGTAAGTGTCATCCCCGGTGCGCGTCTTCATGTTGGCGCCGTAAAGCGCCTGGATCGCCTGAATGTCATAGACCATCGGCGTCTTGACGAGGAATTCGGCCGTCCCCGTTGCGGGGTTGGTCCACCAGACCTTCTCGGGCGAGGTATAGGACATGATGGTATAGCGCTGGTTGTCGTATCCGGCCGGAATTTTCGGCGTTTCGAACGGATGCTTGAGGCCGAGGCTGTGGCCGATCTCGTGCAGCATCGCCATGTAGTTGTAGGTGCCCGGCGCGAAGGACTGGCCGATCATGGCCTTGTCGATCCAGATATCGCCATGGGCATTGCTGCGCCCGTCCGAAACGCCGAGCGAATAGCCCCAGTAGCCTGCCGAAACTGCCGAGGTTATGGCGATGCGGATATCGCCCACTGTGCCGTCGGCGGTCTCGGCCACTTTCGTGAAGCTGATGTTGGCGATGTCCGCCCAGGCGTCGAATGCCCTGGAGATCATCGCGGCCTGGCCACTGCTTACCGCCACCGTCACCGCCGCCGTGTTTTCGCCGCGGCCGTAAGGGCTGGTGAACTGGCTGGCGGCGCCGTCTGCCCAGGGGAAGCTGTAGCTGATCTGCGTGGTGCCGCCGGCGTCCTTGCTTGACCAGACCAGCCGGAACGCCGCTTGCGAGGGGAGAAGCGCGTTGATGAAGGCGTTGGTGCTGGCGCCGACGCGCCCGACAGAGGAAAGATCGCTGAAGCGGGGCATGGTTGGGGCTCGCGCTGGAAAGGGTTTCCAGCGCAGTCATGTCAGCACTTGCTGAAGTCCCGTATAAGCGCCCTGCGCGGGCTTTTCCGTAACGGGAATCCTCGCTTTTGCCACGTTGGCCGCGCCCAAATCGCGGCTCAGTGCAGAACTGCGCGCCGCGCGATGGTTAAGCGCCTTGCACGTGAGTTTAAGAGATCCGCGCCGCGAGATAGCCCTCGACTGCCTCGGCTGTACCCGGCGGCACATGGAGGCCCAGCTTGCTGCGGCGATAGAGCACGTCCTCTGCCGTACGCGCCCATTCCTGCGCGGCGAGGTATTCGACTTCCGCCTGTGTCAGTCCGCCGCCGAAATCGGTGCCCAGCGCGTCCAGCGTTTGCGCGGTGCCGAGGATGGCGCGCGCGCGGGTGCCATAGGCGCGGGCAAGCCGCGTGAGCAGCGCTCGCGGCAGACTGGGATGCGCCGACGCCAGTTGCGCCGCGAAGGCTTCGAAATCATCGCCGGGAATGTCGCCGCCGGGCAGATCGGCACCGGCGGTCCAGTCTCCCCTGGCGCCCGGGTAGAACGGCACCAGCTTCTCCATCGCGTGTTCGGCCAGCTTGCGATAGGTTGTGATCTTGCCGCCGAACACGCTGAGCAGCGGCGCTTTCCCGTTGCCGCCATCGAGATCGAGCACGTAATCGCGGGTGACGGCCGAAGCACTGGCAGCGTGGTCGTCATAGAGCGGACGGATGCCAGCATAGCTCCATACCACGTCTTCGGGATGGATCTGCTTCGCGAAGTAGCGGCGCACCGTTTCGCACAGGTAGTCGGTCTCTTCCGGTGAAATCTGCGCCTTGCCGGGCTGGCCTTGCCATGGCTCGTCGGTCGTGCCGATCAGCGTGTAGTTGTGTTCATAGGGGATCGCGAAGACGATGCGGCGATCGGGGTTTTGCAGCATGAAGGCGTGATCGCCTTCGTAGAGCTTGGGCACGATGATATGGCTGCCCTTGATCAGGCGCACGCCGCGGTCCTGGCTGGCGCTGGCGGCGCGCTGGAGCACGTCTTCCACCCAGGGCCCTGCCGCATTGACCATGCCGCGCGCCATGACCGTACGCGCGCCGTTACCTCCGACGATCTCGGCCTTCCACAGCGCACCCTCGCGCGTTGCCGAAACCAGCTTGGTCCGCGTCTCGATCCGCGCGCCGCGCTCGGCCGCATCGCGGGCATTGAGCACGACGAGGCGGCTGTCTTCGACCCAGCAGTCGGAATAGACGAACGCTGTTTTTGCCCCCGGCTTCAGACCGTTGCCCAGCGGCGAACGGGTGAGGTTGACCGTCCGCGTCGCGGGCAGCTTCTTGCGTCCGCCAAGGTTGTCATAAAGGAACAGCCCCAGCCTCACGAGCCAGGCCGGGCGCGGCGAATTCATCTGCGGCAGTACGAAGGCCAGCGGCCAGATGATGTGCGGGGCCATGCCGAGCAGCCGCTCGCGCTCGATCAGCGCCTCGCGCACGAGGCGGAACTCGTAATACTCGAGATAACGCAAGCCGCCGTGGATCAGCTTGGTGCTGGCCGAAGACGTGTGGCTGGCAAGGTCTTCCTGCTCGACCAGCAGGACAGACAAGCCGCGCCCGGCCGCATCGCGGGCGATCCCGGTGCCATTGATCCCCCCGCCAATGATCAGCAGGTCATAGGTTTCCGGATCCGGCACGTGGTTGCTCCTGCCTGCCAATGGGGCACTAAGATGGTGGCGTCCGCTCCTTAGCCAAGCTCACGTGGTCGGACAAATGCAGCTAGCGCAACAAGGGATGCGAATACAAGATGGCGTAAGGGCCGGTAATTGCGGTAACAGGGGCCATGCGAGAGGATAGGCCAAACCCGGCGCATGACCGGGAAACACGAATGAATCACCCGGATTGTGCGCTGTTTCGCGCCATTTCCCCTAGCCGCGGGACGATTCGCGCTTGAAGCCGCTGTCGGTTTTTGCCGCGATGCTAACGGCATCGTCTGTCGCCGCCGCGCCTGCCGAAGCCGCGCCGCCGAGCATTCCGGAAGTCGGCGCCCCCTCGCTTGCCGCGCTTGGCCCCAATGGCGTTGGCGTGATCGAGAAGGTCGTGGTCGACAAGAACGCGGTCGATCCGCTCGGCAGCCTCGCCAAGGGCGCACTCGTCCGCGCCGACCGCACGATGCCGCTGGTGATCTGGTATCCCGCGCACGTCGGCCCCAAGGACCGCCGCGCCACCTACCGGGCGAGCCTCGTGTCCGAACCGCCCAAGCCGCCGGCCTATTTCACCGTGCCCGCGCTTGCGGTGACCGATGCGAGGCCCGCCGGGAAGGGCTACCCGATCGTACTCCTCTCGCATGGCTACAACAACGATCCGGTCATGCTCTCGTGGCTGGGCGAGAACCTTGCGACCAAGGGCTACGTCGTCGTCGCGATCCGGCACCACGATCCGGCCATCACCGATACGGCCAAGACCCCGGCCACACTGATCCGCCGCCCGCTCGATATCACCTACGTCCTTCGCCGTCTCCGCAGCGGGCTGCTCGGGCCGCTTGGCGATATCACGCGCATTGCGCTCGCGGGCTATTCGTTTGGTGGCTATGGCGCGCTGACGGTGGCCGGGGCCGAGCTTGATGCGGCGAGCCCGGCGGTGGGGCGCTTGCCCCCTGCGCTTGTCGAACGCTATACCGGCAAAGGCGAGGAGGCGGCCGCGCTCCACGATCCCGCGATCAAGGCGGTTGTTGCCATTGCCCCGGCTGGCGGCGCACCCTGGGCCGCCTGGGGCGCAGACGGCCTGTCGGCGATCAAGGCACCGCTGCTGGTCGTCGCCGGGACGGCTGACCGCACTGTCGGCTACGATCCCGGCCCCGCGGCCATCTTCCGCGATGCCAAGGGTTCGGATCGCTGGCTGCTGGCACTCAAAGGCGCAGGGCATGCCATCGGCACCAACCCGGCCCCTGCGGAAATGCGCGGCACTGTCTGGGATTTCGATTGGTTCGAGGACCGCATGTGGCGCAAGCCGCGCGTCAACTCGATCGCGCTCCATTTCATCACGGCGTTCCTCGATCTCCAGCTGAAAGGTGAGGCGGCCAAGGCCGAATACCTTGCCGTGCCGTCAGAGGAATCGGATGGCGCCAAATGGACGAGCGAGGACAAGCGCTACGATGCTGTCAGCGAGGGCGGGGCAAACCCCACGTGGAAGGGCTTCGTGAAGGACCATCAGGACGGGCTGCTGTTGAAGCACTTGCCGCCGACGCCTTAGGTTCAACAAGTCCCTCGCAATGACGATATTGAGGGCGGCTCTCTCAGCCGCGCATTTCCGGCACCATCTCGGTGGGCGCCGGGGCATCGCGGCCCATGCCGCCAGAGAAGTGCCGGATGATCCATTCGCGTAGGAGGAAGATCGCCGGATCGCCCAGATCCTCGGCGTGGGTCTTGAGGTAATAGCCGAAGCCATCCGCCGAAACGCGGTCGTAGGGCATGACAAGTTGCCCGCTGGCGATTTCCTGCGCGAACATGTCGATGTCCGCGAGCACCACGCCCGAAGCGGCGATGGCATAGCGCACCGCCGAAAACGCGGTGTCGAAGGCAAGTCCGTCACCGGACTCGATGTTGAGACGCTGCTGCGCGGCGTAGCTCGACCAGAGCAGCCCGCGCGGTTCGCCTTCCAGCTTCACGTGCAGCAGTTCGTTGTCGTGCAGGAACTGCTCCAGCGTCTTGCTCTTGTGCGTTGCCGCCGTCTCCGGCGAGCAGAGCGGGGCGACGCGCACCATCCAAAGGAGGTCCGCCACGGCATCGTCGACATTGGGCCGGTCGAACACGATGGCCATGTCGACATTGTCGCGCGGGGCGCCGGTGACGTTGGACGTCACCACATCGATGCGGATCTCGGGATGTTCCTTGTGGAACTTGGCCAGCAGCGGCAGCGCGTTCTGGTAGAGCAGCGAGGGCGGAATGTGCAGCCGGATCGGGCGGCTTTCCAGATCCTTGTTGCGGATGGTGTTGATCGTCTGCTCCATCCGGTCGAGGCACTTGCTCACGACCGGAAGCAGGATCGAGCCCGCAGGCGTCAGCTTGAGCCCCGTCGGCCCACGCTCGAACAGCGGGCGCCCGATCAGATCCTCAAGGCTGCTGACATGGCGGCTCATCGCGCTTTGCGACACCGTGAGCGCCTGCGCGCCCGCGGTGAAGCTCATGTGCCGCCCCACTGCCTCGAACGCACGCAGCGCGTTCAGTGGCAGCCAGCGGCGGTTGATGAGGCGATCGGGCGCGATTTCGGGTTCTCCGTTGCGTTGCGTGTATTTTGCGCTGCGCATTGATCTACGTCAATCCGCGTTGCCCGTACGAACGTTCTTGCCGCAGGATAACGGTTTATAATATGAGGCTTCACGCATTTTTATCGTGAGGTCCGATGCTGCTCCCCGCCGAGTTCGATTTCCATGCGCTGGAAGTCTTCGTCCTCACTGTCGAGCTGGGCGGGATGACCGCGAGCGCGCAGCAATTGCGCATCACCCAGTCCGCCGTCTCGCAGACCATCGCGCGGCTGGAGCAGGGGATTGGCGCGACCCTGTTCGACCGGACCCTGCGCCCGCTCGGCCTCACCCCGGCGGGCCGCGCGCTTTATGAACGCGCGACGCATCTGCTCGCCACCGCGCGCACCATGGTCGATGAAGTGCGCGAGGGCGCCAACCAGCCGATCGACAAGGTGACGGTGGCGATGGCGGAATCGCTTGCGATCCTGCTCACCGGCCCGTTGCTGAGCCGTCTTGGGCCAAGGGTGGCGCGGTGGCGCGTGCGCTCGGGCATCTCGCTCAACCAGCAGCAGGATTTCCTCGCCCGGCGCGTCGATCTCCTCATCACCGGCAGCAGCGTGCTCGAAAAGCAGGAAGGCGTCGTCCACCATGATGTGCTCGATGATCCCTTCGTGCTGGTATTCCCGCCAAGCTTCCGCGGTGTCGCCGATCCGATTGCGGCCGCCGAAGGCCTGCCGTTCGTGCGCTACTCGCTCGATACCGGCATGGGCCAGCGCATTGAAAGCCAGCTCACCCGCATGCGGCTGCGCCTGCCCAATGTGATCGAGGTCGATATCGTGCCGCAGCAGCTGAACGCGGTCGCGCTCGGCATCGGCTGGAGCATCACCTCGCTGCTCTGCCTCGCTGCCATGCCCGCGCTGATCCCGGATTTGCGCGTCGAGCCGCTGCCGCGCGCGCGGTTCGCCCGCCGCATCCAGGTCGTCAGCCGCGCAGGCGAACTGGGCGATCTCGCGATGGAGACCGCGACGCTGGCGGGCGAGACGATCCGCAAGGAAAGCCTCCCTCCCATTCTGGCGCAGCTCCCCTGGGCGGAGGACCTTCTCGGCAGCACCTGATGCATTCACGCGAATGCATTACGGTCATTGATATGATATATGATTCTTGATGATGCACTGCTGACCCGGACCATTCCGGGCTAAAGTCCTGTGGTTCAGAGCGGCATTCAGTTCGCCACACATCCCAGCGGGGGAACACATGACCACCACCACCTCGTCCGCAGCACCGGTCACGCTGACCGAAACCGGGCTCGAAGTCATGCTTCCCGGCGGGCGCCACGCCTATTTCAACAACTACTGGCTGCGCGACAACTGCCCGACTTCGTTCGACAGCCAGACGCGCGAACGGGTGTTCGATATCTTCCACCTCGAAGCCGCACCGCGCCCGCGCCGCGCCGAAGTGGTGGATGGGGCGCTGGAGATCGCGTGGGACGGCGAGAACCACACCAGCCGCTACCCGCTCGAATGGCTCGCCGGCTATGCCGAAGGCAAGCGCCGCCACGATCCGTCCGATCTGCCGCGCCGCGCGTGGTATGCCGATCACTACCCGAACCTGGCGCGCTTCCCGCAGGCGGACCTCATGGCCGACAAGGCCAAGGTCGCCGAATGGCTCAAGGCCCTGATCGTCGAAGGCGTCGCGCTGGTAACGGACATGCCGGACAGCGACGAGGGCCTCACCGAGCTGGTCAAGCTGATGGGCCATGTTCGCCCTACGTTCTTCGGCGAATACTTCGATGTGATGACCCATATCGAGCCGACGAACCTTGCCTACACCGCCAAGGCGCTCGAACTCCACACCGATACCCCGGCAGAGGACATGGCCCCCGGCGTCCAGTTCCTCCACTGCCGCGCCAACAGTGTGGAGGGCGGGGCCAACCTGTTCCTCGACGGCGTCGCGGTCGCCAACGATTTCCGCGAACTCTACCCTGAAGACTTCAAGCTCCTCGCCGAGACCGAAGTGCCCTTCTACTGCGAGCACGACACTTACGACGTCCGCTCGCGCCAGCGGGTGATCGAGCTTGATGCGCATGGCGAGGTTTCCGGCGTCACCATCAGCCAGCACATGGCCGATGTGTTCGATCTGCCGCAGGACCTGCTCGACCGCTATTACCCTGCCTTCTGCCGCTTCGGCCGCATGCTCCAGTCGGACAAGTACCTCATGCGCTTCCGCATCAACGCGGGAGAATGCATCGTGTTCGACAACCACCGCATCGTCCACGGGCGTGAGGCCTATTCCGCCACCAGCGGCGCACGTTATCTGCGCGGGACCTATGCCGATCGCGGTGAAATGCGCAGCACCTACCGCGCGCTGACAAGCGAGGGCCGCTTCAAGTGACGGATGCCGAAGTCGCGACGCTGCGCGAGGACCTTGCCGCCGCGTTCCGCATCACCGCTCAGATGGGCTGGTCGGAATCGGTCGGCAACCATTTCAGCGCGGCGGTTTCGGCGGACGGCAAGCAGTTCCTTTTGAACCGCAAGTGGCAGCATTTCGCCAGTATCAGGCCCGAAGACCTCATGCTGCTCGATGCCGACGATCCGGACGTGATGAACCGCCCCGATGCGCCCGATGCCTCGGCCTGGACCATCCACGGCACTGTCCACCGCCAGTGCCCTGCTGCGCGCGTGATCATCCACTGCCATCCGCCGCACGCCACCGCGCTCGCGACATTGGCGGACCCACGCATGTTGCCGCTCGACAACAACACCGCGCGTTTCTTCAATCGCCTTGCCATCGATCAGGGTTTTGGCGGCATTGCCGACGAGGCGGAGGAGGGCGAACGACTTGCCGCAGCCCTTGGCAACAAGAAGACGCTGCTGATGGGCAATCATGGCGTAACCTGCACCGGCGCGACTGTGGCGGAGGCTTTCGAGGACCTCTACTTCTTCGAGAAAGCCGCGCAGACGCTGCTGCTTGCCTATGCCAGCGGCCAGCCGCTCAATGTCCTCTCCGATGAAGTGGCCGAAAAGACCGCCCGCGGCTGGGACGATTATCGCGGCATGTCCTACGCGCACTTCGACTGGCTGAAGTCGCAGCTTCCGGCGTTGGGCTAGCTTCCATGAACCCAAGCCAAAGCCCGTTCGTGTCGAGCGAAGTCGAGACACCAGGCGCCGCGCGTGGTGTCTCGACTTCGCTCGACACGAATGGTTGGGGGTGAAGATGACGGAAATCCCCGCCACCATGTCCGCCGTGCTGCTCACCGGCAATGGCGGCTTCGAGTGCCTGTCGTACCGCACCGATGTGCCGGTGCCGCAGCCGCGCGCAGGCGAAGTGCTGATCCGCGTCGGTGCGTGCGGGGTCAACAACACCGATATCAACACCCGCACCGCCTGGTATTCCAAATCCGTCACCGCCGCGACCGAAGCGGGCGGCGGCGATGGCTTTGCCGAAGCGAAGACGGAGGACTCCGGCTGGACCGGCGCCGTCCCGCAGTTCCCGCGAATTCAGGGGGCCGATGCTGCGGGCAGCATTGTCGCGGTGGGGGCGGGCGTCGATCCCGCCCGCGTGGGTCAGCGCGTGCTGGTGGAGCCGGTGTTCCGGGGCGCGACGCGTTTCGAGGCCACCTACTTCGGCTCGGAAGTCGATGGGGCCTTCGCGCAATTCGCCCGCGTGCCCTCGGTCCATGCGCATCCCATCGAAACCGCGCTCACCGATACCGAGCTCGCCTCGTTTCCTTGTGCCTATTCCGCAGCGGAAAACATGCTCACCCGAACCGCGCTTGCGGCGGGTGAACGCGTTCTCATCACCGGGGCTTCGGGCGGGGTGGGCTCTGCCGCGGTGCAGCTGGCAAGACGCCGGGGCAGCGACATCACCGCGCTCGCCAGTGCCGAAAAGGCCGATGGCGTCCGCGCGCTCGGTGCCGCCCGCGTCGAACCGCGCGATGCCGATCTGGTCGCGCTGTTCGGGCAGGAACACTTCGACGTGGTGATCGACGTCGCCGGCGGCACCGGCTTTCCGGCGCTGCTGCAGGTGCT
This sequence comes from Novosphingobium sp., assembly GCF_019748365.1. Classification (GTDB taxonomy): domain Bacteria; phylum Pseudomonadota; class Alphaproteobacteria; order Sphingomonadales; family Sphingomonadaceae; genus Novosphingobium. Next base: position 32,508 of record NZ_JAIEPN010000188.1, read on the forward strand.
GAAGCGCGGCGGCCGCTACGGCGTGGCTGGCGCGATTTCCGGCCCGATCGCCGAGCTGGACTTGCGTACGCTCTACCTGAAGGACCTCACGCTCTACGGCTGCACGATCCTCGAGCCGCAAGTCTTTCCCAATCTCGTCGGCTATATCGAACGCGGCGAAATCCGCCCCGTCGTTGCCGGGACCTATCCGCTTTCTCAGATCGTCGAGGCGCAGCGCGCCTTTCTCACCAAGCAGCACGTCGGCAAGATCGTGCTCGTTCCTGGAGCATAACTCCCCATGAAGATCGGATTCATCGGCCTCGGCAATGTCGGCGGCAAGCTCGCGGGCAGCCTGATCCGCAACGGCCATGACGTCACCGTGCGCGATCTCAATCCCGAGCTCGTCGCCGAATATGTCGCCCGCGGCGCCAAGGAAGCGGCGAGCCCGCGCGAACTGGGCGAGGCGGTCGATGTGATCATCACCTGCCTGCCGTCCCCCGCTGCCAGCGCCGCCGTGGCCGAGGGCGAGGACGGCTTCCTCGCCGTCATGCGCCCCGGGCAGGTCTGGATGGAAATGAGCACGACGGACTATGCCGAAGTCCTGCGCCTCGGCCCGCTAGTCGAGGCACGCGGCGGCCTGTTCATGGAATGCCCCGTTTCGGGCGGCTGCCACCGGGCAGACACCGGCAATATCTCGATCTTCGCCGCAGGCCCGCGCGCCGGTTTCGAGCGCGTGCTGCCGGTGCTGACCACGCTGGGCCGCCGCGTGCTGCATACCGGCGATTGGGGCACCGCCTCACAGCTCAAGGTGATGACCAATTTCCTCTGCACCGCGCACCTCGTCGCCCTCGCCGAGGCGCTGACAGTGTGCAAGGCGGTCGGGCTTGACATGAACACGACCTACGAAGCGATCCGCATTTCCTCGGGCAACAGCTTCGTCCACGAGACGGAAAGCCAGGTGATCCTCAACGGCAGCCGCGACATCAACTTCACGATGGACCTCGTCTCGAAGGACGTCGGCCTGTTCGACAAGATCGCGCAGGAAACCGGCGTACCGGTCGAAATGTCCCCGCTGATCGTGCGCCTGTTCAAGGAAGGCGAGGCCGCCTTCGGCCCGCGCGAGCATTCGCCCAATATCATCCGCCGCTACGAGGAGCCCCTTGGCATCAAGGTGCTGGGCACGGGCTTCCCCGAGCAGATGGTTGACGACGAGCCCGAAGAGCAGGGCTACGAGGTCGTCCCGCGCCGGTAAGGAAAGCGGGGGATGCGAAAATAGGGACAGTCCCTATTTTCGCGCGTCCTCCAGGATCATCGCCGCGCCCTTCTCCGCCACCATCACCGTCGGCGCATTGGTGTTGCCGCTGGTGATATTGGGGAAGATCGAGGCGTCGATCACACGCAGCCCTTCGATGCCATGCACCCGCAGCCGCGCATCGACGACCGAAGTCGCCGCATCCGGCCCCATCGCGCAAGTGCCGGTGGGGTGATAGACCGTATCGGCCCGCGCGCGGAAATCCGCGAGCTGGTCTTCCTCGCTGGCGACGGCAGGGCCGGGGATCAGTTCTTCGGTGATCATATCCGCCAGCGGCCGGCTCGCCGCGATCGTGCGCAGCAGGCGGTTGCCCGCCTGCACCTCGGCGATGTCCTGCTCGGTCGAAAGGTAGTTCGGCTGGATCAGCGGGTGCTGCAGCGGATCGGCGGAGCGCAGTTCGAGATGCCCCCGGCTCGTAGGACGGCAGGGATTGAACGAGAGCAGGAACGCCGAAAATGGATCGGGATTGAGCAGCTTGCGCGCAGCCAGCGGCGTCTTGGTATAGCTCACCGGGCTGAAATAGAGCTGCAGATCGACGTTCGGCGCGTCCTTTCCGCTGCGCACAAAACCGCCGCTCTGATTGACGCTGAGGGACAGCGGCCCGCGCCGGTCAAATGCGAAGCGCAGCGCCGCCTGCGCCTTGCCGAGCAGCGGATGAAGCTCGTCGTTAAGCGTCGCGGTGCGGACCTTGTAGAAATACGAGACCGCAAGATGATCCTGCAGATTGCGGCCGACGGCGGGAAGGTGGCTCTCCACCGCAATCCCATGCTGCACCAATGCTGCACCATCGCCGACGCCGGAAAGCATCAGCAATTGCGGCGAATTGATCGCCCCGCCCGAAAGGATCACCTCGCGCCGCGCGCGAACCCGATGCAGCTTGCCGCCGCGCCGATACTCGATGCCGACGGCGCGCGAACCTTCGAACAGCACGCGCGTCGCCTGCGATTTTGTGCGCAGCATGAGGTTCTTGCGCTTGAGTGCCGGATGCAGAAAGGCATTGGCGGTCGAGGCGCGCCAGCCCCCGCGGGTGTTGATCTGATAGAAGCCGACGCCTTCCGGATTGCTGCCGTTGAAATCGCTCGTGACCGGAAAGCCGAGGCCTTCCGCCGTCTCGATAAAGCTGTGGCACACCGGATGGACGTGCGGCGTGATCTCCGTCACGTGCTGCGGCCCGCCCCTCCCGTGGTGCGCGCTGAAGCGGTCGAAATCCTCGCTCTTGGTGAAGAAGGGCAGCACGTCGTCCCAGCCCCAGCCGGGATTGCCCGCCGCGCGCCAGTCGTCGAAATCGCGGGGCTGCCCGCGCACATAGACCATCGCGTTGATCGAGCCCGAGCCGCCGATCACCTTGCCGCGCGGCCAGTAGCTGCTGCGCCCGCCGAGGCCCTCGACGGGCTCGGTATCGTACATCCAGTTGATCCGCCGGTCGAAAAACGTGCGGCCATAGCCGATTGGCATCTGGATCCAGATCGACAAGTCGCTGCCGCCCGCTTCGAGCAGCAGGACAGTGGACTTGCCATCCTCGGTCAGCCGGTTGGCCAACACGCATCCGGCGGTGCCTGCGCCCACCACGATGTAGTCAAAAGCGTCGGTCATCAGAACACCGGATGCTGCGTCATTTCCAGGTGCAGCATATCCCCGGTGTAGGGATGTGCGCGGGCGACGTCCTCGTTGAGTTCGACGCCAAGCCCCGGCTCGGTCGGCGGGATCACATGGCCTTCCTCGAAGCGGATCGGCTTCTTGAGGATCTCGGTATGGAAGCCGCCCCAATCCTCGATGCTTTCCAGGATCAGGAAGTTGGGCGTCGCGGTCGCCAGCTGGATATTCGCCGCGCCCACCACCGGCCCGCAATAGAGATGCGGCGCGATCTGCGCGTGGCGGACTTCGGCCATGCCGGCGATCTTCTTGGCCTCGAGCAGTCCGCCGACGCGCCCCAGATTCATCTGCAGGATCGCCGCACCGCCGGCATCGAGCAGCCGCGCGAAGTCATACTTCGTCGAAAGCCGCTCGCCGGTCGCGATGGGGATCGAGGTCGCGCGCGCCACCTTGGCCATTTCTTCGGGCGCATCGGGCGGTACAGGTTCTTCGAGCCACAGCGGGTCCGCCGCCTCAAGCCGCTTCGCCAGCCGGATCGCCCCCGCCGCGGTCATCTGACCGTGGGTGCCGAACAGCAGGTCCGCCTTGCTGCCCACTGCCTCGCGCAGCGTATTGGCAAAGCGCTCGGAAAGATCGAGCGCCTCAAGCGACAGCTGCCGCCCGTCGAAGGCCGTGTAAGGCCCCGCCGGATCGAACTTCAGCGCGGTGAAGCCCATCGAGAGGTATTCCGCCGACCGCTCCGCCGCGAGGTCGGGATCGTGGTAGACGTCGGTCTGATCGCCCGGGCGCGGGTAGATATAAGTGTAGGCGCGCAGCCGCTCATGCACTTGCCCGCCGAGCAGCTTGTAGACCGGCTGACCCGCCGCTTTGCCCACGATATCCCAGCACGCCATTTCCAGCGCGCTCAGGACGCCCATCAGCGACAAGTCGCTGTGCTGGGTAAACCCGCTCGAATAGACGCGCCGCCAGAGGTTCTCGATATCGTGCGGATCGCGCCCCACTGCATAGCGCGCGAAGACATCCTCGATCATCTTCGCCACCAGATACGGCGAGAAGGGGACGCAATAGGCTTCCCCGATCCCGTTCACCCCGCAGGCGGTCGTCAGCTTGACGAACACGAAGTAGCGCCCGCCGAAATGCGGCGGCGGATTGCCGACGACGAAGGTTTCGATATCGGCGAGCTTCATGCCGGTTCGAAGCCGTTGATCACCTTGATTTCGAGGTAATCGTGAAGGCCGAATTCGCCCCATTCACGCCCATTGCCCGATTGCTTGTAGCCGCCGAAGGGCGAGCAATAGTCCTGACCCGCGCCATTCAGATAGACGCTGCCCGCGCGCAGTTTGCGCCCGACGCGCCGTGCACGCTCCATATCGCCGGTCTGGACATAGGCGGCGAGGCCATAGGGCGTGTCGTTGGCAATCGCGACGGCATCGGTCTCGTCGTTGAAGGGGATCATCGCCAGCACCGGGCCGAAGATTTCCTCGCGCGCGATGGTCATCTGGTTGGTGACATCGGCAAAGATCGTCGGCTTGACGTAGTAGCCGCGGTTGAACCCGTCAGCGCGGCCCGGACCGCCCGTCACCAGCCGCGCGCCTTCGGCAATGCCCGCTTCGATCAGCTTCTGGATGCGATCGAAGTGGACCTTGCTGACCACGGGGCCGAGATGCGGACCCTTTTCCATCGGGTCGCCCAGCGTGACGGTTTCGGCCACCGTCTTGGCAATCTCGACCGCCTCGTCATAGACCGAAGCCTCGACCAGCATGCGCGTCGGCGCATTGCATGATTGGCCCGTGTTGTTGAAGCAGTGGCGGACACCCCGCGCCACCGCGGACTCCAGCCCGGCATCGGCAAAGACCAGATTGGGAGACTTGCCGCCCAGTTCCTGGCTGACGCGCTTGACCGTCTCGGCGGCGGATTTTGCCACCTGAATGCCCGCGCGGGTCGAGCCGGTGAAGGAGACCATGTCCGCTTCCGGATGGCTGGTCAGCGCGTCGCCAATGCCGGGGCCAGTGCCGTGGACCATGTTGAACACGCCCGCCGGGAAACCCGCCTCGTGGATGAATTCGGCAAAGAGCTGCGCGGAAAGCGGCGCGATCTCGCTGGGCTTCAGCACCATCGTGCAGCCCGCGACCAGCGCCGGGCCGATCTTGGCTGCGAGCTGGTTGATCGGCCAGTTCCACGGCGTGATCAGCGCGCAGACGCCAACCGCTTCGTGCACCAGACGCCCGCGCCCACCCAGCGGCCGCTCCCACACCATCTCGCGCGCGGCCTTCACCGTTTCCTTGAGGTGGCCGGGGCCGCATTCGGCCTGCGCATTGTAGGAAAGGTCGTAAGGCGCGCCCATTTCGGTGCTGATCGCGGTGACCATCTCGTCATAGCGCGCTTCGAACACCGCAATCAGCTTCTCGACGAGGGCAAGCCGCGCGTCGAGGCTCAGCGAAGAATAGCCGTCAAACGCCGCGCGGGCTGCCGCCATGGCGTGATCAACATCGTCCGGGCCGCACAGCGCGACGCGCGCGCAAGGCTCTTCGGTCGCCGGGTTGATCGCCTCGAACATCTGCGTCGAGGTGGCGGGCAGTGTCCACGCGCCGTTGATGTAAGAGGGGAGGGGGGAGAGATCAGACATAACCGATGGCTCGCTTCTGGTCCTCGACGATCGTGCGTGCGGCGAGGAAATAGTGGAACGCCGCCCAGAACCCGGTCGGCGCGAGGATAAGGAGCGCCGAGCGCAGCGAATTGGCATCGGGGCCGGCGGGGCCGGCAAACCAGTCGCTCAGCATGCCGACGCCCTGCGGCGCGACGATGAGGTTGAACACGTTGGCAATCAGCAGCGCAATCGCGCTGAACATCGCGCGCATCTTGGGCGGCGCAAGGTTCTGGCCCAGCGCGAAGGCCGGGCCGATGTAGAAATAGATGCCCGGGATGAACAGCCACAGCGAGACCGTCGCAAGGGTCAGGTTGTGCGTGTAGATCGCGATGATGCCCGGCACGGTCGCCACCGCCGTCACCGCGCCCAGCAGATAGACGATCTTGCGCGGATCGGTGTACGAGGGGCGGGCAAGGATCCAGGCCGTCAGCAGCGAGGCACCGATACCCATCACGAGATGGATCGGCCCGACGATCGCGCCGGCTTCACCCACGTCGATCTGGTATGTGCGCTGGAGGAAGGTGGGGATGAACCACATCAGGCCCCAACCCCACAGCGCGCCGACACCGCTGCCCATCATCACGTGGAACGCGGAACGCTGGCTCAGGCAGAAGCGCAGCGTTTCCATCAGCGTCGGGTTGTCATCGCTCTTGATCACGTCGAGGCAGCCGCGCTTGGGCTCGCGGATCGTCGCCATGATCAGCAGGGCGAGCAGGATGCCGGGGATGCCGAGCACGAGGAACGCCGCGCGCCAGCCATGGTCCCGCGCGATCGCGCCTGCGAATTCCGCGCCGACCCAGGCACCGATCGGCGCGCCGAGGCAGAAGATCGTCAGCGCCATCGGGCGCCGCGCGGCGGGGAAATAGTCGCAGATGATCGAATTGCAGGAAGGCGTGCCGCCTGCTTCGCCCACGCCCACGCCCATGCGCGCCAGCAGCAGCTCGATATAGTTGCGCGACAGCCCACAGAGCGTGGTCATCAACGACCACAAGGTGATCGAAATCGCCAGCAGGTTGCGCCGGTTGTAGCGGTCGGCGATCCACGAGAGCGGAATGCCCATGCTGACATAGAACAGCGCGAGCGAAACGCCGGTGAGGAAGGCGACCCCGCCATCGCTGAGCTTGAGGTCGACGCGGATCTGTTCGAGCACGGTCGACATCACGTAACGGTCGGCGATGTTGATCGTGTAGGCCAGCATCATGATGATCAGCACGTACCAGCGCAGCGCGACCGAAGCATTTTCCTCGCCCGCCGGGGCTGCGCTTGCGCCTATCGCTGCCATTGCTGTGTCCTGTCCCTGTTATGGTTGATCACTGAGGCACAAGGTCCGGCCCTAGCGCCTTGCGCAAGGGCTCGAGCCAGGGCTCGAAATTCTTCCACTGCTCCAGCCCGTCGCGGAAGATCGGCTGGCGGACCTGTTCCGAACTCGGCGTGCGCACGCTGCGCTTGGTCTTGTGGAATTCGATGCAGGCCTCCTCGAAAGGGAGGCCGCAGTAATCGAGAATGCGCCGCACGCTGCCTTCGAGATCGTCGACCACGTCCTCGTGCTGCACACGCAGCACGCGCCCCGGGAGCACCGCATCCCAGTGGTCCATCAGCTCGACGTACGTCTTGTAGTAGCGCGCGATGTCCTCGATGCCGTAAGTGAATTCCTGCCCCTGCGCGAAGAGCTGCTTGAGGTTGCTGAAACAGCACGCCATCGGATCGCGCCGCGCGTCGATGATCTTCGCGTTCGGCAGAATCAGGTGAATCAGGCCGACGTGCCGGAAATTGTTCGGCATCTTGTCGATGAAAAAGGGCCGACCGAGGATGCGGTTGGGCATCGTATCGGCGATATAATGCTCGCCGTAGCGGCGCACCGCTGCGGCATCGAGATCAGCCATCGAGCCGGGATAGAGCGGCTTGTCGAAATTGAGCTCGCGGCCCTGCAATTCGTGCACGATGCGCTGGATATCGGGCAGTTCCTGCGTGCCTTCGACCATCGAGTGCGAGGCGAGGATCTGCTCGAGCAGCGTGGAGCCCGAGCGCGGCAGGCCGAGCACGAAGATGGGTGAGGGGTCGTCCAGCCCCCAGCCAGCGCGCTTGGCAAAGAACTCCGGCGTGCACACCCGCTTCTGCTCGCGCGTGTTGGTCTCGAACACCTCGGGCACATAGCCGTTGCTCGCCCTGTGCATGGTGTTGCCGCGCGAATAGGCCGCCCAGGAACCCTCGTAGTCGCCGGCATCCTCCAGCGCCTTGCCGAGCGCGAAGGCGATGTGGATGCGGTCGGTTTCGGCTGTCGCGGGATCTTCCAGACGTTCCCGCATGACGGCGATGGCTTCGGCCGAGAAGCGATAGGTCTTGAGGTTGGCGAGGCTCCACCAAGCGTCACCGAAGTCCGGACGGTTGGCGGTCGCGGCCATGTAGGCGTCGATCGCCTCGGCGGTGCGGGCCTCGGTCTTCAGCGCATGTCCCAGCCAGAGGTTGAGATCGGCGCGGCGGACGCGGGCGTCGTGGGTGTCGCCGCCGATCTCCGCGATCATCGCGCGGTATTCGGGGATCACGCTCTCGAAATTGCCGAGGCCGACGCTGATGGTTGCCGCCTGAATGCGGTGTGCGTGATTGCGAGGATCGCGCTTCAGCAACGGCTCCAGCGCCGCGCGTGCTTGCGGGAACTTGTGCCGCGCGATCAGCACCTGCACATATTCGTGCCGGGCCGCGTCGTGATCCGGCACCATCGCCACCACGCCTTCGTAGAGCGCTTCGGCATCATCGAGCACATTGCGCTGGTGCCCGATCTGGGCGAGCAGACGCATCGCTTCGGGATGATTGCCCGCCTCGAGCAGGAACCGGCGGATGAGCTCCTCCGCGACATCGATCTCGCCATCGCCGAACAGGACCTTGGCGTGGACGATCTGCGGCGGGAGACTGGCGAGGTGTGCGAAGTGACCGGCCGCAAGCTCGGCGCTGCGCAGATCGCCCGTCATCCGGTAGAGCCCGTCGAGCATGCGCCAGCCCATGGCGAGGGCCGGATTGAGCGTCACGGCAGAGCGCAGATCGAAGATCGCCGCAGGCGCATCGCGCCGGGCAACGTGGCACAGGCCGCGCTCCAGATACATCTGGCTGAAACGGGAATGATGCAGGCCGAGCCGTTCCAGCGCAGCGAGTGCAGCATCGGTCTGCTGCATCATGCGCAGCGAGTGCGCTTCGATCAGCAGGAGATCGCGGTTGATCGGCTCGGCTGACAGGAGCCGGCGGGCTCCACTTGCCGCCGCAGCGTAATCACCTTTTGCCTGGAGGGCGTGAAGTGCCCTGATTTCTGGCTCCAGCGAGGCCGGAGCTGAGGGGGTATTCTTGGAGCGGGGCAGGTCTGCTTGCGTGGCCATCTACACGTAATCCTGTCGGCCAACGTCGTCCGTGTCCATCAACTGCGCCCGCCTGTTTCCTTGCACCACCGAAAGAATGGGGGTGGCACTTGCGGCACCACCCCTATCCTTCATCGGTATCCGATCACAGCTTGGCAGCGATCTTGATACCATAAGTCCGCGGACGCACGATCGTCGAGGTCTTGATGTACTGCGACGAGTTGGTGAACGTCGAGGCGTGGGTATTGAAGATGTTGTCGCCGAAGATCGTCACCGTCCAGTTGTCCTTGGTGAAGCCGATCTGCCCGTCTACCAGGCCATAGCCCGGCATACGGTAGCGCAGCACGGTCGTTGCAGGAACGATGATCCCGTTCGGACCAAGCACGTTGCCGTTGCCCGGGACGTCACCCGAAGGATAGGTCGAGGGCTGGTTGAACTGTGCGCTGATGTAGTTGCCGCCAACCGCAGCGAACCAGTCCATGCCGTTCTTGCCGGCCCACTCGTAGCGGACACGGATGTTGCCCTGGAACTTGGGGCTGAACGGCGTGATGCTGCCGACAGTGCCGAACGGGCTCTGGACAGGCAGGGTCAGCGGATTGCCGGCCTGATCGTAGCCATTGCCAAAGCGCTCGGTAATGCAGTTGCCGAAGCTCGACGAGGTCGGGTTGTTGGAGATGAAGCAGGGCGCATTGGACTGCTTGCTGCTGTTGTAGGTCGCTGAACCGTTGATCGTCAGGCCATCATAGGGACGCGCAGAGATCTGAGCCTCGACACCCTTGATGTTGTAGCTCGGGCCGTTGGTGGCGAAGGCGGTATTGCCGAAGCCGGCCGCGGGGTTGAAGAAGCCGATCTGGATGTTCTTCCAGTTCATGATGTAACCGGAAAGGTTGAACGTCACCTTGCGGTCGAACAGGTCGGTCTTGAGGCCCACTTCGTAGTTGATCAGGTTGTCCGGCGCATAGGCGGCGGGCACCAGCAGCTGGAAGTTGCGGCCATTGCCGGTGTTGGTCACCGAACCCTGACCGGCTGCGTTCAGGAACGGCAGCCTCGGATCCTGCACGCGGGCAGAAGGACCGCGGTTGAACGCACCCGGACGGAAGCCTTCACTGTAGGTGAAGTAAAGCAGTGTGCCCGGCTGCGGCTTCCAGGTGATCGTGCCCTTGCTGCGGAAGCCCTTGTAGGTCGTCTTCAGGCCAAGTGCATCGAGGTTCGACCCCGTGGTGCAGACCGGAACCTGATAGCAGCTACCGCTGAAGGACGAGTAGACCGAGCCCTTCTGGAAGTTGTCATAGTAGTAGTAGCGCGTGCCGCCGGTGATGGTCAGGTTCGGCGTGATGTCGAAATCGACCGAGCCGAACGCTGCATACTGCTTGTAGCCGCGGGTGATGTCCTGACCAAAGGCAACGCCGATCTCGCGCGGACCGGGGCGGTTGAGGGTGGCATTCGGGTTGGGCGCAACGCGGCCGAGGCAGACCGTGCCGGCTGCCCGGAGATCCGCCGCATTCGAGTCAAGACCGCAGTCCGGAATGGTCTTGTAGGACCAGTTCATGTCGTCCTGGATCAGGAAGTTCTCGTAGTAACCGCCGACGATCGCACGAATCCGGCCGGTGTCCGGCGTCGAGATGCGGAACTCGTGGCTCTCGTGCGTGTTGCGGACCCGGTCCTTCCAGAAGCTGTTCGGCTCGTAGCAATAAGGCGGTGCGCCGACGTTCCAGTAGTAGTTGCCGGCACCGGTGCACTGGTAGAAGATACCGTAGGTCGCACGGGCGTAGTTGGTATAGTCACCCTGCTGCGTGATGTGACGCGTGAGGTACGAACCGGTGTAGATCACCTTGAAGTCGCCGACCTTGCCGCTCAGCGTCCAGGCCGTGTTCCAGTAATCGTCCTCGTTGAACTGGGGCGAGAACAGCGTCGACGAGAGGCCCGTCAGCGGCGCGTAATCGTAGGTGTAGGTCTGGACGGCGAAGGTGCCGCGCGACTTGAGCTTCTGGTAGGCCTGCGTGACGAGCAGATCCCAGTCCGGCGTGATCTGCCAGGAAAGTGCCGCGCGGGCACCGGTGTAGTCGACCGGGTTGAAATTGTCTTCGACCAGTGCCTGGTTGTCATACTTGCCCTGGCGGCTCTGCTGGTCCGGGGTCAGCTGGTTGCCGTTGCCCTGATACGACAAGTAGTACGAGCCGAGGTCGCTCGGCCGGCGCGTGAAGGTCGAGAACTTGTTGTCGATGTAGCCGCCGCGGTGATCGGTATAGGCAACCACGCGGATTGCCAGCTTGTCCTCGATGATCGGCACGTTGATCATCGCGTTGAACGAGCCGTTGGTGCTGCCCCCGGAGGTGCCGCCGAAGCTGCCCTCGAAGCGGCCTTCGAACTTGCTCAGCTTGGGCTTGTTGGTGATGTAGCGGACCACACCGGCCTGCGCGCCGCCGCCGAAGAGGGTGCCCTGCGGACCCTCGAGCACTTCGACGCGCTCCATGTCGGCCACGTAGACGTCGACGTTGCGGGCCGGGAACTGCAGCGCTTGATCGTCAAGATAGACGGCCACGTTCGGGAAGCCGCCAATCGTCGCGGAGGACTGCTGACCTGCGAAACCGGCCGAAAGGCCGCGCAGGAAGATCGCGCCCTGGCCCGGGCCGTTGTTCGAGAAGGTGACGTTCGGGGTGTACTTGAGCAGGCCCTCGATCGAGGTCACGTTGAGCTTGCTCAGCGTGTCGGTGCTGAACGCCTGAAGGGTCAGCGGAACGTCCTGGATGGACTGGTCACGGCGCTGTGCCGTCACGATGATCACATCCGAGTTGGAGGCGGCTGCGTCTGCCTGCGGTTCGGCATTCTGCGCCAGCGCAAAATCGCCCGAGCCCAGCGCGACGGCCGCAGCTGCGCACGACAACATAAACCGTGATTTCATTGGTACCCCCATCGTTTCCATTCCCTGTCGGCACAAGGCCGCATCCCGTCAAATCGCGGCAAGGCAAGCGAAAGCAGGGGCAACTTTCAGGTCAGGGCCAGAGGGGCAAGGGCATCATGTCCGCCGCTTCAATCCGGATTGGGCCTTCCGGGTCCAATCTTCCGCACGCTGGCAATTCCCTGATTTTACTCCCCGTTTTGGCTCGCGCTTTACCGCGTTTGGGCAAGCCTAGGTCAAAGCAGGCGCTAAATCCACCCCCAGATTGCGTCAGTGCAAGGTCGCAACCGACTGTGGCATTTTGGTCCTCCCCACCGTGCATCGGCGGCTGCAATGATACAAGATTATGATTTTAAATAAATTTGTTCGGATTTGGACGAGTATGTAACCTTTCGTCCGATGTGCTTCGGCACCGCGATCGCCGCCTTGGCATGCCTTTTTGTCAATTTTCCATGGCGGCATAAGGAAATCCGATTGGCTGCATTCGCGCGCTTGGTCCACCCCTTGGGCTATCTGTTTCTCGCGCTAACGGGACAACCCAACGCATGATCGACCTCAGCCGGATCGGCTCGCTCCTGGCCCAGCGGCCGGAAGGGCACTGCCTCCCCCAGGCACTCTATAACGACGCTGAAGTCTTCGACTTCGACATGGCTGCCATATACGGCACCAGCTGGCTGATGGCCGGATACGAGTGCGAATTGCCCAAGGCCGGCAGCTACATCTCGCAGATGGTCGGCAAGTGGCCGGTGCTCATCGTGAAGGGCCGCGACGGCGAGATTCGCGCCTTCCACAACACTTGCCGCCACCGTGGCTCGATCCTGTGTGCCGCTGGCAAGGGTGCCGCGCCCAAGATCGTGTGCCCCTACCACCGCTGGACCTACGAGCTCGACGGTTCGCTGCTTTCGGCAATGCGCATGGAGCCAGATTTCGACAAGGCCAGCCACAGTTTGCGCCCGATCCAGCTCGAGCGCGTGGCCGGATGCCTGTTCATCTGCTTCGACGACAACCCGCCGCCGTTCAACGAGTTCGCCATCAAGCTCGAGGAATACCTCGCGCCGCACGACCTCAAGAACGCCAAGCTCGCCTTCGAAAGCACCATCATCGAGTACGCCAATTGGAAGCTCGTGATGGAGAACGGGCGCGAGTGCTATCACTGCGCCACCGGTCACCCGGAACTGGCTCGTACCTTCCCGGTGGGCATGTCGAAGCATTTCGAGATCGATGGCGACACGCAGGTCCAGACCTTCCACGAAAGGATGGCCGCCCTCGGCCTCGCCACCGAGGCGATCGAGGGCGAATGGTGGCAGCTCGCGCGCTTCCAGCTCAACCCCGAAGTCGTCTCGCTTTCGATGGACGGCAAGCACCTCGTCAAGAAGCTGATGTGCGATCGCAATGGCGGCGATATAGGTTCGATGCGCCTTGCCGTCGATCCGCACTGCTTCACCCACTCGACCGCCGATCATACCTTCATGTTCAGCGCGATGCCGGTGGGCCCGCATGAGACCGCGGTGACCGGCAAGTGGCTGGTCCACAAGGATGCCGTCGAAGGTGTCGACTATTCGGTCGAGGAACTTGCCGACCTCTGGACCCGCACCAACCTGCAGGACAAGGAACTGGCCGAGAACAACCAGCTCGGCGTGAATAGCCCGGGCTTCGTCCCCGGACCCTATTCGCAGGAGGCCGAGATGCTCGCGCTTCGCTTTACCGACTGGTACTGCGACACCGCCCGCAAGTATGTCGAGACGCATGGCCGCTGATTCTCCCAAGGGACTCCGTCCCGAAACGCTCGCTGTCGCTTTCGGCTATGATCCGGCGGAGGCGCTCGGCGCGGTCAAGCCGCCGGTCTACCTGACCTCAACCTTCATCTACCCCAGCGCCCAGCACGCGAAGGATGTGCACGAGGCGTTCTTCGACGGTACCGGCCCGCTGGCTGGCAAGAAGGGCGAGGGGCATATCTATTCGCGCCTCGGCCATCCGGGGCTCGACATTCTCGAAACCCGCCTCGCCGCGATCGACGGGGCGGAAGCTGCCGCCGCATTCTCGAGCGGCATGGCTGCACATTCCTCGATCGCGCTGACGTTCGTGAAGCCGGGCGACAGCGTGCTCCATGGCCGCCCGATCTACGGCGGTGTCGACATGCTCTATGGTTCGGTCATGCCGGGTTTTGGCACCCATGTCGAAACCTATACCGACGGGTGCGACCCGGGTCATGTGCGCGCGGCTGCCCGCGCCGCGCTCGCCAAGGGGCCGCTGGCGCTGATCGTGGCGGAAACCCCGGCCAACCCCACCGCCGCCATTGTCGATCTTGATCTCATGGTCGCGGTAGCCGACGAGATCGGCCGCGAAACCGGCCGCCGCCCGCTGGTGGTCGTCGACAACACACTGCTCGGCCCCTTCGCGCAGCGTCCGATCGAGCACGGTGTCGACCTCTGCATGACCTCGCTGACCAAATACTGCGCCGGGCACAGCGATCTGCTGGCGGGCGGGGTGAGCGGCAAGCTGGACCTCATCCACCAGTTGCGCACCTTGCGCACCACCTGGGGCAACCACCTCGATCCCTTCACCGCGTGGCTTGTCGTGCGCAGCCTCGAATCCGCCTCGGTGCGGATCGAGCGCGCGATGTCCAACGCGCGGAAGGTCGCCGAATTCCTGCAGGGTCACCCCAAGGTCGCGGGCGTCACGTATCTCGGCTTTCTGGCCGAAGGCACCCCGGCGCGCGCGGTCTATGATCGCCAGTGCAAGGGCGCGGGCTCGACCTTCTCGTTCCACCTCCATGGCGGCGAGGCGGAATCGTTCCGCATGCTGGACGCGCTGAGGCTCCTGAAGCTCGCGGTCAGCCTTGGCGGCTCGGAAACGCTGATCTGCCATTCGGCGACGACCACGCACTACGCCGTCCCGCGCGAGGGGCGTCTTGCCGGCGGCATCACCGACGGCACGATGCGCCTGTCCGTCGGGCTCGAACACGCCGATGATATCATCGCCGACCTTTCCCAGGCACTAGAGGCTGTCTGAATCATGCATATCAACAACGGAACCGATCCCCACGCGATCGGCACCAAGCTGCCTGCGCCTGAGGCGCGTTATGACCTGGTCGTTGTCGGTGCCGGTCCTGCCGGGCTTGCCGCCGCGATCGCCGGGGCGGGGGAGGGCAAGTCGGTCCTGCTTGTCGACGAGAATCCGATCCCCGGCGCTGCCATGGGCAACGACGTGCCGCTGCTCTTCGGCGGCCGCATGACCACCGCAACGCAGAACGCCGAGCGCATGCTCGAAACCGTGTTCATGAGCGAGCCGATGCTCGAAGCCGCGATGGAGGCGGGCGTTGAAGTCCTCCTCGGCACCAGCGCCTGGGGTGTCTACCGCAATGGTCCCGGCATAACCGGCCTGCCGGAAAACGTGGTCGCGCTGGCAGACAAGGATCGCGGCTGGATCGTCGGCTATGGCGAACTCGTCCTCGCCACCGGCGCGCGCGATCTGGCTATCGGCTTTCCGGGCTGGAACCAGCCGGGCGTGATGGGCGCCGCCGCGCTCGAACGCCTGCTGGCGCATTATGAAGCATTCGCCGGCAAGCGCGTGCTGATCGTCGGCAGCCATGATCTCGCGCTCGAAACCGCACTTCTGGCTCGGGACAAGGGTGTCGATGTTGCGGGCCTCGTCGAAGTTCGCTCGGCGCCGCAGGGCGATGCCGCGCTGGCTGAGGCCGTCCGCGCCGCGCAGATCCCCTTCTATCTCGAAGACGCCCCAGCCGAAGCCATCGGCGGCATCGACGGCGTCGAGCGCGTCCGCCTCCGCTCGGGCGCGGTGATCGATGTCGATACCGTGGTGCTTGCCATCGGCCTCGTCCCCTCGATCGAACTGATCGACGCGATGGGCGGCAAGCGCGTGCTCGATGGCGCCCGCGGCGGCTATATCCCGGGCGACAACGCGGGTGTCACTTGTGTCGGCGATTGTGCAGGGCTTGCCGATACCGGCTTCGACCATGTCGAATACCGCATGGAATGGGCGCGCGAATTGGGCAAGCTCTCCCAGCCCGACACCATCGTCTGCCAGTGTGAGGAAGTGACCCGCGCCGACCTGCTCGGCGTGCAGCCCCCGAATTACCTGAGCCGCCCCGCGCCGATGCAGGCGCGCTCATTGGATACGCTGATTCAGGACGGCCCGCCGAACCCCGATCAGATCAAGCGCCTCACCCGTGCCGGCATGGGCGTGTGTCAGGGCCGCCGTTGCCGCGATCAGGTCGCAATGATGCTGGCGATGGCCGCGAACGGTCCGTTCGGCTCGGTCCCGCTCGCCACGCACCGCGCGCCCGTCCGCCCGCTCCCCTTGCGCATTCTCGCAGATTGGGAAGAGAGCGAGGACATGCGTGCCGGGTGGGACGTCTGGTTCGGCATCCCCACGCAGTGGGTGCCCTACCGGGATATCGACACCCCGCGCGAGCGTGAGCATCAAACCGCCATCGCTGAAGGCTGGAGCCTCTGACCATGACTTATGTTGGTATGCCCACCCCCAGCGAAACGCCGCAGGAAACCATGGCGAAGATCGCCGGCACCGCGGCGAAGATGAAAGTCGTGATCATCGGCGGCGGCGTTTCCGGCCTCAGCGCCGGCTGGTGGCTCGCGCGTTCGGGCGCATCGGTGACCGTGCTCGACAAGGGCATCGTCGGCTGGGAAGCCTCGGGCCGCAACGGCGGCGGCGCCTCGCACTATCAGAGCCCGCTGTTCGAAGAAGAGCAGCGCATGTGGCCGCACATGGACGAATTGCTGGGCTATCCGACCGAGCACCAGCAGGAACGCCTCGTCATTGCGGTCAGCCCCAAGCAGCTGAACCAATACCATTATCTTGCCAAGATGAACAACGACATGGGCTACCGTGTCGACTTGCTCGACGGCGATCAGGTGCGCGCGATGGTGCCGCTGGCGGGCGACAACTGCCTTGGCGGCATGCACTACCGGTTCGGGGGCCACGCCAATCCGCAGCGCTCGGTGCAGGCCTATGCCTGGGCCTTGCAGGACCTCGGCGGCCGTATCGTGCAGCACAGCCCGGTGACGGGGTTCGAGACCGACGGCGGCAAGGTCGTCGCGGTCCACTCAATCAGCGGCCGCTATGAAGCCGATGCCGTGGTTGTTGCGGCTGGTCCGCAGATCCAGGCCCTGATGGCCAAGCTCGGCGTAGAAGTTCCGCTCGCCGCCGCGCGCGCGGAAATGATCGTCACCGAACCCGCGCCGATAATGCCGATTGGCGGTGTGGATGGGAACGGCCTCTATGGCCGCCAGACCCTGCGCGGCAATCTCGCCTATGGCGGCGGCCCGCACGAATGGCTCGAAACCTTCGAGGCTGGCCCCCCGGCGCGTCCCAGCTCGCCGCTCACGCGCAACCTCGCGCGCCGCGTCGCAGAGCTGTTCCCCAAGGCCGCGCACCTCAACGTGATCCGCTCGTGGGCGGGCATTGTCGAGAACACGCCCGATGGCCGTCCGATTATCGACCGGATGAAGGACCCGGAGAACGTCACCGTCGTCACCATGTCGGGCGTCGGCTTCGGCCTTTCGCCCGCTTCGGGCCATGCGGTGCGCGATCTCGTCGTCGATGGGCATTGCAGCTTTACCGATATCGCCAAGCTCAGCCTCTCGCGCTTCGATGGCATCGGTGCCGACTGGCGCGAGCAGCGCGGCTGGCAGCCCTCTCAGGCAGCATGAAGACCCCTTATTCCGCCTTCAGCCTGCTGCGCGGTGCGCTGAACGGGCAAAAGCACTGGGAACCGGCCTGGCGCGATCCGGAGCCGAAGGCGAGCTATGATGTGATCATCATCGGCGGCGGCGGGCACGGGCTTGCCACCGCCTACTACCTCGCCAAAGTCCACGGCATCCGCAATGTCGCGGTGCTGGAAAAGAGCTGGATCGGCGGCGGCAATGTCGGGCGCAACACCACGCTTGTGCGCTCGAACTACCGTCTGCCGCAGCTGCACAACTTCTTCGAGTTCGGCCTCAAGCTTTGGCACAATCTCAGCGACGATCTCAATTACAACGTGATGTTCAGCCCGCGCGGCGCGATGTTCCTCGGCCACAACGATGGCGACATGATCAAGCTCGCCGAACGCGGCGATGCCATGCGCTGCGACGGGATCGACGCGGAACTGCTGACACCGAAGCAGATCGCGAAGATCGAGCCGCTGCTCGATCTCTCCCGCAATGCCCGCTTCCCCATCGACGGCGCGCTGATCCAGTGGCGCGCCGGCACCGCGCGGCACGATGCCGTCGCTTGGGGCTATGCCCGCGCAGCCGATGCGCTGGGCGTCGATATCATCCAGAAGTGCGAAGTGACGGGCTTCGTCAAGGATGGCAACCGCATCACCGGCGTCGAGACCACGCGCGGCCGAATCCTCGCTGCACGCACCGGTATCTGCGTTGCGGGCCACAGCGGCCATGTCGCGGGCCTTGCCGGGCTGCGCCTGCCGATTGAATCACAGACCCTGCAGGCTCTCGTTACCGAAGGCGTGAAACCGATGGTGCAGTCGGTCGTCATGTCGCAGTCGCTCCATTTCTACGTCAGCCAGTCCGACAAGGGCGGCATCGTCATGGGCGGCGATCCGGACAACTGGCCAAGCTACGCCCGCCGCGGCCAACCCACGATCAAGGAACACGCCATCGCGCAGGCGGTCACGGTCATGCCTGCGCTCTCGCGCCTTCGCATGCTGCGCACTTGGTCCGGCGTGACCGACATGAGCTTCGATGGTTCGCCGATCATCGGGCCGAGCCCCATCGACGGGCTCTATCTCAACGCCGGCTGGTGCTACGGCGGCTTCAAGGCGACCCCGGCTTCGGGCTGGACCTATGCCCACACGCTCGCCACCGGCAAGCCGCACGAACTCAACGCCCCCTTCAGCCTCGAACGCTTCATGACCGGCGCGACGATCGACGAAACCTCCGTCGGTCCGTTCCCGAACCACCGCTGAGACAGGCACAGACATGTACCAGATCACCTGTCCCCACTGCGGCCCGCGCGCCCAGACCGAATTCACTTACGAGCGCACGACCGATTCCATTGTCGATCCCGCCGCCGAGCCGCAGACCGCGATGCAGGCGCTCTACACCCGCGCCAATCCGATGGGCCTCGATGATGAAATCTGGCGCCATACCTATGGCTGCCGCGCGTGGATGGTGCTCACCCGCCACCGTGTGACGCACGAGATCCACGCCGTGAAGGCCATCGGCCCGGAGGCGCTGCCATGAGCGGCCCTACGCGCACCCCGTCAGGTGAGGAAACCGTCCCGTTCACCTTCGACGGCACGACCTATCATGCCCGCCCCGGCGACACGCTCGCCGCCGCGCTGCTCGCAAATGGCGTCGGCCTTGTCGGTCGCAGCTTCAAGTATCACCGCCCGCGCGGGATCATGACGGCCGGGATCGAGGAGCCGAACGCGCTCGTCACGGTGGGGAAAGGCGGCCGCGCCGAGCCCAACACCCGCGCGACCGACCTGTTCGTCTATCCCGGCATGGTCGCGATGAGCCAGAACCGCTGGCCCAGCCTCTCGTTCGATGTCGCCTCGATCTTCGGCCTTGCCGCGCCCGCGCTGGGCGCCGGGTTCTACTACAAGACCTTCTTCGGCCCCGCGAAGCACTGGATGCGCTACGAAGGCTTCATCCGCCGCGCCGCCGGTCTCGGCAACGCGCCGACCGAGCCCGATCCCGACAACTTCAGCCAACGCGCCGGTTTCTGCGATGTGCTCGTCGTCGGCTCCGGCCCCGCTGGCCTCAAGGCCGCGCTCGAAGCTGCCGAGGCAGGCAAGCGCGTCATGCTGGTCGAGCAGGATTCAGCCCCCGGCGGCTCGCTCCTGCGCGATCCCGATCCCGCGATTGATCCCGCCGCGATGGTGGACCGCATCAGGGCGCTCGGCGGCGAAGTCCTCCTGCGCACGACCGCGTCCGGTTACTGGGACCACAACTTCCTCACGCTCACCCAGCGCCTTGCCGAACCCGGCGAAGTGCCGCCGCACGGCTTTGCCCAGCGCTTGTGGCATCTGCGGGCAGGGCGGGTGATCCTCGCCACCGGCCTGATCGAGCGCCCGGTGCCCTTCGCCAACAACGACCACCCCGGTGTGATGTTGTCGCAGGCCGTGCGCAGCTACCTGCGCCGTTGGGGCGTCCTCCCCGGCAAGCGCGTCGTCATCGCCACCAACAACGATGATGCCTACCTCACGGCGCAGGCATTGGTCGAAGCCGGTGCCGACGTCGTCGCCCTGCTCGATGCCCGCGCCAGCGGACCGGCTGCACCCGCTGGCGTCACTGTCTACCACGATGCGCGCCCCTCCAGCGTCACGGGCCGCAAGCATGCCTTGCGCAAGGTCACCGCCGTGATCGGCGGCAGCGAACAGAGCTTCGACGTGGACCTGATCGCCGTTTCCGGCGGCTTCGTGCCCGTTTCCCACCTTCACATGCAGGCGGGCGGCAAGCTGAACTGGTCCGAGGAAGCGCAGGCCTTCGTGCCCGGCGAAACCCCGCAAGCCTGCGAAACTATCGGCGCCGCGCTCGCGCCGCCGCCCGCACCCGCCGTCGCTCCGGCGGGCAAGGCCAAGAAAAGCTTCGTCGATTTTCAGAATGACGTCAGCCTCGCGGACATCGATCTCGCCTGGCAGGAAGGCTACCGCTCGGTCGAGCACCTCAAGCGCTACACCACGCTGGGCATGGCGACCGATCAGGGCAAGACCAGCAATATGGTCGCGCTTTCGCGCCTTGCCGAAAAGCAGGGTGTGAGCGTGCCGCAGGCCGGCCTCACCACGTTTCGCCCGCCGTTCACGCCCGTCACCATGGGGCTGCTGGCGGGCGCCGGCGCACGCAATGCGGGGGCACACGTGCGCCGGATCCCCTTGCACGCGCTGCACGAGGCGCACGATCCGATCTGGCAGCCGCTGGGCTACTGGTTCCGCCCACGCGCCTATCCGGTGGACGGCGAAACCCTTGCCGAAGCCTCGCTGCGCGAAGCCCGCACCGTGCGCACCGTGGCGGGCCTCAGCGACGTTTCCACGCTGGGCAAGTTCGAAGTCTCCGGCCCCGATGCTGCCGCGCTGCTGGAACTCGTCTGCGCGACCACGGTTGGCAAGCTGGCGGTCGGGCGCGGACGCTATACCTTCATGCTGCGCGAGGACGGCATGGTGCAGGACGATGGCACCGTCTGGCGCCTCGCCGAAGACCGCTACCTGCTGACCAGCTCCACTGGCGGCGCTGACCGCATGGCGCACTTCATTTCCTACGTGCGCAACAGTCTGCGGCCTGACCTCAAGTGCTCGGTGGTCAATGTTCAGGAGCACTACGCCGGCATTGCGCTCGCTGGCCCCAAGGCGCGCGGCATCCTCGCCGCACTCATCGGGGCTGAGCCGCCGCGCCATATGGGCTATGCGCCGGGCGTGCTGGCTGGCGTTCCGGTCCACGTCCTCGCCGCCAGCTACAGCGGCGAGCGCGCTTTCGAAATCCATGTCGAGGCGACGCATGCCGACAAGGTCTGGCAAGCCATCGAGGCCGCGACCCGCGCCGAAGGGGGCGCGCCTTACGGCCTTGAAGCCATGGAACTGCTGCGCATCGAAAAGGGCCACGTGGTCGTCGGCGGCGAAGTCGATGGCCGCTCCACCCCGCACGATCTCGGCCTTGGCGGCATGCTCAACAAGGTGGGCGGCTTTATCGGCGCGGCGGGCCTGACGCGGCCTGCCTTGAGCGGTCCGAACCGCAACAACCTTGTCGGCCTCGTCAGCCTCGATGGGCCGATCCCGGAGGGTGGCATGCTGATCCAGCGGGCAGGCCAATCGCCGCAAGGCCATGTCACCGCCGCCGCGCGCCGCATTCTCGAAGGCGTTCCTATCGCGCTGGCGCTGCTGCAGGGTGGCCACAGGCGCCATGGCGAGGAACTGATCGTCACATCACCCACACGCGGCGAGAAGGCCCGTGTGCGGGTGACCGCGCCGCATTTCTACGATCCTGCCGGGGAACGCTACCGTGACTGAAGCAACCTCGATCATCGCGCTCCCGGCCGCCCCGCTGCATGCGCTGGAGATCTGGAGCAACCCGCAATGCGTGGCAACTCGCGTCCACAAGGCACTCCGCTTCGCGCTGCCACCGATGAACCGCAGCGCCGCCAATGCGTCCATCACGCTCATGCGTTTTGAACCCACCGTCTGGCTGGCTGAGGGCGATGTCTCGGTCCTTGCGGATACACTGGGCGATGACGGTGCGCTGACCGCCATTGGCGGCGGGATCGTCCGCTTCCGCATCGCCGGGCCGGGCTGGCGCGAACTGCTGCTGGAAGGCGGCGTGTTCGATACGAGCGCCGCCGCGTTCCCGGTGGGCGCGACTGCCGCAACGGTGATCGATCACGTCGGCGTGCGGCTGTTTGCGGAGAGCGAAGACGCCTGCATCGCCTATGTGCCGTCAAGCTACGCGCAGAGCCTGCACCACTTCTGGGACGAAGCGCTGCCGCTGCTGGGGGCGTGAGCGCTACGTTCGTGCTTGGCCGCTCTCTCAGTGAATCCGCGCGCCCTGCCGCCTGAGTTCCGCCTGCACAGCCGCAATATCCAACTCGGCAAAATCGCGCCCCGTTTTCACCGCAACCGCCGCCGCCACGCCCGCGCCTTGCCCGGACACCGCGCAGCACATCATGTTGCGCACCGCCGCATGGCTCACCTTGTCACCGCCGATCACCCGCCCGGCCACCAGCAGGTTCGTGATCCCCTTCGGCACCAGCGAGCGGTAGGGCACGTGGAAATAGCGCCCCGTCGTCGGCAGGATCAGCAGGCCGTAGCCGTCGATGAATTCGGGGAAGATGCCGATCGAATCCTCAAAACGGCCTTCTCCGCGCACATCCTCGCCGGTCATGTTGTAGAGCGCATCGATCTTGCGCGTATCGCGAATACCCAAGGTCATGCCGAAGTTGCGCAGCTTGGCCTGCTCGCAGCCGGGCATGAAGCCGCGCAGCGCGGCGATGGCGTGCATCGCATCGCGGCGCCCGTGCATCTCGCCGCGCGTCAGGCTGTCGGGGTCGGTGCCGTCGAGGTAGTGGTGGACGAGATTGAGGTAGGTGAGGTCGCCCTGATCCGAAACCGTGCCCCAGGTGCCCGCAATCGTCGCAAGGTTCGGCGGCAGCAGCCCGGCGGCCAGCGCCTGCCGGAACGGCTTGCGCAGGAACGGGGAGAACATCGCGTCTTCCTTGCCGCTCGTCGTGATGTCCCATTCGCCGCCGCCGGACCAGTCGCCATATGTCTGCGGATCGGCCTTCACCGCCTCGATGAAGCGCGCCTTGTTCACCCCGCTCATTGAGAACATGACCGAAACCGACATCATCTCGTCGACCGGATGCTTGATCGTCGGTGCGCCGCCGCGATAGGCAAGATCGGCGTCACCGGTCGCGTCGATGACGCGGCTCGCAAGGATCGCCTCGCGTCCGGCCTTGCTCTCCACGATCACACCGCGGATCGTGCCGCCCTCCATGATCGGCGCCACGACCAGCCGGTGGAGCATCGGGATGACGCCCGCTTCCTCGACCAGCACGTCGGCGACATGCTTGAACGCCTCGGCATCCAGCGCGTGGCTGATCGATTGCGGCTCGGGCAGGGCGGCATCCATCGCCACCGCCCGGTCCTCGAACTCGCGGCCGATACCCTCGCTGTCGATGGTTTCGAGGTGGCGATACCAGGCAAAGCCTTCGACACCGACCTGAGTGATATTGCCGCCAAAGCAGCCGTAGCGTTCGACCAGCGTGGTCTTCACGCCCGCGCGTGCCGAAGCGAGCGCGGCGGCGAGGCCGCCCGGGCCCGAACCCACCACGAGCACATCGGTCTCATGGATCACGTCGATCCGGCGGGCGGGTTCTTCGATCTGTCTCGTCATGGCCGTGCAGCATGGCGCACGTGCGGAAGCGGTCAACCGGTGCGGAGCGCGCCGGTCGCCATTAAGCAAGTCTGATGCGGGGGTTCAGCGGGGGTGATGGCGATCAGACGCGGCGAATGCGCGAAGGATCGGTCATCGGGGTATAGACGCGGTGGCGGGTCTCGACTTTCCATTCGCCGGAAACCTGCGCGACATGCGCCTGCCGCTGCAGTGCACGGCCCAGCGCTTCGAAATCGAGCGGTGTATCAAGCTGCATGCCGAACGTGTGGCCGCCGAACCAGCGGACGATTCCGACAACTTCCTGTTCGCCCGGCAGCACCACCGTCACGCGTTCGCCGCGCACCGGTGCGGGTCCGCGTGCGCTGGCGCCGAGACCGGTGGCTGAGACGTTGCGGATCACGATATCCTGCACTTCGCCATCCCGATGCACCAGCCGTGCACGGATGATCCGTGGCTGGCGTTGCTCGCGCACAACCTGGTCAGTCGGTGGAATGGGAGCCATGAAAGACATCTACCGCACCATCACCTAGAAACTTGCCATGCAGCGCAAGTCGGCGCCTTCGAACCATAATGGACCAGGAACGGTAAATGATCCGTTATGGATGGTCTTTCAGTCATGCGCATTGCGCAATAATTCTGCCGATGAGGCTCGCGGGGAGCCCGGATCTGGTCCGAAGCTCCCCGCTTACTCGTCAGGCCGCGTCGACCATCACGATTTCGCTGTCTTCAAGCGCGGTCAGCGTCACCACGTCCAAATCGCGAATCGCCGCGCCGTCGCGGGCATTCACGGTCACGTCCTTGATTCTCACCGCGCCGGTTGCCGGAACCAGATAGGCCTTGCGGTCCTTTCCGATCGGGTAGCTGGCAGTTTCGCCGGCGCGCAAGGTGAGGCCCAGCACGCGCGCGTCAGTGCGGATCGGCAGGGCATCGCCGTCGCCTTCATAGCCCGAGGCCAGGGTTACGAACTGGCCGGCCCGCTCACCCTTGGGGAAAGGACGTGCGCCCCAGCCCGGAGCCTCGCCGCTGCGGGTGGGCATGATCCAGATCTGGAAGATGCGCGTGGTGACGTCCTCCATGTTGTATTCCGAATGACGGATGCCGGTGCCCGCGCTCATCACCTGGACGTCGCCCGCTTCGGTGCGGCCCTTGTTGCCAAGGCTGTCCTGATGGGTAATCGCGCCTTCGCGGACATAAGTGATGATTTCCATGTCGCGGTGCGGGTGGGGCGGGAATCCGGTCTTCGGCGCGATGGTATCGTCGTTCCACACGCGCAGGTTGCCCCAGTGCATCCGCGCCGGATCATGGTATTCTGCGAACGAGAAGTGGTGCTTGGCATCGAGCCAGCCGTGGTTGGCACCGCCGAGGCTCGAGAAGGGGCGAAGTTCGATCATGGTCTTGTCTCCTGTCCGGCGCCGCCGGCCGGGAAGGGCGGGGCGCCTCTGTTGGAGCCGATATAGCGCTTGCCCGCTTTCCTGTTCAGTGGGATAAATTGGACCGATTTGTTCTATGGAGCCGAACGATGGCCAATCCCGGCACCCCCACGCTCGATCAGTTGCGCATCTTCCTCACGATTGTCGATACCGGCAGCTTCGCCGGCGCCGCCCGCACTTTGGGCCGGGCGGTTTCGGTGATCAGCTACGGCATTGCCAATTTGGAAGCCCAGCTCGGCGTTTCCCTGTTTGACCGCGAGGGCACGCGCAAGCCGCAGCTCACCGTGGCCGGCCGCGCGCTCCTTGCCGAAGCCCGCACCATTGCCCAGGGCGTCGATGGTCTGCGCGCCAAAGTGAAGGGCCTGCTCGATGGGCTGGAAGCCGAAGTCGATCTCGCGGTCGATGTCATGGTCCCGCCCGAGCGGCTGGCCACCGTCCTGCGCGGGTTTGCCTCCGAATTCCCGACCGTCCAGCTCCGGCTCCATGTCGAGGCACTCGGCGCGATCAGCGCAATGGTCCTCGCGCGCACCGCCACCATCGGCATCTCCGGTCCGCTCGCCGCCGAAGTGCCCGAGATCGACGGCAAGGTCGCGGGCGCCACGCTGCTTGTCCCTGTCGCCGCGCCCGATCACCCGCTTGGTCGGATGACCGAGATTCACCCCGGCGCAGGGCGAGACTACATCCAGCTCGTCCTTTCGGACCGCTCGGGCACGACGGCAGGCCGCGATTTCGGTGTTGTCAGTTCCAAGACCTGGCGGCTTGCCGATCTCGGCGCCAAGCACGCCCTGCTGCGCGAGGGGATTGGCTGGGGCAACATGCCGCTGCCGATGATCGAGGGCGATCTGGCCGCAGGTACGCTGGTCCGCCTCGCCATGCCCGATCACCCAGGCGGCGCCTATCGCTTCACTGCGATCTGGCGCCGCGATACACCCCCCGGGCCCGCCGCGCGCTGGCTGCTCGATCAGTTCGTCGCGCTTGGCGTGCCCGATGCGGAGGCCTGCAACACGCCGGATGTGTGAGGCTCAGCCCACCCCCGCGGCAAAGTCTTTCAGCATCTGCTTGGCGATCACCAGCTGCATGATCTGCGTGGTGCCCTCGTAGATGCGGTAGATGCGCGCATCGCGGAAGAAGCGCTCGGCCTCGTACTCGGCCAGATAGCCCGCCCCGCCGTGGATCTGCACACAGCGATCCGCCACGCGGCCGCACATTTCCGAAGCGAACATCTTGAACGCAGCGGCTTCCATCAGGATCTTCTGCCCGGAATCGGCCTTGGCGATGGCATCGCGCATCATGCACTGCGCGGCATAGATTTCGGCCTGGCTGTCTGCCAGCATCGCCTGGATCAGCTGGAACTGCGCAATCGGCTCACCAAAGGCCTTACGCTCATTGGCATAGCGGATCGCCGTATCGAGGAACCGCCGCGCCTGCGCCGTCGCGGCCGCACCGACTGATAGCCGCCCGTTGTCGAGGCTTTGCATGGCAGTCGCAAAGCCCTTGCCTTCCTCGCCGCCGAGCAGCGCGTCGCCGGGCACGAAGACGTCCTCAAGGATGATATCGCCAATGTGGCTGCCCTGCTGGCCCATCTTCTTGTCGGACTTGCCGCGCGTCACCCCCGGCGTATCGAGCGGCACGAGAAACGCCGAGACATGGGCGTTGCGCGGCAGGTTCTCCTTCGAGGTGCGCGCCATGATCAGCCCCACTTTCGCGTAGGGCGCATTGGTGATGTAGCGTTTGGTGCCATTGAGCACATAGCCATTGCCCGATCGTACCGCCATGGTCGCAAGGCCCGCCGAATCCGAACCCGAACCCGGCTCGGTCAGGCCAAATGCCGCGATCTCGCCCGCCGCAAGTCGTGGCAGCCATTCGGCCTTCTGCTCGGCCGTCCCCGCGTTCTTGATCGCCGAACAGACCATGCCGATGTTGATCGAGATGATCGAACGAAACGCCGGCATGGCATAGCTGATCGCGTGGATCGTCTCGATGTACTGACTGATGCTCATGCCCGCCCCGCCGTATTCCTCGGGCATGGTCAGACCAAACAGGCCCATGTCGCGCATCTCGGCCAGGAGGTCCTCGGGGATGGCATCGCCCGCGATCACCTGTGCCTCGGCCGGAATCAGCCGCTCGCGTACGTAGCGCTGCAATTGTTCGAGAAACTGCGCGAAAACGTCAGGGTCCATGCCGGCATTGACGGTGGCGCTCGGCGCATTGTTCATCAGGTCACCCTCGTGATTGTCTTGTCTTTCCAACGCTAGCCAAGATTTCGCGGCAGGGAAATCACCCAATGCATTCACGTATCAGGGAGAATGCGTATCTCCCAAGTCAATTGGTTGCAGCATCATCGGTGCATTGAGAATGCGCCATGCTGAAACGCGTCGAAACCTCCGAGCTCCGACTCGGCATGTTCATCCAGAGGCTGGAAGGGAACTGGTTCAGGCATCCCTTCTGGAAGAGACGCTTTGTGCTCCAAGAGCTGTGGATGCTCGAAGCGTTGCTGGCTAGTTCGGTCCGAACGGTGATCATCGACACCGAACGCGGGCTCAACAACGTGCCCGAGCGCGAACCGGTCATGGCCAGCGCGGCACCGCTGCAACAGCTGCGCGGCATGCCATTGATTGCGCCGCGCCCTGCTGCCAACAAGTTTGCTGCAGCCCGTGTCGCCACAGCGAAGGAATTCGGCACCGCGCGCAAGATCGCCGAGCGCCATTCGAAGCTTGTCAGCCGCGTCTTCCTCGAAGCTCGCCTCGGTCGCGGTATCAGCGCGCGCACGGTCGATCCGCTGATCGACGATATCTACGCTTCGGTTCAGCGCAATCTCTATGCCTTCAACGGCCTGCTGCGCTGCCGCGAGGACAGCGAGGAGACCTACCGTCACGCGCTTGCCACCAGCGCGCTGATGATCGCGCTTGCGCGGCAGATGAACCTCTCTGCTGCCGAAACGCGCGAGGCGGGGATGGCCGGTCTCCTCATGGATATCGGCGCCAATCAGGAAACCGGCGGTCCGCCTCATCCTGAGGACGAATGGTCGGGCATTACAGCAAATCCCGAAACGGATTTGCATTGCCAGCATGTGCTCGCCGGGCATGCCTTGCTGAAGGCGGCAGGCGATATTCCGGAGGCCGTGCTCAAAGTCTGCATGCGCCACCATGAGCGGCTTGATGGCTGCGGCTATCCCAACCGCTTGTCAGGAGACCAGATAGACCAACTCTCGCGAATGGCGGCGATCTGCGACACCTATGATCTCCTCGTTGCGGGCAAGGATCACCGATCCGGCCTCGATCCGGCCCAGGCGATCCGCCATATGGGCGAGTTTGGCGATGGCCTCGATCCTGTAATCATGGCCAATTTCATCGACATGGTTGGCATTTATCCGATCGGCGCTTTCGTGGAATTGCGCTCTGGCCGTATCGCGATGGTGGTTGATGAAGACCCGACCGAACGCGCCTTGCCGACCGTCCTGACCTTCTGGTCAAAGCCACTGGGCAAGAAGGTGAAGAGCGAGGTGATCGCGCTTTCGCAGTGCTACGGTGCGGACGAGATCGTTGGCATCGCGCAGTTGAACGAGCTCGATCTGCCAACGCTTGGCTCGCTGCGTGAAGCCCTGCTCAGCGCCTATGCGCGCGAGTTTGCGGGCTGAAGCTTCGAACTTTGGTCTAGCAGGTCCATCGCCAGCGCTTCAGCCACGCGGATGCCGTCGACCGCGGCCGAGAGAATGCCGCCCGCATAGCCCGCGCCTTCGCCCGCCGGGTAAAGTCCCTGCGTATTGAGACTCTGGAAATCGGCCCCGCGGGTGATCCTCACCGGCGACGAGGTGCGCGTTTCCACGCCCGTCAGCACCACGTCCGGATGGTCATAGCCCGGCATCTGGCGGCCGAACACGGGCAGCGCCTCGCGCATCGCGGCGATCGCAAAGTCCGGCAGGCACTGCGCCAGATCGGTCGGCGTCACCCCCGGCTGGTACGAAGGCGTGATCGAACCGAAGCTTGTCGAAGCCCGGCCGGCCAGGAAATCGCCCAGCTTCTGCCCCGGTGCGCGGTAGTTGCTGCCGCCCGCCACATAGGCCAGCTCCTCCCACTTGCGCTGGAAGGCGACGCCTGCGAGCGGCCCGCCGGGATAATCGCGCGCGGGGTCGATATCGACGACGAGGCCCGAATTGGCATTGAACTCGGCGCGCGAGTACTGGCTCATGCCATTGGTGACCACGCGCCCGGGTTCGGAGGCCGCCGCCACCACGCGCCCGCCCGGGCACATGCAGAAGCTGTAGACCGACCGGCCAAGGCTCGTCTGGTGCGCGAGGCTATAAGCCGCCGGACCAAGGATCGGATGCCCGGCACCCGGGCCATAGCGCGCCACGTCGACCAGCCGCTGCGGATGTTCGATGCGCACACCCACGGCAAAGGGCTTGGCTTCGATGTGAACGCCCGCGCTGTGCAGCACGGCAAAGGTATCGCGCGCCGAATGGCCCACCGCCATGATCACGCGCCGCGCGGCAAGCACTTCGCCGGTGGAAAGGACAAGCCCTTCCAGTTGCCGCTCGCCGCGCTCGTCCTTGCCGATGACGAAGTCCTCGACCCGCGTCTCGAAGCGGTATTCGCCGCCCAGCGCCTCGATCGTCTCGCGGATCGACATGACCATTGTCACCAGCCGGAACGTGCCGACGTGGGGATGTGCTTCGGTCAGGATCTCCGGCGGAGCGCCCGCTTTCACGAACTCGGTCAGCACTTTGCGGCCAAGGTGGCGCGGGTCCTTGATCCGGCTGTAGAGCTTGCCGTCCGAGAACGTACCCGCACCGCCTTCGCCGAACTGTACGTTGGATTCGGGTGTCAGTTCGCTGCGCCGCCACAGCCCCCAGGTGTCCTTCGTCCGCGCCCGCACCGCCTTGCCGCGCTCGATGATGATCGGCTTCAGCCCCATCTGCGCCAGGATCAGCGCCGCGAGCAGTCCGCAAGGCCCCGCGCCGATCACCACCGGGCGCGGACCCTGCCAGCCTTCCGGCGCCATGATCGGGAAGCGGTAACCGGTGTCAGGAGTGGGGCGGACATGCACATCACCCGCATGGCGCGCCAGCACGGCCGCCTCGTCGGTCACGCTCGCATCGATCGCATAGACCAGCTTGATCGCCGACTTGCGCCGCGCATCATTGCCGCGCTTCGCCACGCTGTAGCGCAGCAGGGCGGCAGGCTCGATCTCCAGCCGCTCGGCAATCGCGGCTTCGAGCTCGGCAGTGGTGTGATCGAGGGGAAGCTTGAGTTCGGTGAGGCGAAGCATTCCTGTCCCCTACTCACTGCAGGGGCGGCTTGAAAGCCTCAGTGCATATGGCCGGCAACAATCGCGTCGAACACGGCTTCATGCAGCGGTTCGGCAAAGGCGCAGCCGGCCTCGAAGCGGTCGACCCAGACCACCTTGGCCTGACGCGGCGGCAGACCGGGGAGAGTGATCCACACGCTTTCGCCCACGCGCAGCCGTTCCATCCCGGCCAGGCGCAAGCCGTGGCGCGAAAGGTCGAGGATCTGCGCCGCCAGCCGCACGATCGTGCGCCGATACTGCACGCGCACCATCAGCGGGCGACGCTCTGACTGGCGCTCCTGCTGCGGGCGTTGCTCGGGCATTTCGGCGGACATGCGTGCTCCCGGTGATCTGTCCGGAATGAACAGACACGCTGGATATACATCCGGAATGACTACGATTCATTTAATTCGATAGAAATGATGACAAGTGGCGGATTTGCTGGCTAATCGGCTTCGCGCGCGGCCTGGTTGGGGATGTCGGATGAACCTTGTGCTCCACACTTACTGGCGCTCTTCGGCCGCGTGGCGGGTGCGCACCGTGCTTGCGCTCAAGGGTCTGGCCTGGGAAGCCGTGCCCCACGACCTGCGGATCAATGAGCAGACCGCCGCCGATTATGTCGCGCGCAATCCGCAAGGGCTCGTGCCCGCGCTCGAAGTCGATGGCGCCGTCCTCACCCAGAGCCTTGCGATCATCGAATATCTCGAGGAACGCTTTCCGGAGCCGCCGCTGCTGCCCGCCGATCCGCTCGAGCGTGCGCGCGTCCGTGCCTTTGCCCTCGCCATCGCCTGCGATATCCACCCGGTGCAGAACTTGCGCGTGCTGCGCATGCTGCGTGCGCGGGGGCTCGATCAGGCGGCGGTCGATGCCTGGGCGCGTGAGGTGATGGAAGGCGGGCTTGCGGCTTGCGCCCAGCTCATCGCGGAGCGCAGCGGCCCGTTCTGCTTTGGCGAGGCGGTCACGCTGGCCGACGTCGTGCTGATCCCGCAGCTCGCCAATGCCCGCCGCTTCGGCGCCCGGACGGACTTTCCCCGGCTGGAAGCGATCGAGGCCCATGCCCTCGCGCTCCCGGCCTTTGCTGGCGCTCTGCCTGCCGCCCAGTCCGACGCCGATCCCGCCTGATTGACATTCGCCCCGCCAGCGCGAAGGTTGCCGGCATGAGAACCAGACCGCTCCTGCTCGCCGCGTCCGCCGCCCTTGCCCTGCTTGCCGCCGGCCCTGCGCAGAGCGCACCGAAGAAGGCCGCAGCCGATCCCGCCGCCGTGCTCCAGCAGCGCATGCTGACGCTCGACTCCCACCTCGATACGCCCGCCTCGCTGGCGCTGCCCGGCTGGTCGATCATGGATGCGCACACGGTGGCGCAGGATTACACGCAGGTCGATCTGCCGCGCATGAAGCAGGGCGGGCTCGATGGCGGCTTCTGGGCGATCTACACGCCGCAAGGTCCGCTCGATGCGGAATCCACCCGCAAGGCGCGCGATTTCGCGCTGCTGCGCGCGGCGGCCATCCGCGAGATGGTCGCGGCGCACCCGGAAAGCTTCGCGCTTGCCAGCAAGGCCGCCGATGCCGCGGCGATCAAGGCCAGCGGCAAGCGCGTGGTCTACCTCTCGATCGAGAACGCCTGGCCGCTCGGCGATGATCCCACGCTTCTGCGCAGCTTCCATGCGATGGGCGTGCGCATCGCCGGCTTCGCGCATTTCCGCACCAACCAGTTTGCCGACAGCTCGACCGACAAGGCCAAGTGGGATGGCCTCAGCCCGCTTGGCGTCCAGCTGCTCGCCGAAATGAACCGCCTCGGCGTCGTGCCCGATCTCTCGCACAGTTCGGACCGCACGCTGGATGATGTGCTGCGCCTGTCCAAGGCACCGATCGTGCTCACGCATTCGGGCTGCAAGGCCGTGTTCGATCACCCGCGCAACATCGACGACGCGCATCTGAAAGCGCTCGCCGCGGCGGGCGGGGTCATCCAGATCAATTCGGTCTACGTGAAGGGCGTGAAGCAGAGCGCAGAGCGCGAAGCCGCGATGAAGGCGCTCGAGGCAAAGTACCCCGAGGACAGGAAGCTGACCGCCGCCGAACGCCAGGCCATGCTCGCCGAGCGCCACGCGATCGACGCGAAGTATCCGGAAGTGCGTGCCTCTTTCGATGATGTGATGGCCAATCTCCTTCACGCCCTCAAGGTCGCGGGCGTCGATCACGTCGGCATCGGCCTTGATTGGGACGGCGGCGGCGGTGTGATCGGCCTTGAGGATATCGCCGACCTGCCGAAGATCACCCGGGCGCTGCTCGCTGCGGGCTATAGCGAGGCCGATGTCGCCAAGATCTGGTCGGGCAACGTGCTGCGCGTGCTAGCGGCCGCAGAGGCGGAAGCGGAGCGCGAGAAGAGCTAGCGCACTTCCGGCTTTAACCCCAGGTGCGCGGCAAGGGTCTTGAGATCGCGCTCGACACCTTCGTTCACCAGCACCGCAATTTCCGGCTGCACGGCGAGCACCAGCGCGGAGTCCTCCACGCGCAGCGCGCTGCCGCTGATCCCTTGCGCGGTATTGCCGCTGAAGCGCCGGCACAGCCGCGTGGCAAAGCCCCAGGCCTGCGCCTCGCGCAGCTGTTCGGGTGTTGCCAGCAGGCCGAGATCAGCAGGCAGATCGGAGCGTCCGGTGTTGGCGATCATCGCGGCCGCCAGCATCGCGCGGTCTGCCGGACGCGCTCCGATCCAGCGCTTGCGCAGCGCCCATTCCCGCGCGAGATCGCTGCGCAAGTTCGGCTCGACCATCGCGGTGGCAAGGCACAGCATCGTCGCGGTGAGCCGCAGATGCTCGGTCCCCGCAGCCGCACCGGGCAGCCGCGCCGCCCCGGTCCAGCCGGTCACCATCGCTGCTGTCCCGGCTGAAATGCCGTATTCGGTGGCAAAGGCGGCTGCACCCGCCACCAGCGGGTCCTGCATCCGCACGCCGGGCGCCATGCGGTCCCACAGCACACCTTCGCGCAGGCCCCAGGAGGAAAACACCAGCCGTCCCGGCTGCAACGCCCGGATGAGCACGAAGAGCAGCGCCGCGGTATCGGGCAGCGCGGCCAGGCGCGAGCTTGAAAGCCCCGGCACCGGCAGCAGCGTTTCCGGCTTGCGCTTCGCCAGTGCTTTGGCAAGCGCCTGCGCCTGCGGTGCGGCAATCTCGAAGCCGTGCGGATCGTCGATCGGCCAGCCGGACATCGTCATGGCATGCCGCGCAAACGCGCGCAGCGAACCACCCACAAGATAGAGCGTCGAGCCGGGCGCTGCCCGCCAGTCCGCGCGCTTGAGCATCTTGGCGATGGTCTGCCCGAACGCGCGCTCACCCCCCGCGCGCAAGCCAGGCAGGCGCAGTGTGCCGAGCGGTAGCGACGTGCCATGCCGGCAGCCATCTGCGTCGACATCGACGAGTTCGAGGCTGCCCCCGCCAAGATCGCCCACCACGCCCTGCGCGCCCGGAAATGCCCCCATCACGCCATGCGCGCTGGTAATCGCTTCCTCCTCGCCGCTCAGCAGCCGCGGGGATAGGCCGAGCGCGCGGATCTGATCAAGGAACTGCGCGCCATTCGCCGCATCGCGCGAGGCCGCCGTTGCGACGACATCGATCTCGGTGATGCCCTTGAGATCAAGCAGCGTGCGATAGCGCGCAAGGCTCGCCAGCGCTGCAGCCATCGCACGCTGGCTCAGCTTGCCGTTTTCCGCCACGCCCTTGCCCAGCCGCGCGGTTACCTTCTCGTTGTGCAGCACATCGGGCGCGCGCGCCGGTCCGCCATAGATGACAAGGCGCACCGTGTTCGATCCGATGTCGATGATCGCGCGCGTGGGCACATAGGCCGAGGTTCGGGTGAAGCGGGTCATGCCACCTGTGGCCTCACGCCGGCGAGGTCCCGCCGCGCCGCAGGGCCAGCTTGGGCACCTTGCGGCCCTTGCTCAGCGCCGCGCCGCGCCCGGAAAGCGAGGGGTTGGTCATGAAATAGCGGTGGACGTTGAAGGGCTTCGGGCCCGGTTCGGCCCGGTGGTAGGTGCCGTCCGGCTCGAGAATCCAGCTCTGTTCGGTATCTAGCAGATTGGCGAGCATGACCTGATCGAGCACCTGATCGTGCACCGTCGAATTCTTGATCGGCACCAGCACCTCGACGCGCCGGTCAAGGTTGCGCGACATGCCGTCGGCCGAGGAAATGAACACCCGCGCGCGGCGGCCCGGCAGTGGCGCGCCATTGCCGAAAGCCCAGATGCGGCTGTGCTCAAGGAAGCGCCCGATCACCGACTTGACCCGGATCCGCTCCGAAAGCCCCGGCACGCCCGGCCGCAGGCAGCAGATCCCGCGCACGACGAGGTTGATCTCCACCCCGGCGCTACTCGCGGCATAGAGCCGGTTGATCAGCTGGCTGTCGGTCAGCGCGTTGAGCTTGGCCCAGATCGAAGCCGGCTTTCCGGCTTCGGCAAAGGCGATCTCGCGCTCGATGCATTCATAGAGCTTGCGGCGCACGCCGATGGGCGCGATCGCGAGCATCTCGGTCGCCTTGGGCTCGATATAGCCGGTGATGAAGTTGAACAGCAGGCCCGCGTCGCGCCCGAACTTCGGGTCCGCGGTGAAGAAGCTGAGGTCGGTGTAGATGCGCGCGGTCACCGGGTGATAGTTGCCCGTGCCGAAGTGGCAGTACGTGCGGTAGCCATCGCCTTCCCGGCGAACGACCATCGAGACCTTGGCATGGGTCTTCCAGTCGACAAAGCCGTAGATCACCTGCACGCCCGCGCGCTCGAGCTGGCTCGCCCAGTGGAGGTTCTGCTCCTCGTCAAAGCGCGCCTTGAGCTCCACCACGGCGGTGACTGACTTGCCCGCCTCGGCAGCAGCGATCAGCGCCGCGATCACCGCCGATTGCTTGCCGGCGCGGTAGAGCGTCTGCTTGATCGCGACCACGTCCGGGTCGGAGGCCGCCTGCCGGAGGAAATCGACCACCACGTCGAAGCTCTCGAACGGGTGGTGGATCACAAGGTCCTTGGTGCGGATCGCGGCAAAACAGTCGCCGTCATGCTCGCGCACGCGCTCCGGATAGCGCGGGATATAGGGCTCGAACTTCAGTTCCGGCCGGTCGGTATCGACGATCACCGAAAGCCCGTTCATCGCGAGGAGGCCGCCCGCCTTGATCACCATCGCATGGTCCAGCCGCAGCTTGTCACGCAGCAGGGCTTCGGCTTCGGGATCGAAGTTTTCCTGCACCTGCAGCAGGATCACCTTGCCGCGCCGCCGCCGCTGGATCGCGGTGCGGAAATAGCGCACGAGGTCTTCGGCGTCTTCCTCGACTTCGATGTCGCTGTCGCGCAGCACGCGGAAGGTGCCATGGCCCTGGATGCGGAAGCCCGGAAAAAGCTTGCCCGCGCCGCGCAGGATCAGTTCCTCGATGCTGATCCAGCAGGCCGGCGCGCCCGGCAGGCGCACGAAGCGCGGCAGGGCCGGGGGCACGAGGATCATCTCGGTCACCGGCTCGCCATCGGCCTGCCGCACCAGCGTGAAGAGAATGCCCGTGCCCTGGTTGTTGATGAAGGGGAAGGGGTGCGCCGGATCGATCGCCTGCGGGGTGAGCGCCGGGAAGACATGCTCCTCGAAATAGTGCGCCATCCAGTCGGCCTGCGCCTTTTCGAGCTTGCGGGCGCCGACGATGCGGATGCCTGCGCTGTCGAGCTGTGCGGTCAGGTCGGCAAGGATCGTCTGCTGCGCGCGCACCAGTTCCTCCACCCCGCGGTAGGCCGCGTGCAATTGCTGGGTGGGGGTGAGCCCGTCGATCGAAAGCTCGTCGATGCCCTGGCGCACTTGCGCGGCAAGCCCCGCGACGCGCACCATCATGAATTCGTCGAGGTTGCTGCCCGAGATCGAGAGGAAGCGCAGCCTCTCCAGCACCGGATAATTGGGGTTCTGCGCTTCGGCGAGCACGCGGCGATTGAACGCCAGCCAGCTCAGCTCACGGTTGAAGAAGCGGTAGGCGGGCGGTGCGGTGGGCGGGGCGGGGGTGCTCGCGTTTGCAACCGCGCCCGCCGCCGTCTGCGGATCATCCATGTCTATTGTCCCCCCCAGCATCTGCCGGTTTGCGGCGGATTCCAGCGCGGAATGGTGACCGATTGCTACGGAGCGATGACATGCTAGCGGCATAGCACGAGGCGGGGCGGACCATGCAAGGGGTGCGGCGCCCTTATGCCCGACTGGCAGATGTGGGGGGACGTCGTTTCACAAGGCCATTCGGAGCCGCTCGCACTGCGCGCGCCCCTCGGTGATGTTCCTCGAATCAATGTCTACTCATTTCATCGACATTTTACCTCACCTGGGCGCGTGCTCATTCTCTACTGCATGAGTTGAGATAACTTCTCGGCACGGCTCGAGGGCGGATCGCAGGGCGGAGGGGCGCCGGCAGGTATGTCGGTGGAACCAAAAGCTTCGCTTTTCCGTCCCCAAGTAGAACTCCAACGTCTATCTAATTGATTGAGTTTAGTGACGACCCGACGCCGAGGGGGCAGCCCCAGGCATGACGCCAACGGGAGTACAAAAGATGACCACTCGCGCCACACTTCCTCCTATTCGCCGCCGCGTGGTCCTTGCCGGTGCATTGGGCCTTGGCCTGCTGCTTGCCGGCTGCTCGGGCGGGGGAGCCAAGTCGGGCGCGGTCGAGCTGACCAATGTCTCCTACGATCCCACGCGCGAGCTCTATCAGGCGATCAACCCGGCCTTTGCCGCATTCTGGAAGCAGAAGACCGGCAAGGACGTCACCTTCCGCATGAGCCATGGCGGCTCGGGCAAGCAGAGCCGCGCGAT
>NZ_JAIEPN010000040.1 GCF_019748365.1 Novosphingobium sp.
GGTCTAGCAGGACTGGCCCATTTTTAATCCGGTGCTACCGGCCGATCCGTGGCCCCTTTTATTCCCGGTGTTCTCAATCGGGTTTTCAATCCCCTTGAATTTCAGGCCTGCGTTCAGCGCCCGTCCAACAACTTTAGCAGCCTTCGACCCCAGGATCGGATGGGTCGCGGCAAAGATAGCCGTGTCAATTTCAGAGGGGGCATCAACGCCGTAGAGGCTGACGTAGATATATGCTTTCTCGTCATCGAAGAGCTGGGTGAGGATTTGACGTATCAGGAACGTCTTGCCGATACCCCAAGGTCCGCGGATCATCACCGCGTAGCCTGGCGGACTCGTAAGGCTAAGGTAGTAGCGCAGATA
Source organism: Novosphingobium sp. (assembly GCF_019748365.1). Taxonomy (GTDB): domain Bacteria; phylum Pseudomonadota; class Alphaproteobacteria; order Sphingomonadales; family Sphingomonadaceae; genus Novosphingobium. Next base: position 361 of record NZ_JAIEPN010000040.1, read on the forward strand.
TTCTCGAATGTGGCGATTGGGATCAACCGCTCCAGGCATCGTCACCATCGAGCCGGGAATGTCGAGCACAGAACCGGGCTTTTTCATCGGATGACTATTCGACACTGCCTTGAAGAGCCGGAATTTGGGTAGCCAATTCACTTGTATGCCCTTTCCACTGATCGATCGTTAACCAATTTCATATCTGTTTTCACTTGGCGTTTCAGCATGGGGGCGCATTCGTGGCCAATGCAGTTGATCATGCCACAAAACATGAGTCGCTGTGGACAATCCGGCAAGCTAGCGAACCTCTTCGAAGGATCGCCGTTGTCACATAAAGTGGCCCAGTAAAACTTGATGAACTTGCGGCAGCTTTCAGGCGCTCCCAATCGCCGAGAGAGCGTCCGCTGTATCGGCGCGTCCCGCCCTACGGACTGTTGCGACCCGAATGACTGCTATTGTCTCGAGATGACGTTCGCGTTGGCCAATCTCAACGGCCGGGTCTGGTCGCAACCCGTCATCGCCCCACGCCCATCAAACCTCCTGGGTGCAGGGGCGATGGCCCCTGCTGTTCTGCCTTCCTTCCCGCCTCCTGAAGGCGCGCCCAGAAGCACGCGCGAGGTCGGTGTTGTGGGGCATCTCAGCACCCATCCGGTAAACCCCAAATGTTGCGCGGGACATCGCATCGCGGGGCGGTGGTAACGCGATCTTAACGGCTTTGGCAGCGATCTGGGGCATGAGGAGAGTGCCCCCTGTCATGCCGATTCCTGCCCATTTTGCAGACCTTCCGATCGATCCGCTTCGCCCGCGCGCGGTGCGGCGGCAGTTGCGGCTGGAGGCGGAGGGGGCGACGGCCTCTGGCCAGTCGGCGCGGGTGCTCATCCACAATGTGTCGACCACCGGGCTGCTGATCGAAAGCGGGGTCGCGCTGGCGGAGGAGGAGCGGATCGAGCTGGTCCTGCCGGACGTGGGCCAGGCCATGGCCCATGTCGTGTGGATGAGCGAGAGCTTCTATGGCTGCCGGTTCGAGATGCCGCTGCCGGCGAGCGCGCTCGATACGCTGGAGCTCTATTCGCGGGTGATCAGCCGTGCGCCTCCGGGCGAAGCGGCGGATACCCTGCCGGTGCGGATCGCGCGGCTGCGCAAGGAGCAGGGGCTGACGCTCGACGCGCTGGCGGCGCTGGTGAACGTGAGCAAGCCGACGGTCTGGGCGTGGGAGCAGGGCAAATCGCGGCCGACTCCCGAACGGATCGCCGCGCTCGCCAAGCTGCTGGGGGTGGAGGAGGAGGAACTCCTCACCGGGCGCGATGGCCACGCGCTGGCCGAGGCGCTGGACCAGGCGCGCCGGGTGGTGGCGGAGGCGTTCGGCGTCGATCCGGGGCGGGTGAAGGTCTCGATCGAGCTTTAGAGCCTGTCCTGATGAGGTGGAGGCATCGTCATCGCGTCAGGAAGCTTCTCGGCAAGGAGCGCCGCGCAGTGCGGGCTGGTAGCCCGTGCCAGCGGCGCGACGCTGTCCGAGGGGCTTCCTGACGCGACCCCGAAGGGGCGGGCCGCTTTTGGCCCATCGCAGCGTTGATCGTCGGTCACTATGGGCCAGCATAGCTCCCTCCTCTCGCCTCGCGCTGGGCCAAAATCGGCTCCGTGCCGATGCCTCCACCTCATCAGGACAGGCTCTAGAAACAACACGGCCGCCGGAGAATCGCTTCACCCCGAATTAACCACTTTTCATCGTGGTGATTCGCTATTATCCCTTTGAAATAGCGGCCAAAAATTAGTCCTGTTAGCTAACTTGCCTAACTTTGGTCGCCCGCTCGGCAAGGGGCGGTTCATGGCGTGTGGCGATCGTTTCGTCCGGGCGGGTCAAGGGGTGCTTGGCGGCGCGGCCGGGGGGCGGTCCTGACGGGGCAAGGGTGCATGCGGGCGGAATTCACGACGAGAGAGCGGTTGGCGGCCTATGGCCTGCTGGCCAACCGCTCGACCGATATCATCCTCAAGACCGATGGGCGGGGCTTTGTGCTCGCGGCCTCGCCGGCGCTGGAGGCGCTGGGGCTGGCGCCGGGGGCGATGCTGATCGGGCCGCATGTGCGCGACCTTGTCCACCCCGCCTGGCGCGCGCTGATCGAGGAGGAGCTCTCTCATGCGCTGGCGGGCGAGGGCAGCGAGGACTGGCTGGAGATCCGCACCGCGCACGAGGGGCGCCAGGGGCCGTGGTTCGAGTTTCAGGTGCGGCCGATGCCCGATCAGAGCGGGCAGATCGACGGCGCGCTGGTGGTGATGCGCTGCATTGCGAGGCGCAAGTCGCTGGAGGAGCGGCTGTTTGCGGCGGAGTATACCGATCCGCTGACGCGGCTGACCAACCGGATCGCGTTTGTCGCGATGCTCGACCATCTGGTGGCGCGGCCGCATCGGGCGGCGCTGGCGTTGTTCGATATCGATCACTTCATGCGGCTGAACATGCGCTTTGGGCAGAATGCGGGGGACGACCTGCTGGTGGCCTTCGCCGGGCTGCTGCGGGCGATGACGCGCAGCGACGACATCATCTCGCGCGTGGGGGGCGAGCGCTTTGGCGTGATCATGCCGGGGCTGCTGCCGGAAGAGGCGGCGGCGGCCTGCATGCCGATCGTGGACACCTTTGCCGAAGCGGGGCGGGCGACGCTGGGCGGGACTTGTGCGGTTTCAACCAGCGTGGGGATCGCGGGGATCGCGCTATCGGCGGACAACACGGTCAGGCAGGCCGAGCTGGCGCTGTTTCTGGCGAAGGCCAAAGGGCGATCGCGGATCGAGACGAGCGCGAGGGGCGCGGGCGGCGGCGCCATGCGCAGTCTGCCGCCGGGCTGAGGCGCGCCGGTCCAGACCCCGCAGGATGGGGCCTCGGGCCCGTCCGGCGAGGGCTGGCGCATTATTTTTCATTGCCACCGCGCGGCGCCCGCTCCCTCCGGCCGCAGAAATCCGCGGCCTGCGGCGCGGCGGCATAAAGGGCAGCGGATATTCCGGGAAACAGCGCTCGACAGGGTGGGTCCGATGTGGTGTTTTTGCGCTAACGACTCGTAAACATTTGCGAGCGTTGGGAGATTTTCGCCATGGGACGGGCGGCAAGGGTTGCGATGCCGGTGGTTGACCGGAGAGGGCTGGAGAGGTTGGAGACGCATTTCGTCTCACCCGAAGTCTATCGCCGGGATGATGTGGCCGTGCGCCAGGCGCGGCTGGCCGAGGTGGTGGCGGAGCGGATCATTCCGCAGCTGCTGCGGCTCCATAGCGATATCCTGCCCGATGCCCCGCCGGTCGAACTGGTAGTCGAAGCACTGGCGCCGAGCAGTGCGGATATCTCGGGCCTGGCGCATATCGTGCTGGGGAGCGACCTTGAAGCGGCGGTTTCCTACGTGCTGGTGCTGCGCGACCGCGGGCTTTCGCTGGAAACGCTGTTCGTCGAACTGCTCGAACCTGCCGCGCGCTATCTGGGCCAGCTGTGGGACAAGGATGAATGCGATTTCATCGACGTGACCTTGGGCGTGGCGCGGCTGCAGAAGCTGCTGGCGACGTTCAACGGATCGCACATGCTGCCCGGTCTCGACAATCGGCGGCAGGTGCTGATGGCGATGACGCCGGGGGACCAGCACTCGTTCGGCGCGAGCATGGTGCGGCGCTTTCTGGAAGGCGCGGGCTGGGACGTGACATCCGCGTTCGACCGCAGCGCCGCCGAAATCGCCAAGGCAGCCAGCGCGCAGTGGTATGCCGTGGCAGGGCTTACAGTCGGCTCTGAGCGCTCGCTCCCCGCGCTGGAGGAGACGATCCGGCTGATCCGCCGGGAATCGCGCAACCAGATGATCGGCGTGATGGTGGGCGGCCCGGTGTTCACCGCCAACCCCGCGCTGGCGCTGGAAGTGGGCGCCGATGGCACGGCGGCCAATGCGCCGACAGCGGTGCTGATGGCGCAGAAGCTGTTCGACGAGATTGCGCTGAAGATCGCGGACTGAGGTCAGTTCGCAGCATTCGGACTGCTGGCCTGCAGCAAGATGGGCCGATGTCAGGCTGCTCTGATCAGTGCCAGAATGTTGAGCGCTACGGACACTCCTAAAAGTGCGGTAAGCGAAATCAACCACTTCTGGTGAATGGCCACGCGCTGGGCAGCTGCGGTATGCGACGCCGTCAGTTCTTCGATCAGACCGGCGATCTGGGAGATGTTCTCCCCATTCTTGAGAATATCGGTTTCGATCCGGGCAAGTCTAGCAACGTCATCGCCGTCACCGTTTGCTGTCGTGACGAGAGCCTTTGCGTTCTGTGGCCCCCTGATGGACCGAACCAGGCTTGATGCGCTCCTTGCAAGCTTTGGAGCCTGCTCCAGAACCTTTGCCCAAGGAACGGATGCCAAAGCTGCGGTCCACGCCATTCATAAAGTCCTATCAGGTTGCGCGCCTAGCTAACTCAGCCCTCGCGCGCAAATCCAGTCCTGACCAGAGATAAACTTGGGTCATTGTCCCTGCTATACCGATCCAAAGTTCGCAGGTTGCGAGTTTGAGGGTGCGGAGCTCAGTTCGCGGTGCCCAGCATCGCCTCGCGGATGTCCAGCAGATCGGTGCGGATCGTTTCCAGCTGGGGCGCATCGAAGCGCAGGGCGTTGTCGAGGATGCTGCGGCGCGCGGCCTGATAGAGCTGGAGCAGCGGGGCGCCGACGGGGTTGGTGGAATCGACGCCGAGTTCGAGCGCGGTGATCGCGGCGACGGCACGGGTGAGCGCGGCGCTCTTGGCGGCGTTGTCGCCATGCTCCTGCGCATAGATCGCGCGGCCAAGCGAGCCTGCGGCCTGTTCGAGGCAGAGCGCGACCAGCTGCAGCGAGCTGGCGCCCTTGACGCGCGCATCGAAATCGACGCGGCGGTAGGTTTCTCCGGGATCGCGGCGCAGCAGCATCAGTTGTTCTTCCCGTTCCATGCATCAATCTGGGCCTGCAGGAACGACAGCGTCGATTTCGAGCCGCTGATGTTCGTATCGAGCTTGGCGAAGCGCGAGACGAGACGCTGGCGCAAGTCTTCTTGCTTGGTCTCCATCGTGGTCCTCTGCGTGCCGAGCGTGGTCTGCAGCTTGGTGAGCCGGGCGATCGTTCCGCCGAGCGAGGATGGGTCGCTGCTCGACGAGACGCTGCGGGCCATTTTGTCGAAGGTGGCGTAGACGCCGAAGAGCCCGGTGGTGAACATGGCGCCGGTGCCGATCGGATCGCGCTTCACCGTGGCGGCGAGCCGCTCGGCATCGAGCGTGAACGTGCCGTCGCGATTGGTCCTGAGGCCGAGGTCGGCCAGCGTGGTGGGGGCGCCGGTGGTGTTGGCGGGCATAACCTGCGCGCTGGCCAGCGTGGTCAGCTGGCGGCGCAACGCGCGCGCGCCGGGATCGTTGCTGAGCGCGCCGGTGGTGGGGTTGGTATCCTTGTTGAGTTCGGAGACCATCTCGTTGAGCGCGGAGGTGAGGTCCTGCATCGCGCTGGTGATGGCGGCGCCCGGATCGCTGTAGCTGATCGTGGTGGGGGCGCCGGGATTGGTGCCGGTGAGCTTGAGCGAGAGGCCGGGCGCGGCATCGGTGATGGTGTTGGTCTTCGAGGTGCGCGCAACGCCATCGAGGATATAGGCCGCATCGGTGGCGGGCGTCTTGAGCCGGGTGAGGTTGGTTGCCGGATCCCACGCCAGTGCTGCAAGCCCTGGGTTTGCGGGATCTTCGGTGGCTTCCAGCTTGAAGCCGTTGGCGGCGCCATCCTCGCCCTTCAGCACGAGCTGCGGGCCGCTGGCGCCGGGGGCAACATAGGCGGTGACGCCGGTGCCTCTGGCGTTGATCGCACTGGCGACGTCATCGAGCGTGGCGCCGGCGGCAATGGTGATATCGACCTGCGCGCGCGATGCATCTGCCGTGAAGGTGTTGCCCACGACGGTGCCGAAGCGCAGCGTGAGCGTGCCCGCGCCGACCGGTGTGGTCTCGCTGGCGAGCGCGGGGGAGACCAGTGTCTGTGCCTTGGCCAGCGAGGTGACTTCGAGGGTGCTGGTGCCGCGACCGGTAGCGGCGCCCTTGCTGACTTGCGCGATGCTGGCGTTCGTGATCTGCGGCGTGGCGGCAAGATCGCCGGTGCGCACGCGGTCACCGAGCGAGGAGGCGAGGCTGGAGATCATGCTCCTGAGCGTGGAGGCCGAGGAGATCTGGCTGGTGATCCTGTCAGACTTCGCGGTGATCTGATCGAGCCGCGCGGCAAATTGTGCGGCGGCGAGCTGTTCCGCCAGCTGCGACATGTTGATGCCGCTGCCCGCGCCAAGCGTCGACACCAGATTGGCGGTGGCCGAAGTCGAAGAGGTGGCGGAGGTGCTGGCCATGCTTTCCAGAACGGCGGATTCTCAGCGGGGTTTAGGGGCGGCTGTACCAGTTCTCGACTTTTGTCCCTCGACTTCGCTCGGGACGAACGGGGGAAGGCGGAGCGATCGGAATCACGCTGCCTCGGGCCGACCTTCGGCGTCGAAACGCAGTTCGAGCGGGACATCGACTTGCGGCTGCGGCGGGGTATCGCCGCGCTTCAGCGCCAGAACGAAGGCGAGCACGGCGGCGACGGCGGCATAGAGCTCCTCGCGGATCATCTGGTTCTCGCGCGTGGTGAAGTAGACCGAGCGGGCGAGCGCGGGGGAGGAGAGCGTGGGGACGGCCATTTCGGCGGCCATTTCGCGCATTGCGAGCGCCTTTTCGCCACGGCCCTTGGCAAGCACCACGGGGGCGGGGGCCTCTTCCGGATCGTAGGCGAGCGCGACGGAATAGTGCGTCGGGTTGGTGATGACGAACTGGGCTTCCTTCATGGCGGAGGCGAGGCCGCCCATGGCGATCTGGCGCTGGCGCTGGCGGATCGCGGCCTTGCGTTCCGGCGAGCCTTCGCTTTCCTTGTTCTCGTCCTTGAGGTCCTGCAGCGACATCCTGAGGCGCATCATGCGGCGCAAGTACTGCACGGGGTAATCGGCGAGCGCGATGACGACGAGCCCGCCGCCGAGTGCATAGAGCAGCGCGAGCAGTGCGTCCCAGCTGTAGGCAAGCTGGCCGCGCAGTTCTCCGCCGCCAAGGCCGACGATTTCGGCGAGGCGCCCCTTGACCCAGACGTATGCAATGGTGCCGAGAAGCAGCAGCTTGGCGAGGCCCTTGGCGAGCTCGATCCAGCCTTGCGGGCCGAACATGCGCTTGAGGCCGGAGAGCGGATTGAGGCGCGAAGCCTTGGGTGCGAGGTTGTCGCCGACCCAGCGGCCCTCGCCGAGGCCGAGCTGGGAGATCAGCGCAGCGGCCATGAGCAGGCCGCCGAGAGTGAGCACGGGCGGCAGCGCGGTGAGCAGTGCGGCGTAGATGAGGGGGGCGGCATCGAAGCGGTCGAGGCTGGCGCGGTCCCACGTCAGGCCGGTGCGCGCGGTGCGGCCGAGGCTGTCGAGCAGCCAGGGGCCGGCGAACTGCAGCCATGCCGCGCCGCCGAGCACACTGATCGCAATGCCGAGTTCGCGCGGGCGCAGGACATCGCCGTTCTTCGCGGCGTCCTTGCGGCGCTTTTCGGTGGGGGCGAAGGTCTTTTCGCCCGGAGTTTCCTCAGCCACTTGCGGGCCTTACGAGCTGGGCGGCCTGCGACACGGCGGCGAGCGAGATGTCGCTGAGCTTGTCGGTGAGCAAGGGCGCGGTGAGGATCAGTGCGGCGATCCCGGCAAGGACGCCCGCGGGGAGGCCGAGCGCGAAGAGATTGAGGCTGGGGGCGGAGCGGCTGATCACGCCGGTCATCACTTGCACGAGCAGCAGGAGCAGCGTGACGGGGAGCGCGATGGCGATGGCGGCGGTGAACATCTGCGTGCCGAACCCGGCGACCAGCATCATGCGATCGGGCGTGAACCACGCGGCGCCGGGCGGGAAGGCGCTGTAGCTTTCGACGATCAGCGCGAACCAGGTGAGGTGCGCGCCGAGGCCGAGGAACAGCACCGTGAGCAGCACCGAGAAATACTGTCCCATCACCGGCGAATGCGCGCCGCTGACGGGATCGGCGGTGGCGGCGATGCTCATGCCCATCGAGCCGCCGATGACCTCGGCAGCCATGAGCGGGGCCGCGAAGCTCCATTGCAGGACGAACCCGAGCGACAGGCCGATGAGGATCTCCTGCGCGGTGATGAGCAGGCCCGAAAGCGTGAACAGCGCAGGGGGAGCGGCGACCGGGGTCCAGGCGCAGATCATGATGGCGACCGCGCCCGCGAGGCTGACGCGCAGCTGCATGGGTACGGAATTCGCGCCGAACAGTGGGGCGGCAAGCAGCGCGGCGCCGATGCGCGTCATGACGAAAAGCATGCGCCAGAACTCGGCCTCCAGCGCGCCGAAGCCGAAGTGGAGGGCGATCATGGCGCGGTCCTCATTTCCCCGTCTGTGCGATCTGGGCGAAGATTTCGACGAGGAAATCGCCGATCAGACCCATCATCGCGCCGCCCAGCAGCACCAGCACGAGCGCGATGGCGGCGAGCTTGGGGACGAAGGTGAGCGTCTGCTCGTTGATCGAGGTGGCGGCCTGCACCACGCCGACGACAAGGCCGACGGCAAGGCTGGCGAGCAGGACCGGCGCGGCGACCAGCGCGGTGACCCAGAGCATGCGATCAGCCAGCGCGAGGAGGGCGGAGGTATCGTTCATCAGCCGAAACTCGCGGCAAGACTGCCCATCAGGAGCGCCCAGCCATCGACGAGGACGAAGAGCAGCAGCTTGAACGGCAGCGAGACTATCGTGGGGGACATCATCATCATGCCGAGGCTCATCAGCACCGAGGAGACGACGAGATCGATCACCAGGAACGGCAGGAACAGCATGAAGCCGATCTGGAACGCGGTCTTGAGTTCGCTCGTCACGAAGGCGGGAAGGAGTATCGAGAAGGGGACGTCCGCCGTGCGGGCGAACTTGGGGGCTTTGGCCATCGTGGCGAACATCTGGAGATCATGCTCGCGCGTCTGGCGGATCATGAAGGCATGGAATTCGGTGCCGGCAGACGCGATGGCCTGCTCGGCATTGATCGTGCCGGCGGAATAGGGCGCAATCGCGTTGGCGTTCACCTTGTCGAGCGTGGGGGCCATGATGAACAGCGAGAGGAACAGCGAGAGGCCGATCAGCACCTGATTGGGCGGCGACTGCTGGAGCCCGAGTGCCTGCCGCAGGATCGCGAGGACGACGAGAATGCGGGTGAAGCTCGTCATCATCAGCACGAGGCTGGGGAGGATGGTGAGCAGCCCCATGATGAGGAGCAGCTGGAGCGAGAGCGAGAGCGAGCCGTTCGACTGCGCACCGGCGATCTGGCCGAAGGCGCGGTCGAGCGCGCCGGGGATGGCGGTACCGGTGGGGGCGGCGGCGGGGGCGAGATCGGCGGCGTGGGCGGGCAGCGCGATGGCCAGCGCCAGGAATCCGGCAATGGCGAGGAGGGGTTTGAGCTTCACCGGATCAGTCCTCGGCACCAACGCGGGCGGGCACTTCGGCGAGGCGGACGAGGCCCTGCCTGGTGGCCGAGACGAGGATCTCGCGGCCGCGGAATTCGAGCACCGCGATACGCTGGCCGGGGCCGAGCCACTGCGTTTCGATGATCTTCACCGACTTTACACCGCCAGTGGGGCTGAAGCGCTTTTCCATCCGCTTCGCGAACCTGAGGCTGGCCCAGGCAAGGCCTGCGATCAGCGGCAGGACGACGGCGAGCTTGAGCAGGTACCAGAGCATCAGCCCTGCCCTTCCTGCCCGACGAGCTCGACGATGCGCAGGCCGAAGCGCTCGCCCTGCGCCACGACTTCGCCGCGCGCGATGAGCTTGCCGTTGACCATGACGTCGAGCAGCTCGTCGGTCAGCCGGTCGAGTATGACGACGCTTTCCTCGGTGAGCGAGAGCACGTCCTTGAGCTTCATTTCGGTGCGGCCAAGTTCGACAGTGAGGCGCACGTCGACATCCTTGAGGAATTCGAGGCCGCGGGTCTGGAAAGTCATGTTGGCATCCTGGGATGGGCCGCCGGATCAGGCGAGCTGGGTGAGTTGAAGGGCGACGCGATCATCCACCGCGCCGACGCTGCCGTGGCCGACGAGCGCTTCGCCGATGCGCAAGGGCACGCTGCGCGCGACGGGGACGGCGAGGACTTGCCCGACTTCGAGCGCCGAAAGCGTGGCGAGCGGAAGCGGCACATCGACGAGCACGGCGCGCACGCGAAGCGGCATGTCGGCGAAGGGGGGCGTGCGCGGATCGGCGGGCGTTGCTGCGCGGACCGGTTTGGGCGCGGGGCGCGCGGCGCCGACAAGTTCGGCGAGCGCGGCCAGAGGAAAGCCGAGCCGCAGGGTCCATGCCGGCCGCGCGCCTTCGCGGATCGTGAAGCTGAGCGCGGCGAGCTGGGTGTTTTCGGTCAGAGCGGCCAGTTCGGCCATCGAGGCGGCGCGGCGCAGCGCGCGGATCGGGCCATCGAGGCCAAGCGCGGCGGCAAGCGGCGGGCCGACCAGCATTTCGATGCGCTGGACCATGAGTTCGGCGGACAGCGGCAGTTCACGCGGGAGCGGGGAGGGTGCTTCGCCCGGGCCGCCGAAGGCGCGGTCCAGCAGACGCAGCACAGTCTCGCCCTCGACGCAGGCCAGCAGCGGCTGGGCATCGGCATTGGCCGAGAGGAGGCTGATCGAGACGAGGCCGGGCGGTGCGAACTTCGCCGCAGTCAATTCTTCCGGCGCACCGCACTCGACCATCGCCGCCTCGCCGCCGTGGACTGGTGCCAGCGCGAGGCGCAGCTTGCGCGCCAGTTGCTCGCCCGCGCGCGCGAGTACAGGCAGCAGCTCGGCCGCGGCGGGGGCCGGGCGGAGCAGCGCCGCGCTGTGGCGGGCGAGCGGCCTTTGGGCGATGAGGGAGCGCTCGGGCTTCATCGGGTGGCTTACTGGACGATGAAGGTCTTGAAATAGACGGCATCCACCCCGCCAAAGCCTTCGGAATCGGTGAGCACCTTGTTGATCGTGGCAACGAGGCGCTTCTGCAGGCGGGTCTTGCCCTCGGCGGACTGAACTTCCTCACCCGGCGTATCGGCGATGGCGGTGAGCAAGGCGGAGCGAATGGCAAGCTCGTGCTTCTGCAGCCACATGATCACGCGGTAATCGCGGTGGGTGGAGCAGGCGAGGCTGACCTGCACCAGCAGGTCCGAATCCTTGAGATTCGAGGTGAAGTCTTCCGAGAAGCTGAAATAGGCCGTGCGGTATTCGCTGCCGCCCTCGCCATCGACTTCATGACCGCCGCCGCCTTCCTCGCCGTGGCCGCCTTCCTTGGGGGCGGGAGCGTAAGGGTCCTCCTCGCCCTTCCTGATGAGCTTGGGGTTCTTGTCCTCATGGCCTTCGCCGTGCGCGCCGCCGCCGATGATCCCGGCAGCAACAAGGCCATAGGCCCCGCCGCCACCGACGCCGAGCAGCGCGGCCGCCGCGCCGATCTTGAGCAGCATGCCGCCGCCCTTCTTCTTGGGCTTGGCGTCCTTGTCCTTCTTGTCGCTCATCGGGGGTCCTTACGGGTCTCGAAAATGGGGTCAGGCGAAGATGCCGCCGCGGCGCTCGTCAGCGGGCGCGGACGGGCGGGCCGGGTTGGCGGCGGGCTGGGAAGCGGGTGCGGCGGCGCCGTGGCGCTGCTGGCCGGTGCCGGGCTGGCTCTGGCCCTGACTTTGGGCTTGCGCGGAGCTTTGGCCTGGCGTTTCGGGAGCAGGGGCCATGCGTGCGGGTTCCGAGGTCGCGGCGGCGTGTGCCGCAGCGACGGCAGGGGCGAAGGTCGGATCGGGGCTCGCCATCGCGACCGAAAGGCCGGCGGCATCGCCTTCGATGCGCAGCGAGATGCGGCCGAATTCCGCGTGATGCATGGCGACGGAAACCGGGCCGGCGGGTTCCAGCCCATCGCGCGCGCGGGCGATGGAATCGACGAGCTGATCGAAGCTGATCGGCTGCGGTGCAGGCGCAGCGGAGGCTGTTGCGGCTGGCGTGGTCGCGGGGGCGAGGGACTGCTGGGCCTGCCCGAGCGCACCGGCTGTTTCGGGAACCGGCAGCGCGGCGCCGTTCGCGGCGGAGAGCGTGCGATCAGCCTCGACGCGGAGCTTGCGCGGGGCGGCACGATCAGCGGTGGGCGTGCCGGTCAGCGCGGCGAGCGTGGAAGGCTGCGCGCGGGCGGCGGTCTGCGTGGCGGTATCGGGCGCGACTGCCTCGGGCGTGGCGGTCGGCGCCGCGGGTTCGGCTGCCGCCTCGCGTTCGAGTACGAGCGCGGCGACGGCGAAAGCGGCGGGGTGCGCGGTCTGCACGGCGGGCGCAGCGGCTTCGGGCGCGCGCGGCGTGGCGGGCCCTGTCGTGGGAGCGGGTGTGGGAGAGCTGGGCGCCCCGGTCCGCGCGGTGGTGGCGGTGGGCGCAGGCAAGGGCAACGTGGCGCCGCTGGGCAGGGATAGCGCAACCAGCGCGATGGCCGCCTCGGGCTCCCCATCGGCGGGGGTCACGGCAGGTGCGGCAGTTTCATCGTGCTCGCTGCCGGCGTCATTCACGGCCTGCGCGATGGCCAGCGCGAGAAGGGCGGCAGGCGTTGCGGCAGACTTTTGCCGGTGGGGCGGCAAGGTCTTGCCGGTATCGGCAGCGGCTTCTGGCGCATCGGTGGCGACAGGTGCGGCATCAGGTTTGGCCGAGGGCGCGGCTTGCGGGGTTTGCGGATCACGCGGAGCCTCGTCCGCGCTGGGGGCTTCCCGCGCGAGATGGGCCGCAAATCCGGGGGTATCGGATGCGCGCGGGCCATTCGCCGCCGGTGCAGGCGCGGCATCGCGCGTCCGATCGGGCGCGGCGGTGCGGGGGAGCAGGGCGGGGGCAGGCGCGGTCATGGCAGGCAGCGGTCCTTGGCGGGCAGGTGTGGTTAACGGCTGCTATTCAAGAGGCGTGCCAAGCGGGCTCGATGGTTTTGCCGGATGCGTATTTTCTGCGGCTTTGCGGGCGATGCGCTGCTGCGCGGCCTCGATCCGCTCGTCCACTGCGGCGCGGCGGCGTTCGGCCTCGGCAGCTTCGGCGGCTCGGGCATCGGCGGCCTGGCGCGCGCGGACGAGATCGGCGGCGGTCTGGTCGGCGATGCGGGTAAGGCCGGAAACGAACTGCCGGGTCTGGCGCAGGTCCGCTCCGGTGTGGGCATCCCGGCGCAGGCGATAGGCTTCGATGAGGGCGGCAGTGCGGGCTTCGAGATTGGCGACCTGTGCAAGGGTCTGCTCGGCGCGGGCGGCTTCGGCGAGCGCGGTCTGGCGGGCGATTCCGCGCAGGCGCTCGAGGCGGCGCAGGCGCTTGAGCTTGGTCTTGTCCGTGCTCATGCAGCCATCAGCGCGGCGAGTTCAGCAATGCTGCGGTCCATCGGCACGACTTCGCGCTGGGGCTGGCTGAGGAACTGCGTGAGCGCGCCGTGCATGGCGATGGCGCGGTCGAGCTGCGGATCGGCGCCGGCGCGGTAGGCGCCCATGAGGACGAGATCGCGGTTGGCTTCGTAATTGGCGATGAGCGCGCGGAAGGCGCGGGCGTCGGCCTGGTGGAGCGGATCGACGATATCGTTCATCACGCGGCTGAGGCTCGCGGCGATGTCGATCGCGGGATATTGGCCGCGCTGGGCGAGATCGCGGCTGAGCACGATATGGCCATCAAGGATGGCGCGGGCGGTATCGACGACGGGGTCGTCCTGATTGTCGCCGTCGGCCAGCACGGTGTAGAGCCCGGTGACCGAGCCGCCGCTGGCCGCCGAATTGCCCGCGCGTTCGACCAGCTTGGTGATCGTGGCGAGCGCGGAGGGCGGATAGCCGCGTGCCGCGCCGGGTTCGCCGAGCAGGAGCGCGATCTCGCGCCCGGCGTGGGCGACGCGGGTGAGGCTGTCCATGATCAGCAGGACCTGATGCCCGGCGGCGCGGAAGTATTCGGCCATGGAGGTGGCGAGCATCGCGCCGCGAATGCGCAAGTTGGGGGCGTGATCGGCGGGGACGGCGACCACCACGGAGCGCGCGCGGCGGGGCCCGGACATGTGCTTCTCGACGAAATCGGAGACTTCGCGCGCGCGTTCGCCGATCAGGCCGACAATGACGATTTCGGCTTCGGTGCCGTGGGCGATCATGTCGAGCAGCACCGACTTGCCGACGCCCGAGCCCGCCATCACGCCGATGCGCTGGCCGACGCCGAAGGTGGTGAGCGCGTTGAGCGCGCGCACGCCGACGTCGAAGGGTTCGCGCACGGGGGCGCGGTCGAGCGCGCTGCCGCGAATGCCGCCCGAAGGCCATTCAGCGCGGGCGGCGATGGGCGGGCCGCCATCGATGGGGAGGCCCTCGCCATCGACCGCGCGGCCAAGGAAAGCCTCGCCGACGGGGAGCATGCCGGGCTTGCCTTCGGGGCGGACGCGCGCGCCGGGGCGGAGGAGCACGGTATCGCCGAGCAGCATCATCAGCATGCGCCCGGCGCGAAAGCCGATGGTTTCGGCGAGCAATGAGCCTGAGCCATGGGCGATGCGGCACTGCGCGCCGATGGGGAGCGAAAGGCCGCTGACTTCAAGCAGGCCGCCATCGCAGGCGGTGACGAGGCCATAGCGGCGCGGGGCGAAATCGGGTTGGGCATCCTCGCAGCGGGCGAGGAGGGGGATCGCGGTGTTCAGCATGCCGAGAGTGCATCGCTGAGGGCGCGTTGCCATGTGCCGGGGCCATCCTCGACGCCGCCGGCGGTGCCTTCGATGCGCAGGGCGCCGCGTTCGAGGGCGGGGTCGGGTTCGAAGTGCCAGTCTTCAGGGAGACGGGCAGCGAGAAGTGCGAGGTCTTCGGGGTGGAGGCGGATCACGCGTTCGTCGCCTGCGCGGGCGAGCATGGCGGCGGCGATGCGGACGCGGGCGGCGAGGGCTTCCGGATCGGCGGCGTATTCGGCGAGCAGCGGGGCGCAGAGCGCGAGGACAGTATCGCGAAGGCGCGCTTCGAGTTCGCGGGTGAGGTCGGCGTCGAGGCGTCCGAAGGCAAGTTCGAGTTTGGTGCGGGCGGCGTCCTGGGCGGCGATGGCTTCGGAGAAGGCGGCTTCGGCATCGGCGGCGCCCTGTGCGTAGCCGGCGGCAAAGGCGCGAGTCTCGGGGGCTTCCTCCGGCTCGGCGGGGGGGACTTCGGGTGCTGGATCGATAAATGGGGACTGTCCCCATTTATCGCGGCGGGTGAAGCCGGTGCTGCCGCCTCCGAGTTCGGCGAGCGAGAGCGCGCGGATGGGCTCAGACATAGTCGTCGTCGCCCGCGCCGAACACGATCACGCCTTCCGCGGCGAGGCGGCGGGCGGCGGTGACCACGGCCTTCTGCGCCTCTACCACTTCGGCCATCTTCATGCGGCCGCGCGACTCGATCTCGTCGCGCACGCCTTCCGCCGCGCGGCTCGACATGGCGCTGAAGAAGCATTCGCGGGCGTCGGGCGCGATGCCCTTGAGCGCGGCGATGAGCGTATCGGAATCGACTTCGCGCAGAAGCGAGCCCATCGATTTGGAGTCTAGCACGAAGAGGTGCTCGAACTTGAACATCTCGTTCTCGATGGCCTTGGCGAGTTGTTTGTCCTGCTTGGCGATCTCGGGCATGACGCGCTTCTCGACCGCGCGGACCGAGGCGTTGATGATATCGGCCGCCTCGCGCGGGCCGCCCATGGTGAGCGCGGCGCTACCGTGGCATTCGGTGATGCGCTGGGCGAGGAGGTCTTCCAGCATGGCGATGGCTTCGGGCGCGACGGGGCCCAAGGTGGCGATGCGCTGGATGACTTGCGGCTGGAGCGCATCGGGCAGGGCATGGAGCACGCCTGCGGCGACATCGGGATCGAGCTGGACAAGCAGCACGGCAAGCGCCTGCGGATGCTCGCCCTGCACCAGCGGGACCAGCGCATGCGGGGTGAGCCAGCGCGCGAGTTCGAGGCTGGAGCCGGGGCGCGGCGCATCGGGGGCGATGCGCTGCATGAGGTTGTCCGCCTTGAAATCGCCCACCGCGTGGGTCATCAGATGGCGCACCTGCACGACCCGGTCATTGGCGCCGATGGTGACGGCCGCGGCGTTGTCGACGAAGCCCTGCAGGGCCTGCGTGATCGCTTCGGCATCGATCTCGCCGATCTCGCACATCTTCGCGCCGAGCAGGCGCAGCTCGGCGGGTTCGAGCTGCGAAAGAAGCGCGGCGGCGTGGTCGTCGTCGAGCAGCATCATCATGACGGCGGCGCGGATGGGGCCGCTGATTTCCGGTGGAGCCTCGGTGGTCATTCCGTTCCCTCGGGCGCGGGTTCGTTGAGGAGCTGGCGCAGGGCGTTGAGCGCGCTGTCGGGCTGTTCGACGACGATGCGCTGGGCAACACCGACCTGGCGGTTGAGCGCATCGGGATCGATCTCGCCGGTTTCAGGATCGATGATCGGCTCGATGCGCTGGATCTTCTTGCGCCGGCGGCGGACGGGGCCTTCGGCGCCATCCTCGCCTTCTTCGAGAGCTTCGTCATCCTCTGCGGCCGAGGCGGCTTCATTGGTCGCCGCGACAGCGGGCGCCGGATCGCGCTTCAGCGCCTTGATCAGCGGACGCACGCCGAGGAGCAGGGTGAGGAGCACGGCAATCAGCGCGACGGCATTGCGCACGATCATCGCGAACCACGGGGTTTCCCAGAAGGCGGGCGGGGTGACCGCGACGGGGCTGAAATTGCGCACGACAACTGCAACCTGATCGCCGCGCGCGGTATCGGCACCGACTGCGGCGGCGACGAGCTGCTTGATCTGGTCGATCTCGGCGGGCTTGGCCTTGGCCATGATCGCGCCGGACAGCGCGACAGCCACGGAAAGCCGCTTGATCTTGCCGGGGGTCTGGTTGGTGACGGCGACCTCGCGGCCGAGTTCGTAAGTGCGCGCGGAGGAGCTTTCGCCGGTGGTGGTCGGCGTGGCGGCAGGGCTGGGCGTGGCGCCGGGGGTGGGCTGGGCACCGGGGGTGGGCTGGGCACCGGGGGCGCCGGGCTGCGCGGTGGTGGGGGGCGGCGGGGTGTTGGAAAGGACGCCGGGGACACCCACGGCGCTGCCGGGGCCGGTCCCTTGCGAGGCGGACTGGGTTTCGCTGCGGACGACGCCCTGCTTGTCATAGCTTTCGCGCGCGGAGGTGAGCTGGTCCATATCGAGATCGACCTGGATCTCGCTGGAGAAATTGCCCTCGCCAAGCATGGGTGTGAGCAGCTGGGAGACCTGGCTGCGCAGTTTTTCCTCCATGCGCGATTGCAGATCGAGCCGGTCGGTATCGCCGGGGCGCGCGGAGGAAAGCAGGCGGCCGTGCTGGTCGATCACCTTGACCGCATCGACGGAAAGCGACGGGACCGAGCCGGCGACGAGATTGACGATGGCGCTGACCTGGCTGTCTGCCAGCTGCCGCCCGCGCGCGAGCTTGACCATGACCGAGGCGGTAGGGGCGGCATTCTCGCGCACGAAGACGGACTTTTCCGGCTCGGCGAGGTGGACCCGCACGGCCTCGACGCCGTCGATTTGCATGATCGTCAGTTCGAGTTCGCGCTCGCGTGCGGCGAGGAGGCGTGTCCCCTCGAGCGTGCGGCTGGCGCCCATCGGCAGCTTGTCGAGCATCTCCGCGCCGGTTTCCGGCGTGGCGAGTGCGCCATCGGAGGCAGCGACCATGCGGGCCTTGTAGAGATCGTTCTCGCCCACGGTGACGGCACCGGTGGCGTTGTCGATGGTGTAGCTGATCGAGGCCTTGTCGAGCGCGGCGACGACTTCGGCGCGCTCGCTGTCGCTGAGGTCGCTGTAGAGAATGCGCTGCGGGGCGGGGGCCATGGCGAGATAGAGCAGCGCTGTGAGGCCCGCTGCAGAAACGCCCGCGAACCACGGCAGCGCGCGGCGCACCGGGGGCTGAGCGATGAACGCGCCCGTCCGTGCGAGCAGGCTGCCGCCCGCGGCATCGGTGAGCGGAGCGAAGATGGAAAGGCTGGGCGCAGGAGCAGCAGGATCAGCCATTTATCAGACCTCCATCCTCATGATGTCCTGGTAGGCAGTGAGCAGCTTGTTGCGCACCTGCAGCGTGGCTTCGAACGCGACGCCGGCTTCCTGCCGGGCGAGCATGACCTTGGCGATGTCGGTAACCTCGCCCTTGTCGTAGCCTTCGCTCAGCTTCGAGGCGTTTTCCTGCACCGCGTTCACATTATCGAGCGCGGACTTGAGCGCGCTGGTGAAGCCGCCTGCAGGCGCTTCGGGCGTGGCTTCGGCTGCGCCCGAAGCGGGCGTGCGGACCTGCTGGAGCAGCTGCGAGCGATCGATGATCTGCTGGCGCAGCGCCATGATCTGCTGGAGGCCGCCTGCGCCGCCTCCGATGCCCCCGATCCCGCTCATCGCCGGCTACCGGCCACGGCGATGCCGTTCTCGCGGAATTCGGCGAGGCGGTAGCGCAAGGTGCGTTCGGAAATGCCGAGCTTGCGCGCGGCGGCGACGCGGCTGCCACCGCAGCTGTCGAGCGCGGCAAGGATGGCGCGGGTTTCGGATAGCTGGACGATGTTGGAGAGCTTGCCGCCGGGGATTGTCGTCATGCTGACAGCGGGATCGGCGGCGACGGTTTCGCCCGCGGCGCGCACCGGACGATCGAACACGACATGCTGCAAGCCGATCTCGGGCGCATCGCCTGCGAGGAGCAGCGCGCGGCGCATCACGTTTTCAAGCTCGCGCACATTGCCCGGCCAGGCGTGGGCTTCGAGCATGGCGAGCGCGGCCTCGCCGATCCACGGCACGGCGCGGCCTTGCGGCACGTGGCGCAGCACCATGGCGAAGGCGAGCGGGGCGATGTCTGCCGGGCGATCGCGCAGCGCGGCGAGTTCGAGCGGGAAGACGTTGAGGCGGTAATAGAGGTCGGCGCGGAAGCGGCCTTCCTCGACTTCGCTGGGGAGGTCGCGGTTGGCGCAGGCGATGACACGGACATCGACCTTGACCGGCTTGGTGGCGCCGATCGGCATGACTTCGCCTTCCTGCAGCACGCGCAGCAGTTTGGCCTGAAGCGCGAGCGGCATTTCGGCGATCTCGTCGAGCAGCAGGGTGCCGCCATGCGCCGCGCGGAAGAAGCCTTCGGATGCGGCATTGGCGCCGGTGAACGCGCCCTTCTGGTGGCCGAACAGCATGGCCTCGAGCATGGTTTCGGGCATCGCAGCGCAGTTGATCGCGATGAACGGCGCCTCGGCGCGCGGCGAGCGCATGTGGATGAAGCGGGAGAGGACTTCCTTGCCGGTGCCGGTGGGGCCGTTGATGAGGACGGGGATTTCGGCCGCAGCGAGGCGTTCGGCCAGCGCGAGGACGGAAAGCGTTTCGGGATCGGCGGCAACAGGGCTGCCGGCAGGCGCGGCGCAGGCGACCAGTGCGGCGAGCACGGCAGGATCGGCGCTGTCGGCATAGGACAGATCGTGGCGACCGCCATGGCTGCGGGCGATGGCATTGGTGGCGGCGCGGGACAGCAGCACGGTGCGATCAAACAGGCCGGGCGCAGCCGGCTCTTCCGCGCCGCGCAAGGTGTAGGTTCCGGCGGGGGTGAAGCCACCCAGAACAGAGCGGGCCCTTGCGAGCAAGGCCGCATGCGGCGAGGCGGGGGTGGCGGCGCTTCCTCCCATTGTGCGCACTGCCTGATCCGTGTTCATAATGTTTTGCCCTGTCTTAACCATCGAGACAGGCTGTTTTTCGCGCGAAAACGTCAAGCGTGCCGAAACTTTAAGCTCCGTGTACACCCTAAGGGCTAATACGTGCATGCGGCAGATCGCTGCCGACCCCCCCCTTAAACCCGGCAGGCTTTTGCCGGTCTTTGCCGTGGCTGCCGCGTCGATCCCCGACCGGCGTCAACCGGGGAACGACCCCTCTCACTGGAGACAAACCATGGCGGTTATCAATACCAACATCGGCGCCATCAAGGCGGCCAATGCTTCAAACTCCGCAGCGAAGATGGCGAGCCAGGCAATGGAACGCCTCTCGACCGGCAAGCGTATCAACGGCGCGAAGGACGACGCGGCAGGCCTCGCCATTGCAACGACGATGACCTCGCAGATCAAGGGCATGAGCCAGGGCGTGCGTAACGCCAACGACGGCATCAGCCTTGCGCAGACCGCGGAAGGCGCGCTGAACGAAGTGACCAACATGCTGCAGCGCGTCCGCGAACTGGCCGTGCAGTCGAAGTCGGGCACCTACCAGCAGTCCGACCGCGACGCGATGCAGTCGGAAGTGGGCAACCTCAATGCCCAGATCTCGGACGTGCTCAACAACACCAAGTTCAACGGCAACGCGGTGTTCGGCGTCGTCGGCGCTGCGCCGGCGGCTGACGGTTCGGACGACGTCAAGTTCTCGATCCAGACCGGTGCGAACACCGGCGACACCGTTGACATCGTGTCGAAGGCCTTCGACGGCACCAAGCTGTTCGGTGGCACCGACACGGCCTACGATGCCGCTTCGACGACGCAGGCGCTTGACGTCACCGACGCGTCCAAGGCTTCGACCACGATCGACAACGTCGATGCCGCGCTTGCCAACGTCAACTCGACCCGTGCGACGCTCGGTGCCGGCCAGAACCGTCTGGAATCGGCCGTCAACAACCTGAACGACAACATCACCAACCTGTCGGACGCCCGTTCGCGCATTCAGGACACCGACTACTCGGCTGAAACGACCGCGATGGCCAAGGCCCAGATCCTGAGCCAGGCTTCGACCGCGATGATCGCGCAGGCCAACCAGAGCCAGCAGAACGTGCTCTCGCTGCTGCGCTAAGTTCGAGCTCCCCCTGCAGCCCGCTCTCCACCGGGCTGGCACCACTGCCCGGCGATCCATCCACGGATCGCCGGGTTTTTGGTTTCAGCGCGGTTTCAGCACGTGGGGCAGCGCGGCGCCGAGCACGGCGAGCATTTCGGGTGCGTAGGCGCTGGAGTTGGCTTCGAATTCGGCCTGGGTGATCCGGTCCCCGCCCTGCGCACCGAACAGGACGACCTCGTCATCGAGGCGCGCGTCGCGGTGATCGGTGACGTCGACCATCAGGGTGTTCATGGTGACACGGCCGATAACGGGCACGCGGCGGCCGCGGATGAGGACTTCGGTGCGGTTTTTGCTTTCGGCCGGAAATTCGGGGCGGTTGGCATGGCTGAAGCCGCGGCGCACGCCGTCCGAATAGCCGATGGGCACGTTCGCCAGCCAGCTCTCGCGCTCCAGCCGGAAGGTGCGGTCGTAGGCCACCGTCTGCCCGGCAGGGTAGTGGTTCACCGCCGCGACGCGCGACTTGATCGTGGGGACGGGGATGAAGGCGCTGGTCTTGACCGAGCCGGGATCGCCATAGAGTGCGCCGCCGACGCGGACCATGTCGAGCCGGGTTTCAGCTTGCGTGAGGGTGGCGAAGGTATTGGCGGTGTGGCGGGTGACGCCGTCCATCTTGAGCCCTTCGCCCTGCAGCCAGGCGAGATCCGCCTTGTAGCGCGCCAGCTGGCCGAGAATGTCGGGTGCCTCCTCGCTGGGGTAGTGCGTCATCGCGCCGGCGATGCGCAGGCCCTTCAGCGCCAGCATCGCGCGGGCATCGGCCTTGCCGTAGTCGGTCGAAAGCTCGACCCCGTTGCGCGACATGCCGCCTGCGTTGAGCGCGAGGTGGACGGGGCGGGGGAAGCGCGGGCGGCGCTTGAGCCACTGTGCCTCGAGCCGGGCAGCGGCTTCGGGATTGCCGATCAGTTCGACCAGGCCGGTGCCCATGGCGTCTTCCATTTCCTCAGGCGCGGCGAGCCGGATGCGGTAGAGCCTGCCGCGATAGCCCAGCTGGCGGGCGACGCGGGCTTCGTCGTTGGAGGTGATCGCGACATCGGTGATCCCGGCCTTGATGACCGAGGGAATGAGCAGCGCGATGCCGTTGCCATAGGCGTCTGCCTTCATCACCGCGCAGATGCGCGAGGGCGTGACCATCTGGCGCAGCGTGGCGATATTGGCCTCGAACGCGGCGGCATCGACTTCGATCCAGCCGTTGCGGCGCTGTGCCTGCGCAAGGGTGAGGCCGAAATTGGTGGCGGAGAGGATGGGAGCGGCAGCAGCACGGGCGGCGGCGAGCGCGGTCCCAGCAGCGCCAGCGGCAAGGAACGTGCGGCGGTGCATCAAGGTTCTCCGCGCTTGAGGAAGCGGCCAGGCCAGGTGCCGGTGGGCTTGCCATCGGCGTAAACAAGCGCGCCGCTGACAAACACGCGCGAGACGCCGGTGGCGAGCGCGGCGGAATCGCCGACCTTGGCGTGATCGGTGATCGTCACCGGATCGAACAGCACGAGATCGGCCTTGTAGCCCGGCTTGATCAGGCCATGCCCGGCAAGGCCGAGCTGCGCGGCGGTCTGCCCGGTCATCTTGTGGATGGCCTCGGGCAAGGTCAGCACATGCTGCTCGCGCACATAGTAGCGCAGGATCTTGGCCATGGCGCCCGCGCCGCGCGGGTGGCGCGAGCCGATCATGCCGTCCGAGCAGACCACAGTGTGCTTCCAGGCGAGGAAATCGGCGATGTCTGCCGGGGCCATCGCGGTGCCGATCACGGATTCGCCGCCGCGGGCATCGGGGTGCGCTTTCTCCCAATCGAGCGCGCGGTTGATCAGCCAGAGGTAGGTGACGGCGGGCTCCTCCTGCCGCGCGGCGGCGATCCGGGCGATGGTCTGGCCCTCGAACGCGGGTTCGGGCGCGTAGTAATCAAGCAGCATGCCTTCGGGCGGAGTCATGTGCGCCAGCGCGAAGCGGGAGGCGGCGAGATCGGTGAAATCGCGTTTGGGGAAATTCACCGTCAGCGTGGAGTGCCAGTATTCGTATGGGTAGATATCGGCGGTGACATCGATGCCGCGCGCGCGGGCGGCATCGAGCCTGGCGATCACGGCCTTGGCCTCGCCCCAGCGGTCAGCGATGCCGAGCTTGATGTGCGAGATCTGCACCGGCAGCTTCGCCTTCTCGCCGATATCGAGCAGTTCATCGAGCGCGGCATCGAAGGCGACATCCTCGCTGCGCATGTGGCTGATGTAGCGCCCGCCGCCCGCCGCCGCGGTGCGGGCAAGATCGACGAGTTCGGCGTGATCGGAATAGATGCCGGGATCGTATTCG
Source organism: Novosphingobium sp. (assembly GCF_019748365.1). Lineage (GTDB taxonomy): Bacteria > Pseudomonadota > Alphaproteobacteria > Sphingomonadales > Sphingomonadaceae > Novosphingobium. The sequence continues at coordinate 23,425 of NZ_JAIEPN010000040.1, forward strand.
AGGCCGCTGGAAAGCCCGAGTGAGCCTGCCTTCATGTCGGCGGCGAGGAGCGCCTGCATCTTCGCGAGTTCAGCCGGGGTGGAGACGCGCTTGTAATCCGCACCCATGGCGGAATCGCGCAGCCAGCCGTGGCCGGTATAGGCCGCGACGTTGATCGCGGCGGGGCGGGCGGCGTACTTCGCGGCGAGTTCGGCGAAGGGGCCGTGGCTGCCGCCGTCCTGCCCGACGACGATGGTGGTGACGCCCTGCGCGAGGAGCAGCGGCATGCTGCGATCCTTGTAGTCCCCGACATCGTGGTGGCTGTGCGCATCGATGAAGCCGGGGGCGAGGACGAGGCCCTTTGCCGCGATGACGGTCTCGCCCTTGCGCGGCTTCAGCGTGCCGATGGCCTGGATATGATCGCCCTCGATACGGACGGCAATCTTGGTGGCAGGGGCGCCAGTGCCATCATAGACCTCGGCGTCGGTGATGAGCGTGGAGGCCGCAGCGGGCACGGTGAGCGCTAGTGAGGCCGCGACCGCCAATCCTGCAAGACTTGTCCGCATTGCCCTGTTCCCCCCTTGCTGATCCCCGGCGCAGGCTAGGCGGGGTGAGGGCAGGGGTGCAAGGGGTTTGGGGGCCGAAACGCAATGGCGGTTCTTGGGGGGCAGGAGATGCTCTAGTATGGCAGCAGTTCGCTGGATTTCTGCTATTCGATTGGCGGCATTCCTGCGTGGCAAATGACTATTCGGCGATAGCGCCGATTGCCAAATGCGGTTTCCACCTCAAAGCATCGCCGTGAAACTCGCGGCAACGGCTGCAAACACCGCGTCGCTGCGGCTGGTGCGAGCCAGACTGCGGGCGCCTTCGAGTGCGGCAATCAGCGCCTGTGCCAGCGTTTGCGGTTGGGCGATGCCGCAGGCACTCAGATGGTTCGTCACGGCACTCACCCACGTCTCGAACCCGTCCTGCAGCAGCGGGGTCAGGTGCGGGTCATCCGGTGCGCGCTCTCCGGCAATGTTCTGCAAGGCGCAGCCAAGGGTGTAGTCGGAACGCCGCATTTCGGCTGCGATGCCAGCGCACAGCAATTCGATGAAACCGGCAGCATCGCCCGGCGTGGCCCGCGCCGCCGCAGCGATTCCTGCCAATCCGCGCGCACTGAAGCTGGCGATGATCTCTGCTGCGAGCTGATCCTTTCCGCCGGGGAAGTGAAAATAGAACGAGCCCTTGGGCGCGCTGCTTTCAGCGATGATCTGCGCCAGCCCGGTGGCCGCGAAGCCTTGGCGGCGGAAGAGGGTCTCGGCGGTAGCAAGGGCCTTGCCCCGGGCGTCGGATGTGCGTGCCATAGGCCCCTCTAACAGATCGCGCTTGACATATCTATGGCAATCGACATAGTATGGTGATCGCCATACTAAAGTGGCGCTCTCATGAAAGGTACCCAGACATGCCGCTAGTCCAGATCTCGATCCCCGAAGGATCTCTCTCCCCCGAACAGAAGGCGCTGATGGTTGCAAAGGTGACCGATGCCTGTGTCGAGGCTGAAGGCGTTCCGGCGGTGCGCCAGTTCACCTGGGTGCACATCAACGAAGTGCCCGACGGCGGATGGGGCATGGCTGGCCGGGCGCTCACGCTCGAACATATGAAGGCAGCCATGGCTCCGCAGCGCTGATGGCCATGCGGCAGCACGTGCATGTGTCTCGTCGCGCCATGCTCGCCAGCAGCGCAGCGGCCTTGGCCCCTGAGCTGCCGGCGGGCGCCGTTGGGCAGGCACGTCGGTCATGCCCGGTCATCGTCTAGCTGTCGTGGAGGATGGCGAGGCCAAGCCCGGCTTGCGTCATCGCTTGATCGCCGCTGCTCCCGCAGTGGCTGCCGGATCCGGATCGGACATCCGGTCTAGAGGGGTTTTTGCAGATGCGTGAACTGGTGTTCCTGTCACCCGGAAAGCTGGAATGGCGGCAAGCCGCCGAACCGCGGATCCAACTGCCGAGCGATGCGATCGTGAGGCCGGTTGCGGCCACGACCTGCGATCTCGACCGTCTGATCGTTCGCGGCGAGGCACCGTTTGCCGGGCCCTTCGCCATCGGTCATGAATGTGTGGCCGAGGTGGTCGACGTGGGCGAGGACGTTACCCGGTTCCGGCGCGGCGATCTTGTGGTGGTGAACTGGCACATCTCCTGCGCGCATTGCGATCACTGCGCAGGTGGCCGTCCGAATGCCTGCCGCAGCCACCCGCCGGGCGCGATGTATGGGCTGCCAGGACTGGGCGATTGGGGCGGCACGTTTTCGGATCTTTTGCGGGTGGTGCAGGCCGATTTTGCCCTGACAGCCGTGCCCGAAGGGATCGATCCTGCGCTGGTCGCAAGCGCAGCCGACAACCTGCCCTTCGGGTGGGAGTTCACCGTACCGTATCTGGAACAATCGCCCGGAGCCGACGTGCTGGTCATGGGAGGCTGCGGATCAATTGCGCTTTATGCCGTCATGTTTGCGGCTGCGGCGGGGGCATCACGGGTCCAGTATCACGACTCGGACCGCAGCAGGCTGACAATTGCAGAGCGTCTCGGCGCGCATGCCGTAGAAGGGCCGCCTCCGAGGCGGGCCGGGGAGTTCCCGATCGTCATTGATGCGAGCGCCAATCAGGCCTCGCTGCTGTGCGCCTTGCGGTCCGTAGCTCCGGAGGGCATCGTTTCCTCCGTGGGCGGGCACTTTGTCGACGTCGCCTTGCCGCTGTTCGAGATGTATCGGCGCGGCGTCCGGTTTTACACGGGGCGCGGGCGCGGCGGCCCCAATGTGGCGGCAGCTTTGGCGTGGGTGGCGGATGGACGAGTCGATCCGGCGCCCGTTAACTCGTGCATTGCCCCTTTCGACGATGCTCCATCCGTCGTTGCGGAAGCGTCGTTGAAGCCGGTTCTGGTCCGCCCCCAGGAGTTTCGGCCCGAAGTCAGCTGGTAGCGCATTCACCTCCAGCGTTCGTTCCGTTCCTTTGGCCGCGTGGGGGTCGTCTTCGGAAGAGTTGCTCTCGTCCCAATCCGGCGCTCAGCTATCATTCCAACCGCAGCCGCCGCATGGAACCCTCCACCACTGCTCCGCGGCGGTTCCCCCCCCCGTTTCGGGGGAGGAGCCTCAGTTCATCAAAAGAATGCTCATCCGCCGGTTGCGCGGGTCCGTCGGGCTGTCCGCAATCAGCGGTTCCTGATCGGCGACGCCTTCGATGCGGCGGAAGCGGCCTTCGGCGACGCCGCTGCGCATCAGGGCGAGGCGGGTGGCTTCGGCGCGGCCGGCGCTGAGGGACCAATTGTTGGCCGGGTCTCCCGGGCGCCATTGCAGCGCATCGGTGTGGCCGCGCACGGTGAGGCCCGAGGCATCGGGGCCGATCGCCTGGCCGATGGCGCGGACGAGTTCTGCGGCCTCGGGGGTGAGGATCGTGGTGCCGAGGCGGAACATCGAGAACTTGGCGTCGTCCATGAGATCAAGCCGGATGCCCTCGGGCGTCTGCGTTACGCGGACCTGCCGGGCGAGTTTGCGCAAGGTCTCGGTCTTGGCGAACCTTTCCTGCAGACGCCGCTGCAGGCTGGCGGTGCGCTTGGCCTTGCTCCCGCCATCCTTGGCCCCGCCGGTGGCATCGCGCGGGATTGTCAGCGTCTTGGTGCCGGTCTGCCCGGCGCGGTACTGGTAGCTGTCGGTATCGGTGAGCGAGGAGCCGCCGAGGAGGCCATAGGAGCCGGCGCTGCCTTCCTTCATTTTGACCAGCGTGGGGGTGAAATAGTCCGCAATGCCCTTGCGCTGCTTTTCGGTGGTCGCGCCGAGCAGCCACATGAGCAGGAAGAACGCCATCATCGCGGTCACGAAGTCGGCATAGGCGACCTTCCACGCGCCGCCGTGGTGGCCGCCTTCGACGACGGTGACTTTCTTGACGATGATCGGGCGGACGGGTTCGTTCTTGCCCTTTGGAGACTTGGCCAAGCCTACCTCCCGCGCAAGGCGTCAAGGAGTTCCGAGAGACCCGGACGGAACGAGTGGCCAAGGCCCGAACGCGCGCTTTCGACGACGAGGGGCTGCGGCCAGCCGTGGAGGCTCGCGATGATCACCTGCTTGACCGCCTGGAAGATCATCTCGTCCTGATCGAGCACTTGCTTGAGGCGGCCCGCCAAGGGCGCGACGATGCCATAGGCAAGCAGCACGCCCATGAACGTGCCGACGAGCGCCGAGCCGATCATCGCGCCGAGGATCGCGGGCGGCTTGTCGATCGAGCCCATGGTCTTCACCACGCCGAGCACCGCCGCGACGATGCCGAGCGCGGGGAGCGCGTCCGCAAGGTTCTGGAGCGCGTGCTGGGGCTCGCTCATTTCGTGGAAATGGGTCTTCATCGCGTGGTCCATCACGTCCTCGACGGCGTGGACTTCGAGCGTGCCGGAGGAGACGACGATGAGGGTGAGCGTATCGCAGATCAGCGCGACGAGCGGCTTGTTGGCGAGGATCCTGGGAAACTCGGCAAAGATCGGCGAATTGGCGGGATCGGTGACATGGCTTTCCAGGGCGACCGGGCCATCGCTGCGCAGGATCTTCATGAGGCGCGTGCACAGCACGATGGCATCGACATGATCCTGCTTGGTGTGCCTCGGCCCCTTGAAGACTTTTCCGAGCCCGCCGCCGATGGCCTTGATCTCATGCAGCGAATTGCCGGTGACGACGGCGCCCAGCGCGGCCCCGCCGATGATCAGCATTTCGTGCGGGATGGCCTCCATGACCGGGCCGAGCGCGCCGCCGGTGATGGCGAAGCCCCCGAACACCATGACGAGGAGAATGACGATACCGATGGCAGCATACATGGTGAGGAGTATCCCGGAGGGTCAGCGCAGGAAATCGAACAGCGAGAGATTGGCGAGCTTGGTGAAGCTGGCCTGGCTCGCTTCGAGCACGGTGGAAAGCTGCTGCAGGCGGGCCAGCGCGGAGCCCAGTTCGGGCGCGCCGATATCCTCCTGCTGCGAGGCGCGGGCCTCGCTCATCGTCTGCTGGCGCTCGGTCGAAAGATCGATCCAGCTGAGCCGCGAGCCAACCACGGTCTGCGCGGTGGTGATGGCGTCTAGCCCGTTGGCGAGCGTGCCAAGCGCGGCCTGCGCGGTGGCGGCGGTGCTGGCGGCGCCGGAGGCGAGCGCATCGGACAGCGATTTGATGACCGTCATCAGATCGGTCTGGTTGCCGGCCGGGTCCTTGAACGAGAGGAATTCGGGGCCGGTCAGGCTGCGGCTGACGGTCTGGCCGTCGCCCAGGGACAGCTGCCCGGCGCTGCCGCTGCCGATGTACTGCGCCTGCCCCGAGGCGCTGATCTGGTAAGCATCGCCGGGGCTGTCACCGCCGAACAGGGCGTGGCCGGCGCTGTCGCGCGTGTTGGCAAGGCCGACAAGGCCCTGGTGGATCTGCGCGAGTTCCGACGCGATGCTGGCGCGCTGCGCGGGGGGCAGCAGCGTGGAGGCAGCCTGCGTCGTGAGTTCCTGCGCGCGGGAGACGTAAGTCGCGAACTGGCCCAGCGCGGTGTCGGTCAGGTTGAGATCGACCATGGCGCGGTTGGTTGCGTCGATGTCGATCGCGCCGATGCTTTCGGCACGCGCCAGCGCGCGCAGCTGCGAGGCGGCGAGCGGATCGTCGGACGACTTGGTGATCTTGCTGTTCGAGCTGATCTGATTCTGCAGCTCCTCCGCCTGCCCGCGCAGCGCCGAAAGGTTCTGCGTCGAGCGTTCGTAGAAGGCCGAAGTGCTGGTGGCGAAGATGCTCATGACATGCCTACCGGATCTGGAGCAGCGAATCGAAGATCGACGCGGCTACCTGCATGACCCGGCCCGAGGCCTGGAACGCCTGCTGGTAGCGGACGAGATTGACGCCTTCGGCATCGAGATTGACGCCGGTCTGGGCGGCGAGCGCGGTCCTTGCCGCGTCCGAGATCGTGGCGAGCGCATCGCGGGTGACGGTGCGGCCCGAAACAGAGGCCGAGATATCGAACAGGATCGCGTCCATCTTGCCGGCGGGATCGGCGGTGGAAAGTGCGCTGCGCAGGGCTTCGAGGTTTCCGGCGTCGCGGCTGTTCTTCGGCGCACCGGAGGGGGCGGTGGCGATCTTCGCGGGGTCGCTGGTGGCAAGCGCGATGGTCGCCGCGGTGTTGCCCGAAAGGAGCGCCGTGCCGGCGGCGCCATCGCGGTCGGTGCCGCCGCCTTGTGCGGTGTTGACCGTGGTGACGATGGTGCCGGCAAGACCATCGAGATCGTCCTGCAGCTGGGCGAGCTTGCCGAGCGCGAGTTGCTGGCCGGCGAGCGAGCCGCCTGACAAGGCCAGCGCGTTGCCACCGAGCGTGTAATCCACCGTGCCATCTGCGGCGGTCGTCATCGCCAGCGTGGCGGTGCTGCCGCCGTTAACGAGCGTCGTGGCAGGCGCAGTGCTGCCGAGCGTGACGGTGACGCTGCCGTCCTGCGCCAGCGTGGTGCCGATATCGCCGTACTGGCTGAGATCGGCGAGGAGCTTGTCGCGCTGGTCGAGAAGGGCGGTCTGGTCGGAGCTGGCATCTGCCGCGCGGGCGAGGCGCAAGTTGGTGCGCGCGAGTTCGCCGGCGATGCGATTGATCTGGGTGACGCCGCTGGAGGCTTCGAACTGCAGGCCCTTGCCGACCGCGTCCATTTCCTTGGAGGCGATCTGGAAGGTGGCCGTCATCGTGCGCGCGGCTTCGATCACCGAGGCGCGCAGCGAGGTATCGACCGGGTCTTCCTTCAGCTTGTGCAGCGCGGATTCGAAGCCGGTGATCGCAGGGTATACGCCCGATTGTTCGAGCGCGGATTCGATGTAACCGAGGCCCCTCACTTCGGTATCGGCGCGCGCCGAGTCGGAGCCGGTGCGGCGCACTTCGCTCTGGCGGAAAGCATCGGCGTTGCGCACGACCTTTTCCACCCGCACGCCCGAAAGCGAAACATCGCGCACGCTCTGGTTGTAGCCGGTGGAGGCGACTTCGGTGAGGCCGATGGTGCGGCGGACATAGCCGTCGGTCGCCGCGTTCGAGATGTTCTGCGCAGTGACATCCAGCCCGATGCGGGCCGCCTTGGCGCCGGAGAGGCCGATGGAGAGGAGATCGGAAGCCATGGCTTATCCCTCCTTTGCAGCAGCGGGCGGCGCGGCGGGCAGCAGTTTTGCGAACTGCGCTTCAAGCTGCTTCGCCAGCCCGAAGGTGCCCGCTTCGGCGGCGATGTCCGCGAAGCGTTCATCGCGCATCTGGGTGAAGGTTTGCTGCGCCTGGCCGCCGAAGATCGGATCATCGCCGGCAAGGCTCGTGGCGCGCGCGGCGGCGAGCATCTGGCGCACGAAGATCGCCTCGAAGCCCTGCGCCGCCTTCTTGAGCGCGGCGCGGTCAGCGGCGGAGGGGGCCTGCGGGCTGGTTGCCAGCATGGGCACAGCGGAGGACGTGAGCGGGCTCATATGATCTCCATCTCCGCACGCAGAGCGCCGGCCTGCTTGAGCGCTTCGAGAATGGCGACGAGATCGGACGGGGTGACGCCGAGCTTGTTGAGCGCATCGACGAGGCTGGAGAGCGAGGCGCCGGGCTTGAACAGCGCGACATGGGCCTGGCCTTCCTCGGCGCTGATCTGGCTCGCCGGAGTGACCACGGTCTGCCCGCGGCTGAACGCGCCGGGCTGCGAGACCTGCGGCTTCTCGTCGATCTTCACGACAAGCTTGCCGTGGCTGATTGCCGCGGGCGAGAGGCGCACGGCGCTGTTGATGACGACGGTGCCAGTGCGGCTGTTGACGATGACCTTGGCGGCGGTTTCGGCCGGGGTGACTTCGATCATCTCGATCGAAGCCATCATCGTGGCGCGCGTGTCGGTCGCGGCGGGCAGGCGGATCGCAAGGGTGATGCCGTCTTCCACCGTCGCGGCGCCGGGAAAGCGGACGTTGACGGCATCGCGGACGCGGCTGGCGGTGAGGAAATCAGCCTTGAACAGGTTCCAGCGCAGCACTTCGCTGCTGTCGAAACCGGTGGCGACCGCGCGCTCGACGCTGGCGCCTTCGGCAATGCGGCCAACGGTGGGGACGTTGACGGTGAGCTGGCTGCCATCCCTGCCGGTGATGCCGAGCCCGCCGACGGCGAGATTGCCCTGCGCCATCGCATAGATCTGCCCGTCCGCGCCATAGAGCGGGGCGAGGATGAGCGCGCCGCCGCGCAGGGACTTGGCCTTGCCGATAGTCGAGACGGTAACGTCGATGCGCTGGCCGGGCTTGGCGAAGGCGGGGAGATCGGCGGTGATGAGCACGGCGGCAGCGTTCTTGAGCCCCGGCGCGATGCCCTGCGGCAGCTGCACGCCGAGACGGCCCGAAACGCCGCGCATCGCCTGCGTGATGTATTCGAGGTTGTCGTCACCCGTGCCGGGGAGGCCGACGACGACGCCGTAGCCCGTGAGCTGGTTGGTGCGCACGCCCTGGAACGCGCCGAGATCGCGCACGCGGTCGGCATGCGCGGGGGTGGGTGTGAGGGCCAGCGCCGCGAGAAGGGCCATGAGGCCGCGCAGGAGGGGAGTGCGGGCCATGGTCAGAACGGGGTGATCATGCTGAAGAACTTCGAGAGCCAGCCTTCGCGGCTGGCGCGGCCGATCGAACCGTTGCCGGTGTAGTTGATGCGCGCATCGGCAACCTGCGTGGAACGCACGCGGTTGTCCGCATCGATATCGCCGAGGCGGACGATGCCGGAAAACTGCACCCATTCCTGGCCCTGGCTCAGCAGCAAGCGCTTTTCTCCTACGACGAGCGCCGTGCCATTTGGGCGCACTTCGGCAATGGTGACGGAAACCTCGCCGCCGAGCGTGCTCGTCTGCGTGGCATTCCCCTGTCCGTTGAACGACGATCCGCCCGAAGCTTTAAGGGCGTTGGGATCGAGGAAGGAGAGCGGCCCGGCGGTGGGCGGCACAATGTTGAAGCCGCCGTCCTTCTGCGTTCTGGAAGCCGCTGTCTTCGAGGAATTGAGGTTTTCGGTGAGGATGATCGTCAGCGGATCGCCCACCGCATGCGCGCGGCGGCCTTCGGCGAGGCCGATGTAGCCGGTCGAGGCGTTGAAGATCGCGCCGTCTGCGGGGCGCGGTGCAGGAGCAGGCGGCAGCGCTGCGCCGAAGCCTTGCTCAGGACGCGTGGGGCGGCCATGCGCGTGGCTGGCGGGTACAATGGCGGCGAGGACCACGGCGGGCGGCACAAGCAGGCAGACGAGCAGCTTGAGGCCGAGCGGCCTGCCGTCGATCGGGCCGTTTGCGGAAGCGCGGAAGCCGGCTTCGAAGGGGGAATCCATCATGGGGTGGGCTTCCGTCAAAGAGTCTGGTTGGCGTTCTTGAGCATTTCGTCGACCGCCGAAATCATCTTGGAATTGACCTCGTAGGCGCGCTGGGTCTCGATCATGTCGACGAGTTCCTCGACGACATTGACGTTCGAGCTTTCGAGGAAGCCCTGCCGGATGCGCCCGCGCCCGAGTTCGCCCGCGATGCCGATCTGCGCGGCGCCGCTGGCGGCGGTTTCGGTGAGGAAGTTGTCCCCGCCCGCCGCAAGGCCCGCCGGATTTGCGAAGCTGGCGATGGTGATCTGGCCAAGCTGCGCTGGCTCGGCCGTTGCGGGGAGCGTGGCAGAGACAGTGCCATCGGGCGCGATGGTGATCGAGGTTGCGCCTTCGGGGATGACGACCGGTGGCTGGACGACGAAGCCCTGGGCCGTGACGAGCTGACCTTCCGCCGAGCGGCTGAAATTGCCCGCGCGGGTATAGGCGAGCTGGCCTCCGGGCAGTGTGACCTGGAAATAGCCGTCGCCATCGAGCGCGAGATCGAGCGCGTTGCTGGTGGTCTGCATCGGCCCCTGCGTGGTGATCCGCGTGGTCGACTGGATGCCGACGCCCGTGCCGAGGTTGAGCCCGGTGGCATAAGCGGTTTCGCCCGAGGACTGCTGCCCTGCTGTGCGCGCATCCTGATAGGCCATGGTCGCGAAGTTGGCGCGATCCCGCTTGAAGCCGGTGGTGCCGACGTTGGCGAGATTGTTGGCGATCACGCGCATCCGCGTGTCCTGTGCTTCGAGACCGGTGCGGGCGACGTGAAGGGCGGAAGAGGGCATGGGGATCAGGTCCTTGGCAAAATGGGGTCAGATCAGGTGAGGCGCATGAGACCGGAGCCGCCTTCGTCGAGCTCCTTCGCGGTCGAGATGAGCTTGGTGCGCATGTCGAACAGGCGCTGGGCCTCGACCATTTCAACGAGCACGCGGGTTGGCTCGACATTGGATTGCTCAAGGCTGCCGGGCTGGAGCCGGGCTTCCTCGTCAGCGGGCAGCGCGCCGCCTCCGGCCACGCGGAACAGACCGTCGAGCCCTTTCTGGATGGCAGAGCCGGCGGTGCTGACGAGTTTGATCCGGCCGACTTCCTGCGGCGGCTGGTCCGGATTCTCCGGCGCGGCGGCGAGCACGCGGCCATCGGGGGCGATGGTGATCCTCGCGCCGGGGGGCACCGTGACCGGCCCGGCATCGCCGACGACCGGCCGGCCATCGCCATTGGTGAGCAACCCCGTCGCATCGACCGACAAGTCGCCGCGCCGGGTATAGGCTTCTTCGCCGTCCGCGCCCTGCACGGCCAGCATGGTTCGCCCGCTCAGCGCAATGTCGAGCGGATTGCCCGTTTCGATCAGGGTGCCCTGCTTCATGTTGGCACCGCGCACTTCGCCGCGCGTCATCGCACGCGCTTCGATGCTGGGGCCTTTCAAGGTCATCGGATCGGCGTTCAGCATCTCGGCGCGAAAACCGATGGTCTGCGCGTTGGCCATGTTGCTCGCGATCACCTGCTGGGTGACCATCGAGCCGGTGAGGCCGGAGTAGGCGGTGTAGATCAGGCGGTCCATGGCGGGATGTCAGCCTCAGGTTAAGGTGGCTCAGGTGCGCAGGTTGATGATGGTCTGCGAGATCTGCGTGGCGGTATCGATAGCCTTGGCATTGGCCTGGAAATTGCGCTGCGCGGTGATCAGGCCGACCATTTCCTCTGAGAGATCGACGTTCGAGCGTTCGAGCGCGCCAGAGAGGATGCTGCCGTAGTAGCCTTCGTCGGGCTGGCCATATGTGGCGACGCCAGAGAGGCCGGTGGCGCTCCAGTTGGCCGAGCCTTCCTGGCGCAGACCGCCGGGGGCGATGAACGTGGCGAGTGCGACCATGCCGATCGCCGTATTGGTGCCATCGGCATAGGAGGCGGTGATCACGCCGTTCTTGCCAACCGTGACCCCGGCGAACTGCGCCCCGGCGGCATTGGTCGCCGGAACTTGGGCGGATTGCGGCGTGGTGCCTGACACAACGCCGGTTGCATCGGTGGGGAAGACCTGCAGGCGATTGCCGCCGCGCATGAGATAGCCGTTATCGTCGATCTCGAAGGCGCCGTTGCGGGTGTAGAGCGTATCGCCGGTGACCGCCGAACGCGTGGTGAAGAAGCCGTCTCCGTTGACCACAAGATCAAGCGCATTGCCGGTCTGCTCGACCGGGCCCTGCTTGAAGTTCTGGTTCACGGCCTCGACCGTGGAGCCGATGCCGATGAGAAGCTTGGGATTGGTGAAGGCGCTGCCCGCGACGATATCGGAGAAGGCCACGGTGCTCTTCTTGAACCCGTTGGTTTCGGCGTTGGCGATGTTGTTGCTGATCACGCCAAGGTCGGTCTGGGCGTTCTTGAGGCCGTTGAGCGAAGTGTAGAACGACATGTCTGGGGGTCCTTTCTCAGATATTCAGGCCGGTGAGCTTATCGAGCTTGGCCTCGATCGATTTCAGCGTGTCCGAGGTGCTGTTCGCCGCCGACAGGCTGGAGAACTGGGCGAGCTGGGCGATCATCTGGCTGTTGTCGACCGGCTCGGTCGGGTCCTGATTCTGCAGCTGCGCGGTGAGCAGCTTGATGAAATCGTTGGCGCCCAAGGAACCCCACGCGCTCTTCGCGGTGGACGTGACAGCCTTGGCAGCGGAGGAGGCGGTCGAGACGGCAGCCGCCGCCGAGTTGGGATTGATCGGGATCATCACTTCATCCTCATCGTTTCGAGCATCAGTTGCTTGGCGGTCTGCATCGCTTCGACCACGTTCTGGTACTGGCGGGCGCTTTCCATCATCTCGACCAGCTCGGCGTTCTCATCGACCGGGGCCTCCCAGATATCGCCGTTGGCATCGGCGAGCGGGTGATCGGGATCGTGCATGCGCACCGGCGCTGCCTCGCTGCGATAGACTCCGGCGACGCGCACAGTGGCGAGGCCGGAGGTGCGATCGAGCTCTTCTGCAAAGACCGGGCGCAAGGGGCGGTAGGCGGCGTCCTTGCTGGCGGCGATGTTGCCGGCATTGGCAAGGTTGGAAGCCGAGGCGTTCATCCGCACCAGCTGCGCCGACATGGCGCGCGCGGTAACGTCGAACAGCGAGAGGGGTTGATTGCCGCCAGCCATGCTCATTCGCCCTTGATCGCGCGGGTGAGCGTTTCGACCCGGCCGCGGATGAACGAAAGCGTGGCGGAATAGCCCACGGCGTTTTCGGCGAAGGCGGTCTGCTCGGTCGCCATCTCGACGGTGTTGCCATCGAGGCTGGGCATGACCGGCATGCGGTAGCGTGTGGCAGCAGACATCGCCTGGGCCTCGCTCGCACCGGCAGTGCGGGCCTTGAGGGCGGCGGCGAAATCGATGTCCTTCGCCTTGTAGCCCGGCGTGCCTGCATTCGCGAGGTTGGAGGCGAGCAGGCCCATGCGCTGCGATCGCAGTTCGAGTGCCGCGCCGTGGATGCCGAAAAGAGAGTCACTCATGGATCGTGGCCTTGAAAGACGGTTTTTCCTGCCTTGTGATCAGCAAGGGGCGTGCCAAGCGCTGAAATGCGGGGGATTGCAGTCCACGGCCGGGTTTCGTCCGGCAAGCGCTTGCCGGGTCGCGGCAAATTCCTTCCGCCGCCTCTGAAGGTTGCTTGCATGCTGCCGTTCTTAGGAGGTCAGAGAGCGAGGCACTGCAGCGATGGACTTTGCACGCATGTTCGACCCGATTGCGGCGAGCATTGTCATCAGTGGAACCCTGGGCGCTACGGCGCTGCGCAGCGGCTTGGCGGACTGCGGCGCTGCGCTGGGTGCCTTGGTGCAGCGCCGGTTTCGCGCGGACCAAGTGCGCGGCGCGCTGGCACCGATGGTCGCGCAGGCCGAACGCGAGGGACTGTTGCGGGCAAACCTTCGCCCGAGCGGCGATGCTACCATCGACTCCGCCCTCGGTGTCCTGATCCAGACCCGCAGCCTCGCCGCCTTTGTCAACAGCGACGATGCTGCCCGCGAAGCGCGCGTTTCCCGTTCCGTGCGTGCAGTGCGCACGCTGGCGCTGGGGGCGGAACTCTCGCCGGTGTTCGGGCTTGCGGGCACGCTCATTTCGCTGAGCCAGTTGCCGGTAGAGGGTCTTGCGCGCGGGGCCTTCATGGGGGCCATTTCGATGGCGGTGCTGACGACGCTTTATGGCCTGCTCCTTGGCAACCTGATTCTGGCGCCGCTCTCGCGCGCGGTCGAACGGCGCGTAGAGGCAGAGGAAGCGGCAAGGCGGGAAATCGCCGATTGGTTGATCGCCAAGCTGGGGCCGGTCTGTCCGCCGGTGCAGGCGGCGGGAAGCGCGGTTCGCCGCGCCTACTTGCGCGAGGTGCCATGAGCGTTCCGCCACACGGTCTCTATGGTGCGCCGATTGCCATGCCTTGGCAGACAATTCTCGCCGACCTCGCACTGATCCTGTTCCTGATGACAGCTGCCGCACTCGCCTCGGCGCCGAATGGCCCATTGCTGCCGAGCGCACCGAAGGCTCCGCCGCAAGCGCCCTCCGCGCGAGGTGAGCCGGTCGGAGTCTGGCGCGAAGGGCCGGGCATGCCCAAGCTGGCCGAATGGCTGGCCCAGCAGGCGCGCGACCCGCGGCTGAGGGTCTCGATCCTGGTGCGTCATGTGCAAGGCCATGAAGCCGCCGCATTCGCCCGCACGCAGGCATTGGTGGCAGCGGCCGGACCGCGCGGCGCGTCTGCCCGGATCGTGATCGAGCCGGGGCGGGAGGATGCCGCGAGCGTCGTCCTTGCCTATGACGCCGAGTGAGGTGGCACAATGATTGCAGTGCGGCGGTTGCCTCCTTTTACGAAAGCGCTGTGCCATGCCTGCTTTTCGCCACTATCTCTCTCTTGCGCTGTCGCTCGCCCCGCTGCCGGCCTTTGCCGCGCCGCTCACCGATCTGGCCGCGATCGACCGCGCCGTAGCGGCCTTCACCGGGCAGCAGATCGGCGTGCCGGGCGGCGCAGCGCAGCCGGTGGATCGGCGGCTCCGCCTTGTGGCCTGCAATGCCCCGCTGGCGCTTTCCTGGTATGGCAATGCGCAGACGAGCGTGCTGGTGCGCTGCCCCGATGCGGGCGGCTGGCGCGTGTTCGTGCCGGTGAGTGCGGAGCGGGCCGTGCCAACAGTCGCTCCCGCCGTGATGGCCGTGGCGCGCGGCGAGGGCGTGACGGTCATGGTCTCGGGCGCAGGCTTCTCGGTCTCGCAGCCGGGCGAAGCGCTCGATGCAGGAGCGGTGGGCGCGTGGATCCGCGTGAAGACCGCCGCGAAGGCCGATCCGCTGCGCGCCCGCGTGGTGCGCCCCGGACTGGTCGAATTGCCGGTGGACTAGAGCCTGTCCTGATGAGGTGGAGGCCTCATCAGGACAGGCTCTAAGGCCGCAACCGGCAAATCCTTGCGGCCTGCTGCCGTTTGCGGCAAATTATTTCCGCCCCCGCTTAAACTCCGTCTGCATACACCGTACTAGTTTGCAGGAAACGCGAGGAGCGGACCATGTCATCCTTTGAAATCGGTGCACCACGCCCGGTCAGCGCGGTGCAGGTCACTACAGTTGGGACCGGCAGCAAGCCTGTCCAGACCGAAACCACGTCTGAAACGCAGAAGGCTCCGGCCCAGGCTGCTGCTGCCGCGCCGCAGGTGGAAACCAGCGATGCGGTGAAGGCAGGCGCCGCCCCGGTCGATCAGGAGCGGGTCCAGACGATCCGCCACGCCATCGAAAAAGGCACATACCCCGTGCTTCCGACCAAGATCGCCGATGCGATGATCGCGGCCGGGATGCTGCTGAGGACCCCCAAGTGAGCGCTGCCATGAACACCGTCGAGCCGATCCGCCGCCCCACGCAGCTGCGCGATACCTTGCGGCAGATGCTGGCCGTTCTGGAAGACGAGCGGCAGGCGCTTGCCGGGCTCGACGTCGACGCGATCATGGGCTGCGCGGTGGACAAGAATGCCCTGTGCGGCCGGCTCGATACGACTGCGCCCGAAGCCATCGACGAGGAATGCCGCGGGCTTTTGGAGGCCGCGCGCCGTGTGAACGAGGCAAATCGCCGCGTGCGCAACCTGATTGCGGCCAATGTCTCCGCGCGTCTCGATGCGCTGACCGGCCAGCCGGCGCTCTACCGGGCGCAGGCCCCGCATGCCCGGATCGGCCGCGCGCGCTGATTTGGCACGCTGCTTGCTGATGCCCTTCTGGCCCCCGCTTGGCGGAGGCTTGGAAAGGGACCCAAGTGAGCGAACCTGCAACGATTGCTGCATCGCCAGTACCGCGCCCCGCGCCCGATGTGCGGGGCGCGATTGCGCGTGCGGCGGCGGCGACCGGCACCGACTTTTCGTATCTGATGGCGCAGGCGCGGCTGGAATCCGGTCTGAACCCGCAGGCACGTGCAGCGACTTCGAGCGCGACGGGGCTCTATCAGTTTACCGGGCAGACCTGGCTTTCGATGCTGGACAAGCATGGCGCGGCCTATGGGCTTCCCGGCGGGAGCGACGCTGCCTCGCGCGGGCAGCTCCTCGCGCTGCGGTCGGACCCGGAGCTGTCCGCGCTGATGGCCGGGGAACTGGCGAACGACAACCGCGATTTCCTTTCCGGCATTCTCGGGCGCGATCCCGATCCGAGCGAACTCTACCTCGCGCACTTTCTGGGTGCGGAAGGGGCCGGTCGCTTCCTTGGCGCGCTCGGCAGCAATCCGGCGCAAAGCGCAGCAGCCTTGCTGCCCAAGGCGGCGGCGGCCAATCGCGGCGTGTTTTTTGGCGCTGGCGGTGCGCGCTCGGTGGGTGAGGTGATGGAGCTGCTGCGCGGGCGGATGGCGAGCGCCATGAACGCGCCGGATGCGCCGCTGCCGACTTATGCTGCGGCAACGCCGCAGGGAGGGCCGATCCAGCAGGCGTTCAACGCGGCGGCGAATGCGCCCGATGCACCGCCCGCGCGCTCGATGGCCGATACCTTGCGTGATGCCTTTGCGCTCGGCCAGCCCGGCGCCGCCCCGGCGCATGTCCGCGCGGCTTATGGCCAGCTGCGGGCACTGGGGGTCTGACGCGCCATGCTGAAACGCTTCGGCTCTCCCGGCGCATTGGCGCTGCCCGGCGGCATCCTGATCCTGATCGCGCTGATGATCATGCCGATCCCGGCGTTTCTGCTCGACGGGTTCTTCGTCCTCAATATCGCGCTTTCGGTCGCGATCCTGATGGCGGCGATGAATGCGCTGAAGCCGCTCGATTTCTCCTCGTTCCCTTCGGTGCTGCTCTTCGCCACCCTGCTGCGGCTGGCGCTCAACGTGGCTTCCACGCGCATCGTGCTGGTCAATGGCCACGAAGGCGGCGCGGCGGCGGGGCATGTGATCGAAAGCTTCGGCGAATTCCTGATCGGCGGCAATTTCGCGGTCGGCCTGTTTGTCTTCATGATCCTGATGATCATCAACCTGATGGTCGTGACCAAGGGCGCGGGGCGCGTTTCGGAAGTTTCGGCGCGCTTCACCCTTGATGCCTTGCCGGGCAAGCAGATGGCCATCGACGCGGACTTGGCGGCGGGCCTGCTGACGGCGGACGAAGCCAAGGCGCGGCGCCGCGAAGTGGCGACCGAGGCCGATTTCTACGGCTCGATGGATGGTGCCAGCAAGTTCGTGAAGGGCGACGCGGTCGCTGCGCTGCTGATCCTTGGCGTCAATATCATCGCCGGTTTCTGCCTTGGCATGCTGAGCCATGGGCTGACCGCGCAGGAATCGGCGAGCCGCTACATCACGCTGGCGGTGGGCGATGCGCTGGTGGCGCAAGTGCCTTCGCTGCTGCTTTCGATTGCAGCGGCGGTGATCGTGACCCGCGTTTCGGATACCCGCGACCTTGCGGGGCAGATCGGCGGGCAGTTTGCCTCCCCCGGCACGTGGCTGCCGGTGGCGGTGATCCTCGGCGTGATCGGGATGATCCCGGCCATGCCGCAGATGGTGTTCATGCCCGCTGCCGCCATGGCCGGGTGGATCTGGTGGAGCCTGAGAAAGCGCGAGGCCCGGCTTGCCGTGCCGCCGCCAGTGGTGGTGGAGCAGGTCGATCCGGCGAAGATCACGCTGGAGGAGGTTTCCGACCACACGCTCGTGACCATCGAACTGGGCTATGGTCTGGTGCATCTCGTCGACGAGAAGCGCGGGGCGCCGCTGGTTGCGCGGATCACCGGCGTGCGCAAGCAGCTTTCGCAGAGCTTCGGCTTCGTGGTGCCGCAGTTCCGCGTGCGCGACAGTCTGGACCTGATGCCCGATGCCTATCGCATCGTGCTGGGCGGCGTGGCGCTGGGCGGGGCGAGCATCAAGGCAGAGAAAGTGCTCGCCATCGATGCGGGCGAGGCCAACCCGGATCATTCCCTGCGCGGCGAGGCGACCGTGGACCCGAGCTTCGGCTGCCCGGCGATCTGGATCGAACCGGGGCAGCGCGACCATGCGATTGCCGAAGGGTTCCTGACTGTGGACGCCTCCACGGTTGTCGCCACCCATCTCAACCAGGTGCTCGGCGAACGGCCGCAGGCGCTGCTTGGCCCGGATGAAGTCCGCGCGATCCTTGATGGCGTGCGGGATCGTGCGCCGGGGCTGGTGGAGACCGTCCATCCGCAGCCGATCACGCTGGGCGCGATGACGCGGCTGTTCCACGCGCTGCTGGAAGACGGGGTGAGCATCGCGCATCCGCTGCCGATCCTTTCCGCGCTGGCCGAAGCGGTGCTGCAGACCAATGACCACGACAAGCTGGTCGATCTGGTGCGCGCGTCGCTCGGCGGGCTGCTGGTTTCGCGCATCTGCGGGCCGAATGAACGGCTGGCGGTGCTGACGCTGGATGGCGCCCTGGAGCAGATGATCGTGGGCGGGATGCACGATCCCGTGACCGGACAGCCGGTGATCGAGCCCGATCTCGCGCGTTCCATCGGCGAGCGGATTGCCGCGATCATTGCCGAGCGCGGGCCTGCCGCTGCCCCGGTTGCCCTCATCGTCCAGCCGCGCGCCCGCCGCGCCCTTGCCGCGCTGCTGCGCCAGCGTGCGCCGCAATGCGCGGTGCTTTCGATTTCCGAACTGCCGCCCAGCCAGCCGATCGAAGTGATCGAGGTGGTGGGCGGAAACCCTGACCAGATGGACTCCGGCCCACAGGATCTTGCCGCATGAACCATGATCACCGCAGCTTTGCCGCCGCGCGCGCCTATCAGGGCGGGACGGCGGACCGCATCCGCCGCTTCCTGCCGATGGTGCGCCGCCTTGCCTGGCACGTCCACGGATCGGGCCGGGCGGGCATCGAAGTCGAAGACCTCGTGCAGGCCGGGCTCGTCGCGCTCACCGAATGCGCGCAGAAGCACAATGCGCCGACCGAGGACGGCTTTGCCGCCTATGCCAAGCTGCGCGTGCGCGGCGCGATGGTCGATCTGGTGCGGCGCTCCACCCCGCTATCGCGCAGCGCGAGCGACCGGCGCAAGCTGCTGGCGGGCGCGGCGCAGACCCTCACCGCCACGCTGGGCCGCGCGCCGAGCGAGGACGAACTCGCCGAAGCGATGGGCATGACCACCGCCGGCTTAAGCGAACTGCGCGCCTCGAGCGAGCCGATGCGCTTCGAGCCCATCGACGATACCTATTCGGACAGCGACATGGCCTTCGCCGACGACCGGCCGGACAGCTTCGAACTGCTGGCCGACGAGCAATCGCGGACGCAAGTGGTGGCGGCGATTGCCGGCCTGCCGGAGCGGCTGCAGCGGGTGATCCAGCTCTATTTCGTGGAGGAACTGAACCTGGCGGAAATCGCCGAAGTGCTGTCGGTCAGCGTGCCGCGTGTGCACCAGCTGAAGGCGCAGGCATTGGACAAACTGCGCAGCGCGCTTGGGGATGAGTTTGATGTGCTTTAGGGGGGTGAGGGCTGCTTTTGGTGGACTGCCAAACTAGGTTCAACGACCGAGATCGGGGGGAACGGAAAGTCCGGATGCACCTACACCGTTATCCGTTTCACTATCAACGCGTGGCCAATAGCGAACCTATCGCTAGCAGTATGACCCAAAGCGCAATAAGTGCCGACGGCATTCCATGCGCGAACCAGTACTTCACGCCATCCTCCGTCGGATAGTCGCCGTAATATATTTTGTACACGGGGTCATGAAGCAAATAATTGCTTTTTAGGCGCTTGATGCCTTGCACTATCCTGCGAGTGTAGGTGATGAAAACGAGCCCAAGGCATAACCCAAAGAATGCAATTATCGGCGGAATGAACCGCATAATTTCATCTGGTGGAGCTTGAGTGATTCTAGAAGAGAGAAAGTAACCGCCTCCTAGGATAGCGTTGAAGGCCATGAAGCCTTGAAGGCGGGAGTGCAGTAGCGCATCCGCGTCCTTGTGGATGTCCCAAGCCCAACGAATCGTATCGTTTGTTGAACCCGCTTCCGGTTCAGGCACTTCCGTCATGACCCCTCCCTCACAGTCGACAGCGGGGACATTCTTGGTGATCTAGCACCTTTGTGTCAAATTCTGTCGGTGAAGTGGGCTCAATGGCGGGTATTGAGTTGATCGCCGATATTCCGCTTTCACCGACTAATGCTGAGTAGCTGCCAAAATTACAGCGGATCCGATGGGTTCTCCCAAGTCCCTCGCCAAATCCGGGATGAGCTGCGACAAAGGCCTTTAGCATTTGTGCCACTTGCACCCGATCCTCCTCCGGCTTAATCGCGCGGTTAAAGGAGAGATGCCATGAAGATCGAACAGGGTATGGCGGCCGTGGTGACCGGCGCGGCTTCGGGGCTGGGGCGGGCGACGGCTTATGCGCTCGCGGCGGCGGGGGCGAAGGTTGCGATTTTCGATGTGAATGATGAGGCGGGCGAGGAAGTCGCCAAGGCGATTGGCGGGCTGTTCTGCCATGTCGATATCACCAGCGAGGAGTCGGTGGTCGAGGGCTTTGCCAAGGCGCGCGCCGCCCATGGGCAGGAGCGGATCACCGTCCACTGCGCGGTGGTGCACCGCAAGGGCAAGACCGTGGGCCGCAACAAGGAGACGGGCGAGTTCACCCGGCTTTCGACCGAGGACTATGCCTTCGCCGCGAACGGCGTGCTGATCGCGAGCTACCGCGTGGCGAGCCTTTCGGCGCTGGGCATGGCGCATGCCGAGCCGCTTGAGGAAGATGGCGAACGCGGGACGATCATCCTGACGGGTTCGGTCGCGGCGCAGGATGCGCAGATCGGGCAGGTGGCTTATGGCTCGCTGAAGGCGGGCGTGGTTGGCCTCGTGCTGCCGATGGCGCGCGATCTGATGGACCTTGGCATCCGCGTGAATGCGATCCTGCCGGGCATCTTCGATACGCCGCTGCTGGGCCGCGTGCCGGAAAAGGTGCGCGCGGGGCTGAACGCCTCGGTGCCGTTCCCCAAGCGGCTAGGGCTGCCGGAAGAGTTTGCCAGCCTGGCGATGGAACTGGTGCGTAATTCCTATTTCAATGCGCAGGCGATCCGGCTGGATGGCGGGATTCGGATGGCGCCGCGTTGAGGCATCGTCGGCCCGTGCTTGACACGGGCCTTGGCTTTTCTTTGTTGGCGCTGCGCTGGGAGAAAAGCCTAGCCCCGTGTCAAGCACGGGGCGACGTGTAGGGGGCGTTGGGGTTGTGAGTGCCTAGCCGGTCTTGATCGCGAGGAACGAGGCGGCGACGCCGAGCATGACCACGGCGAAGCCCCGGCGCACCCACTTGGTGCGGGCGGGGTCTGCCAGCCAGGCTTGCGCGCGGCTGCCGGCGAGCACGATGGCGAGGTGGATTGCGGTGGCAATGGCGGTGCTGACAAGCGCGAGGGTGAGCGCTTCGGTGAGGCCCAGCGTGCGGCCACCCAGAAACTCCGGCGCGACGACCACGAAGAACAGGTAGGCCTTCGGGTTCAAGAGGTTGAGCAGCGCGCCGGTGGCGAAGGCGCGGCGGGTGGCGGTGGGCGGCGGGGCCTTTTCCGCGCCGCGCCATGCCTCGATGGCGAGCCAGACCATCATCGCGGCGCCCGCAAGGCGCAGGCCATGGAGCAGCGCGGGCATGGCGGTCAGCAGGGTGGCAAGGCCGAGCGCGGCGAGCACGCCGTTGGCCAGCAGGCCAAGCGCTACGCCGGCGACGGCGGAGAGGCCGCTGCGCTTGCCTTCGGTGGCGGCGAGGCCTGCGAGCCAGGCCATGTTCGGCCCGGGCGTCAGCTCGATCAGCAGGACCGCGAGGGCAAAGCCGGTGAGGTTGAGTTCGCCTGCCACCTAGACGGCGGTTCCCACCATGCGGCCGATGCCAGCGGTGATTGCCATGGCCAGCGCTCCCCAGACGACGACGCGCAGCACCGGCTTGCCCATCGCCGCGCCGCCCGCGCGTGCACCGAAGGCGCCGAGGAGGGCGAGGAAGAGGATCGAGCCGACCGCCGTGCCGGTCACCATGAGCCCCAGCGGCAGGAAGGCGGCCAGCAGCAGCGGCAGGAACGCGCCGCCGGTGAACATGGCGGCGGAGGCCATCGCGGCGAGGACAGGCTGGGCGGCGGTCGTTTCGTTGAGGTGCAGCTCGTCGCGCGCGTGGGCGGCCAGCGCATCCTTGGCCATCATCTGGCGGGCGACTTCCTTGGCCGTCACCGGATCGACGCCGCGTTCCTCGTAGATCGCGGCGAGCTCCGCGGCTTCGTGGACCGGATCGGCAGCGAGTTCGGCGCGTTCGCGCGCGAGGTCGGCGGCTTCGGTATCGGACTGGCTGGAGACCGAGACATATTCGCCCGCCGCCATCGACATCGCGCCCGCGACAAGGCCCGCCGCGCCCGCGACGAGCAGGGCCTGACGCTCCGCGCCCGAGGCGGCGACGCCGAGGATCAGGCTGGCGGTGGAGACGATCCCGTCGTTCGCGCCGAGGACCGCAGCGCGCAGCCAGCCGATGCGGCTGACGAGGTGGCGTTCATCGTGGGGTCGCATCCGGTGTTCTCCTCATCCCGTCCATGGGCTTCATGGCACGCGCGGGACAGCGGAAAAACGATCCAGATCAAGAATCCTGCTGGGCGAGGACGGCGGGGCCGGTGGGTGCGGGGGCGTGGTTCTCGATGATCGGCTGGCCCACGCCGAGGCGCTTGCCATCGGTGACGATCACCTTGTCGCCCAGGCTGGCGACGCCGAACAGGCGCTTGGCAAACTCGTCCGGCACGCCGATGCAGCCGTTGGTGGCATAGCCGCGCTCCACCTTGCTGCCATGGATCGAGACGCCATCATTGGTGAGGCGCAGCATCCAGGGCATCGGTGCATCGTAGATGTTGGAGACGTGGTCGGCGTCCTTCTGGCTGATCGGGAACATGCCGGTGGGGGTGGGCTTGCTGCCATAGCCCTTGAGGATGGCGGCGGCGCCGATCTCGTGCCCGTCGCGGAAGACCGAGATGGTGCGGGCTTCGAGATCGACCGTCACGACGATGGGGCCGGTTGCGGCGGCGCTTTCGTCCCAGAAGAACTGGCCGAACTTGATGGGTTCATCGATCTTGAGGATCGACTTGACGACAAAGGGGCTGTTGGCGGGAGGCGCGGGCGGTGTGAGCGTGGCAGGCTTGGCGAGCGGCTTGATGGCGGGGGCGACATGGGCTTCGGCCTGCGAACCGCCGAACAGGACTTGCGCGACATCCTTGCCGACGTTGAACGCCAGCAGACAGCCGAGCGACATGGCGATGAAGCCGAGCGGCGCGGTGACCCAGCGGGAGCGGACAAGATCGAGGGGGGACTTGAGGCCGGACATGGCGATTCTGGACGCTCCTTTCGCTTGCAGAGTAGCGTAAACGAAAGGGTTGGCGAGCGGCATTCGGGCCGCGTCCCGGCAAGGGACGGGGCGGGCTCCGATCCTTAAGCCGGATGGTTAATGCGGGTGCTGAGCTCAGGCGACTTCGTGTACCTCGATCGCCAGCTCGCGCAGGTCGGCCTGGCCAAAGCTGGTCAGGAAACTGGTGTCTGCCGCATCGCGGCCCACCGCGATCCGCGCAAACGAGGCAGCATCAGCCATGCCGGTCGCATCGACAATATGCCAGCCACCCACGCCCTCGGCACTCGTCAGCCACACTTCGGCCACCGCATGGAAATCCTGCGGATGGACTTTGGCGCCGTAGCCGCTGGCAAACCGCGCGGGGATCGCGGCGGCGCGGGCAAAGCAGATCAGCGTGTGCGCATAATCGCGGCAGACGCCGCGGCGTTCGACAAAGCTGTCGATCGCGGTGGTCGAGGCATCGCTTACTCCGGGCACATAGCGATAGTGCGCCGCGATCCAGTCTCGCATTGCCGCCACTTTTGCGCCGCCTTCGAACGCGGCAAATTCCTCGTCGACAAAGGGCGAGAAGCGGTTGGCGGGGCAATAATGCGAATCCATCAGATAGGGCACCGTCTCGCCCGGCAGGCGGTGCGGCGGCAGTGCGGCGAGGGTTTCGAGCGGCTCTGTCCGGCCAAGCACCTCGACTTGCGCCGCATAAGTAACCGCGCAATCGCCTTCCTGATGCAGCCAGATCCGTTCGCCAATCCCGTCCTGCGCGGGTACTCGCGTGAAATGGCCCGAAGGTGTGCTATCGAGCGCGCTGGTCAGGAGCCGCTGGCCTCCCGTTGCCGCGACTTCGATCTGGAGGAGGATGTCGGTCGGCTCGGCACAGTGCCAGACCAGACGGGTCGTGATGGAAAGGTGCATGGTTTGCCCGGGGCGGAGGCCGTGATGGCCGCTGCGCAATGGTGGATAGGACGGGTTTCAGCACGATGAAAGGTTCGCGTGGCTAGAGGGTCGCTCATGACGCAGATCTATACCTGGCTGGAAAGCGGCGCCCCGTGGCTGGGGCAGCTTTCGCCGCTGTTTGCCGCGACGTGTCTGGCGCTGCTGCTGGTGGTCATCGGCGGCGCGCTGGCGGGGCGCGGGCGGCGGTCCGGGGGTGCGGTGCGGTTTGCCGGGAACCTGCTGATGCTGGCGGTGTTCGGCCTTGCGGTCCTGCGTTTCGTGCGGATGGACCCGAGTTTCGATGCGGCGCTCCACAGCCTTGGCGGCCCGGCGCAGACCGTTTCGGGCGGGGAGACGCGCATTCCGCTGGCCGCCGACGGACACTATTGGATCAAGGCAAGGCTCAACGGGGTGCCGCTGCGGCTGATGGTCGATACCGGCGCAACGGTGACGGCGCTATCGGGCGACGTGGCGCAGGCAGCCGGGGTGGAACCTGATGGCATGCGGCCGGACGCCACGGTCGAGACCGCGAATGGCAGCGTGTCGGCGGTTCCGGCGCGGATCGACGAACTGCGCTTCGGATCGGTGGTGGCGCGCGATCTCGATGCGATCGTGCTGCCTGCGGAGGGTGGGCCCAACGTGCTTGGGATGAATTTCCTGACCCGCCTCAAGGGCTGGCGGGTGGAAGATGGCGTGCTGATCCTTACACCGCACCGTCCGCAAGTGGAGGCGGCAAGCGGGGAACTCCCAGCCAGGTGAGCCTTCGCCACAGGGCTTCGAGCGGGCCCTGACCGAAGCGGGCGAGCCACCAGCGCGGCCAGGCCAGCATCAGTGCCCATCCGCCAAGGACGACGAGCGGAAGCGCGGCGCGGGGCAGCACCCCGCCAAGGCTGAGGCCCCAGCCGGCGAAGAGTGCGATCATCACGACAGTGGTGCCGAGATAGTTGGTGAAGGCGCAGCGCCCGGCAGCGGCCAGATGCGTGCCTAAGGGACTGCCTTGCAGGCGTGGCCAGAGCAGCAGCAGCGCGGCCAGATAGCCGAGCGTCATGGCGAGGTGCGGGATCGCGGCGAGCGAACCCATGACCGCGAACATCGCCCCGGGCGGGAACCGGTGCAGCGCCGCCCAGCCGATCAGCGCGGCGCTCATCGCGCCGCCGGCGGCGATGCCGATCCACGCGATGCGGCGCAGGGTTGCAGGCTCCCACTCGCCGGTGAACAGCCCCATCCGCAGCAGCGCCATGCCGAGCAGCATGAGCGGAAAGGTCTCGAAGAAGGTCGCGCCGAGGGTTTCGAGCGGGAGCAGGGGCGCGGTGGTCAGGCGGATCCGGACGGCTTCGAGGAAGGGGGCGTGGAGCACCCGGCTGTCGGCTGCGATGGAGGCGGCGATGCGGCCCATCATGGCGGTCTGTTCGGCGGCTTCGGCGGGAGTGCCGTGTCCGGCGAGCACGCGGCTTTCGGTGGCGATGGCGGCGAGATCTCCGATCATTTCAAGGCCATGGCTGGCAAGGAAGAGCAGCAGCGCGGCAGCGGCGAGTGGTTCGGGCGCGAGGCGGCGCAGGGCGAAGGCGAGCATGCCGCAGACGGCGTAAGGGAAGAGAATGTCGCCCCACCACAGCAGCGCGTAGTGCGCATAGCCGAACAGCATCAGCAGGAGCAGGCGGCGCACTTGCATGAGGTCTGCATTGGCGCCGCGCCGCTCGGCCGCATCGGCGAACAGCATCATGCTTGCTCCGAACAGGAGCGTGAAAAGGCCGCGCATCTTGCCTTCGAACAGGACGTAGGCGGCGGCGAACCACAGCGCGCCGCCCAAATCCGGGCCGGATTCGAGGCGGGGCAGCGCGGGGCTGAAGGTGGCGAGCAGCGGCCCCCAGAACCCGGTCACGTTGATCGCTAGAATGCCGAGCACGGCAACCCCGCGCACGAAATCAAGCGCGCCGATGCGTTCCGGCTTGGGGGCGGACATGTGACGTCAGGGCGCCACCACGAGGCAGGCCAGGCCCCCGGCCTTGAGCGCGGCGCAGGCGCGCTGCGCGCCGTCCTGCGAATAGCCTGTGGCAAACAGACGCGTGACGGTGCCGGGCACATCCTGCCGGGCATGACCGGCGATTTCGGGCCGGGAACGCACGCGCGCCCAGAGCGCATCGGCATTGGCTTTTACGCCGAACGCGCCGAGCTGGATGCGATAGGCCCCGCTGCGGCTGGTCGTCGCCACGGCAGTGGGAGCCGGGGCCGCTTTGGGCGGAGCGGGCTTGGGCGTGGCAGGCTTCACCGGCACCGGTTTCGGTTTGGGCGGGGCAGGAGGGTTCATCGGCGGCTGATAGGCCACGGCGGGTTCGGACGGGCCGGATGGCGGCAGATCGACTTTCTCGAGCGCGCCCGGCGGCGTTCTGGCCGTTGCAGCGGTCGGCACCGGCGCGCCTTGCCCGCCAAGGTCTGCCGCAGCCAGTTCCCGGCCGCGGGCTTCGGCGGCTTTCTGGTCCAGTTCGCTGGCGAGGCTGACGCCCATCTGGCGCTGCGCGAGCGGGATTGTCTGGTTCATCGTGGCGAGGCTGCCGGTCGCCTGCGGGAGGCCTGCGGCGGCGGCGCGCGTGATCAGGGCATAGGCGCGCACCCAATCCTTGGGCGTATAATCGCCGTTGTAGGATGCGATCCCCAGCACATACATCGCGCGCGGCTCGCCCCGGTCGGCGGCGGATTGCAGCCAGGGCATCGCGGCCTGCTGGCGATTGGTCTGGAACAGCAGGATGCCGTAATTGTCTGCCGCCGCGATATGGCCGAGCCGGGCGGCCTTGCCAAAGTAGGCTTCGGCGTTGACGAGATCCTTGGGGACGCCGCGGCCGAGCTTGTAGGCCTGGCCAAGGTTGAACAGCGCATCGGCATCGCCTTTGGCCGCAGGGGCCTGCCACGCCTTGACCGCGGCCTCGTAGTTTCCGGCGGACCACGCATCGACCCCGGTTCGCACTGCGGCGGCGGTCGCCGCATCGGGAGGTGTGGGTACGCCTTGCGCGCCGGGCGCGGCCGAAACCGGCTGCGTGATGCCCGAAACGCCGAGCGACGCCGCCACAAGGAGAGCAAGTCCGCGCATGTCCGGTCGATTCTCCTGTGGAACCCATTGCCTGAAAAGCAGGGTTAACCCTGCCGTGCTGCACTGCAGTGCGCAAGGACATCTGCGCATGCCCAATGCGCCTCACAAGCTCCAAGGTGATTAGCGCAGATGGTTAATGCCGAAAAGACAGGATCTTGGCGCGGGGTTCAGACCCCCATTGCGCAAAATCACCTGCACCGGACGCGTGGATGTTAACCAAAATTTGAGGGTCTTCTGCGATCCCCCTGCAAGACACCATTCGGTTTTTTCGTCTCGCCCATAGGGGGGTTACTTTGCGCGTACTGGCTTTGGCATCGCAGAAGGGAGGGTCCGGCAAGACGACCTTGTCCGGTCACCTTGCCGTTCAGGCGCAGCGCGCGGGCGCCGGCCCGGTCGTTCTCATCGACATCGACCCGCAAGGTTCGCTGTCCGACTGGTGGAACGAGCGCGAGGCGGAATACCCGGCTTTTGCGCAGACCACCGTGGCGCGCCTTGCCAGCGATCTCGCCATCCTGCGCCAGCAGGGCTTCAAGCTGGCCGTGATCGATACCCCGCCCGCGATCACCATGGCGATCCAGTCGGTGATCTCGGTCGCCGAACTCATTGTCGTGCCGACGCGTCCGAGCCCGCATGACCTGCGCGCCGTGGGTGCCACGGTCGATCTGTGCGAGCGCGCGGGCAAGCCGTTGATCTTCGTGGTCAATGCCGCGACGCCCAAGGCGCGGATCACCTCCGAAGCCGCGGTTGCGCTTTCGCAGCACGGCACCGTCGCGCCGATCACGCTGCACCACCGCACCGATTTTGCCGCATCGATGATCGATGGCCGCACGGTGATGGAAGTCGATCCCTCGAGCAAGTCCGCTGCCGAAGTTGCGGCGCTGTGGACCTATGTTTCCGAGCGGCTCGAGAAGAATTTCCGCCGCACCGTGTTCGCGGTGCCGCAGCCCGGCCATGCCGTGCCCTCCATGCCCGGCGCACCGCGCGGCGCAGGCGGCTTCGGCCGCCGCGTGATCGGCTCCTGAGCGAAGGACGCCGATGATGAGCGAACCCAAGCCTTTCGCCTCGCTGAGCCCGAGCCTGCTCGCCCGCAAGGGTGCGGCCCGTCCGGCGATGCGCCCGCAACTGATCCCCCTGACCGCCGAAGACCGCCAGCGCATGGGCTTTGGCCCGGCCGTCGATGCCGATGACCTCGGCTGGAACGACCATGGCGAAGACCTGGCTCAGGCGGCGCCTGCTGCCGATGTCATCGCGATTGCGGCGGACCCGCTGCCCGAACCGGCCCAGCCGGAAGTGCTGCGGCAGATCGAATCGCTGGCCGATGTGCTCAAGGTCCCGGCCCCGGCCGCGTCGCTGAACCGCCGCGAGCGGGGCACCGCGCTCAAGGAAGGGCGCAAGGCGGCCTTCACGCTCCGTCTGGACTCGTCGCGCCATCTGCGCCTGCGCCTTGCCTGCACGCTCGACAACCGCAGCGCCCAACAACTCGTGGTCGAAGCTCTCGACCGTTTCCTCGAAGCGAGGCCCGGTCTCGACGACCTTGCTCGCCGCGCCCTTCGCTCCTGATGCAAGCCTATCAACCGGGACTTCATGCCATGACCACCGCACTCGACAGCAAGACTGACCGGAAAGCCGCCTACCGGCTCGCCCGGATCTGCCTGACCACCGCGCTGGCGGCCGGTCTTCTCTCCGGTTGCGCTGCGGGCGGGCCGAACCATGCCAAGTTCGCCTCCAATGCGCAGACAGCGCTTGGCAAGGGCAGCCCGGACAAGGCGATCGCGCTGGCGGAGCAGGCTGTGCTCGCCAGCCCCCGCAATGCCGCATACCGCACGCTGCTCGGCTCGGCCTATTTGCGCGCAGGCCGCTTCGAAGCGGCGCGTCAGGCGTTCGATGAGGCGATGCAGCTTGGCGAGGACGGCGGAAAGGCCGCGCTGAGCCTCGCGCTTGCCGATATCGCGCTCGGGCATGGCAACGCAGCGATCGATACGCTCAACACCTATCGCGACAGCATTCCCGCTTCGGACTACGGCCTGGCCATGGCGATGGCTGGACAGACCCAGACCGGCATCGCCGCACTGACCGACGCGCTGCGGGGTGGCGAAAACACCCCCAAAGTGCGCCAGAACCTCGCCTATGCCTATGCGCTTGATGGCAGCTGGAGCGAAGCCAAGCTGATGGCGCAGCAGGATGTCCCGGCGGACAAGCTGGCCGAGCGCCTGCAGACCTGGGCATTCATGGCGCGGCCCGAAGACACCCGCCGCCGCGTTGCGAGCCTGCTCGGCGCGCCGGCCAATGCCGATGGCGGCCAGCCGACCGCGCTGGCGCTGGCGAACTTCCCCGCACCGGCGCAGCTGGCAGAGGAAGCGGTGGCCATGTCCGCCACGCAGCAGGCAGCCAGCGGCGACGCGGCGGAACTCGCCAAGGCGGCCGCAACGGCCATGCCTGCCCCCCAGACCGATGCCGCAGCACCCCAGCCGGCGCTGGCCGATGCTTCCAGCGCGCCGACCGAGGCGAAGATCGCCGCGATCGACGTGGCGCCTTCGGCTGCTGCCGCTCCCGCTCCGGCAGTGCAAGCGATGGTTTCACAGCCGGTCGTCCAGCCGGTGCGTGGTGCGCGCAGCGCGCAGCCTGCGGCTGCGGCCGGTGTGCGCGGCAACCATGTCGTCCAGCTCGGCTCGTTTGCCTCGAACGAGGGCGCACAGCGCGCCTGGCGGCACTTCACCGCGCGCAACCGCAGCCTTGCCGGCTATCACAGCCAGATCACGCAAGTTGCGGTGAACGGCCGCCAGTTCTGGCGCGTTCAGGCCATGGGCTTCAACGGCTTCGCTTCGGCGCGGCAGATGTGCCGGTCGGTCAAGGCCAAGGGCGGCGTCTGCCTCGTGATGGCCGATCCGGCGATGACAAGCCCGCAGGGTCGCCCGATGCCGACGCGCATGGCGCAGCGCTGATCTTCAGGCCTTTGCGTTGATGCTGGCCCGCTTCCCTCGGGGGGAGGCGGGCCGGTCTCGTTTCAGGCGATGCGGCTGCCGCCCTTGAACAGGGCGGTGACGCGGCCTTCGACCGGGCGGCGATCGAACGGGGTGTTGCCCGCTGTGGCCGCCATCTTGCTGCGATCGACGATCCATGGCCGTTCCGGCTCGACCAGCGCAAGATCGGCTTCGAGGCCCACTTCGAGCCGCCCGGCGGGGACGCCGAGCAGCGCGGCAGGATTGCCCGCGAGGAGTGCGAAAGCGCGGGCCAGATCGATGCGGCCATCGCGCACGAGGGTGAGCGTCAGCGGCAGCAGCGTTTCCGCGCCCGCCATGCCCGGCTCGGCATCGGCGAAAGGCAGGCGCTTGTCTTCCGCGCCGCGCGGATCGTGGCCCGAGGCGATCACGTCGATCGTGCCATCGGCGATGGCGGCGATCACCGCCTGCCGGTCCGCATCGCTGCGCAAGGGCGGCGAAAGGCGGCAGAACGTGCGGAAATGCGCGAGTTCCAGATCGGAGAGCATGAAGTGCGCGGGGGTGACGCCGGCGGTCACGCGCACCCCGCGTGCCTTGGCCGCGCGGACGCACGCGAGCGCGGTGGCGGTCGTTACTTGCCGGAAATGCAGGCGGCAGCCGGTCAGTTCGGCGAGCGCGATATCGCGCTGGACGGCAAGCGCTTCGGCCTCGGCGGGCGCGGAGGGGAGGCCCAGCCGGGTCGCCATCTCACCGGCGGTGGCGACGGCGCTGCCTGCAATCCCGGCATCCTCGGCATGGGTGACGAGCACGAGGCCGAGCATCGCGCAGTAGCTCATCAGGCGGTGCATCACGCCCGAATCGGCGATCCAGCGGCGGCCCGTTGCGACGGCCTTGGCTCCGGCATCGCGCATCAGGGCGATTTCGGCGAGTTCCGCACCCTCCAGCCCGCGCGTGGCGGCGGCGAGGGGGTGGACCCACATGTCCGGCTTGCCCGATTGCGCGGCGAATCGGACGCGCGCCGGGTGATCGAGCGGCGGGCCTTGATCGGGCATCAGCGCGGCGCGGGTGATCCCACCGAAGTGGAACGCGGGCTTGTCGATGGCGAAGACGCCGAGATCGACGAGGCCCGGGGTGATCAGCGCGCCTTTGGCATCGAGCACATCATCGCCCGGTTCGGGGCTGACGTCACCCAGCGCGGCGATGCGGCCATCGGCGACGCGCAGCGCGCCTGCCTGCGGGGTGCCTGCGGGCAGAACCAGCCTGCCGCCGGTGATTGTGAGCGGACGCGGGGTCATGCCGCGGCTCCTTCCGCTGCCGCCCAGCCGGGCACGCCGCGCGCGCGGCGGGTGAGGACGTCAAGGCAGGCCATGCGGATCGCAACGCCGCTTTCGACCTGACGGGTGATCAGGCTCCGCGCCGGGTGATCAGCGACCTGACTGTCGATCTCGATGCCCCGGTTCATTGGGCCTGGATGCATGACGAGCACGTTCGGCGGCAGTTTGCCGAAGCGCTCCAGCGTCAGCCCGTAGAGGTGGCGGTACTCGCGCGGTGAGGGGATGAACTGGCCGGACATGCGCTCCAATTGGAGGCGCAGCATCATGACCACATCCGCGCCCTGAAGCGCCGCGTCGAAATCATGGCTTGGCGTCACGCCCATCGCTTCGATCTCGGCAGGCATCAGCGCGGGCGGGGCGCAGACGGTGACATCGGCCCCCAGCGCGGTCAGCGAGAGGATGTTGGAGCGCGCGACGCGGCTGTGGAGGATATCGCCGCAGATCGTGACCTTGAGGCCGTTGAGATCGCTGCCGGGTGCGAGCCCCAGCGCGTGGCGGATGGTGAGCGCATCGAGCAGCGCCTGCGTCGGGTGCTCGTGGCTGCCATCGCCCGCATTGAGCACCGGGCAATCGACCTTGTCGGCAATCAGCTGCACCGCGCCCGAACTGGCGTGGCGGATCACTATGGCATCGGCGCGCATGGCATTGAGCGTCATCGCGGTGTCGATCAGCGTCTCGCCCTTCTTCACGCTGCTGGTGGCGGCATGCATGTTGACGACATCGGCGCCGAGGCGCTTGCCCGCGATTTCGAACGAGAGCAGCGTGCGGGTCGAGTTCTCGAAGAAGGCGTTGATGATGGTGAGGCCCGAGAGCACTTCGGCGCGCTTGTGGCGCTGGCGGTTGAGCGCGAGCCACTGCTCCGCCTCGTCCAGCAGGTAGAGAATCTCGTGCCGCGCAAGGTGCGCAATGCCGGTGAGATCGCGGTGCGGGAAGGCGAGGCCGCCTTCGGGGTATCGGCCAGATGGTGTGCTGGCGGCTCCAAGGTTCGATTCTGTCATCGAAACCATGCCCCTAGAGCGCCTCTTTGGGCGGCTCAAGTGTTTCGGCTGGCATCGTCGGCCGGCGAGACCTAGATATCCCCCATGAAATTTGCCCGCTCGGTCTGGAAGATCCTCGTCGCCATCAAGGACGGCCTCGTGCTGCTCCTCCTGCTCCTGTTCTTCGGCGGGCTCTACGCCTTGCTGGCGCTGCGGCCCGCGCCAGGGACGGTGCAGGCAGGCGCGCTCTATATCGCGCTGGAAGGACCGGTGGTGGAAGAGCGCGCGCGGGTGCGGCCCGCGCAGCTGCTTTCGGGCGGTGGGCCGTCCAAATCGGTGCAGGAGCGCGATCTGGTGCGCGCCATCGAAGCAGCCGCGACGGACGAGCGCATGAAGGCGGTCGTGCTCGATCTCGAAGGCTTTGGCGGCGGCAGCCAGGTGGCGATGACGCGGATCGGCGCGGCGATGGACAAAGTGCGCGCGGTGAAGAAGCCGGTGCTGGTCCGCGCCAGGCTCTACACCGACGACAGCGTGCAGATCGCGGCCCACGCCAGCGAAGTCTGGGTCGATCCGCTGGGCGGCGCGGTGGTCGCGGGGCCGGGGGGCACGAACCTCTATTTCAAGGCGTTGCTCGATCGGCTGAAGGTCAAGGCGCACGTGTTCAAGGTGGGCACCTACAAGAGCGCGGTCGAGCCCTTCATCCGCGAGAACGCTTCGCCGGAATCGAAGGAAGCGCTGGGCGCGGTCTATGCGGCGCTGTGGGATGCCTGGCAGGCCGATGTGAAGAAAGCGCGGCCCAAGGCCAATATCGCGCTGGTGACGGGCGATCCGGTGAAGTGGATCGCGGCTTCGGGCGGTGACGCGGCCGAGGCGGCGGTGGCGGCGGGGCTGGTCGACCGGATCGGCGACAAGGTGGCGTTCGGCAAGCGCGTTGGCGAGATCGTCGGCGCCGATCCGAAGGGCGGCGAGGGCGCGTTCAAGGGCACGGCGCTGGCCACGTATCTGGCCGACCGTGCGCCGTCGGCCGAGGGCAAGGCGATCGCGGTGGTGACGGTGGCGGGCGAGATCGTCGATGGCGATGCCGGCCCCGGCAGCGCTGGAGGCGACCGGATCGCGGAGCTTGTCGACAAGGCAGCGGCGAGCGGGGACTACGCCGCGCTTGTCGTCCGGGTCGATTCGCCCGGCGGATCGGTGACCGGGGCCGAGCGCATCCGGGCGGCGATCGCGCGGATGAAGGCGAAGAAAATTCCGGTCGCGGTTTCGATGGCGGGGCTCGCGGCGAGCGGCGGCTACTGGGTTTCGACGCCGGCAGACCGCGTGTTTGCCGAACCGGCGACGATCACCGGCTCAATCGGCATCTTCGCGATCATCCCGAGCTTCGAGGAAGCGCTGGCGAAAGTCGGGGTCGGGACCGATGGCGTCCGGACCACGGCGCTTTCGGGCCAGCCCGATGTGTTCGGCGGGTTTTCGCCGACCGCAGAGGCGATGATCCAGCAGCAGATCGAATCGGGCTATGCGCGCTTCATCGGGCTGGTGGCTGAAGCGCGGCACAAGACTCCGGCGGAGATCGACAAGATTGCGCAAGGGCGCGTGTGGGATGGCGGCACCGCGCGGCAATTGGGGCTTGTCGACGAGTTTGGCGGGATCGATGCGGCGCTGGCCTGGGCGGCAAAGGCGGCGGGGGCCAAGACCTGGCATCCGGTCTACCTCGGCGCGGATGCGGATCCGTTTGGCGCGCTGCTGAGCCAGCTCGCGGATAGCGAGAGCAGCGCGGATGCCGCGCATGTGCTTGGCGCGCAAGGCGCGGCCAGCGATTTTGCGGCGCTTGCGGCGCAGCGGCAGGGAGCGCTGGCGCAGCAGCTCGTCGGCGATCTGTCGCGCCTGCTCGGCGGGTCAGGAGCGCAGGTCTACTGCCTCGAATGCGCGGGGCTGACACCGCCAGCGGAGCCCGCGAAGGCCGCCGAAGCGAGCACATGGCTGGCGCTGCTCGCACGGATCACCGGATAGGGACGTCACCCCTTTTGGCAAGGCTTGCCCTTTGCCCGGCGCTGCGATAGGGGCGGCGCTCGCTTTTCGCCGGACGCGGGCGTGGCGGAACTGGTAGACGCGCTGGATTTAGGTTCCAGTATCGCAAGATGTGGGGGTTCGAGTCCCTTCGCCCGCACCAGACCCGCCCGGCCCGACCGGGAGCTTGGCCGTGCCATTTCCCATGGTGCGGCCAGAATTGTTGATGCCGCCCGCATGGGCACCACGACGTCGTACGAGAAAGTTGGATCACAGATGCAGATCGTCGAAACCAGCAACGAGGGCCTGAAGCGCGCCTATGCCCTGACCATCGCCGCGAACGATATCGCCGCGCTTGTCGAGGGCGAGGTCAAGAAGATCACGCCGCAGGTCCGCATGCCCGGCTTCCGCCCCGGCAAGGTGCCCGCCAACCTTGTGCGCAAGATGCACGGCCCCGCGCTGCACCAGCAGGCGCTGGAAACTTCGATCCGCAACGCGATGGACAAGCTCGTCGCCGAAAAGGGCCTGCGCCCCGCGACGCAGCCCGATGTCTCGCTCGCCGATGGCTACGAGGAAGGCAAGGACGCCGAGCTGACCGTGGCGCTGGAAGTGCTGCCCGAGATCACCGCGCCCGCCATCGACGGGATCAAGCTGGAACGCCTGATCGTCGAAGTGAGCGATGCCGAAGTGGATGAGGCCGTCAGCCGCATCGCGCAGGGCCAGAAGCGCTACAACGATGCGCCCGAAGGCACCGTGGCCGCCGATGGCGACCAGCTGATCATCGATTTCGCCGGCTCGATCGACGGCGTTGCCTTCGATGGCGGCACGGCGGAAGACCAGCCGCTCGAACTGGGCTCGGGCCGCTTCATCCCCGGCTTCGAGGAACAGCTTGTCGGCGTGAAGGCGGGCGACGAGCGCACCATCACCGTGACCTTCCCGGCGGACTATCCGGCCGAGAACCTTGCCGGCAAGGACGCCCAGTTTGCGTGCAAGGTGAAGGCCGTGAAGCAGGCTGCCGATTTCGTCGCGGACGACGATTTCGCCAAGTCGCTCGGCCTTGAGAGCATCGAGCAGCTGCGCGGTCTGATCAAGGGCCAGATCGAGCAGGAAAACGGCGGCCTCACGCGCACGGCGATGAAGCGCTCGCTGCTTGATCAGCTGGCCGCCGGCCACGATTTCGCGGTGCCGCCCTCGATGGTCGAGGCCGAGTTCGCGCAGATCTGGCAGCAGCTGACCAGCGAAGCCGCCAAGGAAGAAGATCCCGCAGCCGCGATGGCCGAGATCGAAGGCGAGAAGGACGACTACCGCAAGATCGCCGAGCGCCGCGTGCGTCTGGGCCTGCTGCTTTCGGAAATCGGCCAGGCCAACGGCGTGCAAGTCACTGCGAACGAAATGGAAATGCTGATGCGCCAGGCCGCGCAGCAGTACCGCGAGCAGGACCGCCAGCGCTTCATCGACTACATCCGTTCGGATGCACTCGCCGCCGCCCAGCTGCGCGCGCCGCTCTATGAGGACAAGGTCGTCGATTTCCTGTTCGACAAGGCCGAAGTGACCGAGCGCAGCGTGACCCGCGAGGAACTG
The DNA here is from genome assembly GCF_019748365.1 of Novosphingobium sp. GTDB lineage: Bacteria > Pseudomonadota > Alphaproteobacteria > Sphingomonadales > Sphingomonadaceae > Novosphingobium. The sequence continues at coordinate 59,306 of NZ_JAIEPN010000040.1, forward strand.
CAGGCGGTGATCGAAGCCGACGAGACCGGCAAGCCGGCTGAGGTCAAGCCCGCCAAGGCTGAAAAGGCCGCTGCGCCGAAGAAGGCTGCGAAGAAGGCGAAGGAAGAGGCTCCCGCCGAGGAAGCGGCGCCTGCCGAAGCCGAAGCGAAGCCTGCCAAGAAGGCTCCGGCGAAGAAGAAGGCGGCTGAGGAAGCCCCTGCTGCCGAAGCCGCTCCGGCCGAGGAAGCGCCTGCTCCGAAGAAGAAGGCCGCGCCCAAGAAGAAGGCCGCTGACGCCTGATCTTCGCCGCAAGGCATTGAAAACACGGAAGGGCGCTCCAGCAATGGGGCGCCCTTCTTGCATCTGGGCGGCATCCGTATTCGCCCGCAATTGACCCCGCGAATCGGGGCATGAGAGATTCGGGCAGGCTCGGCTCCTGGGAGGGACACCCGATGCATACCGTTCGCAATCGCCTCGCTTCGCGGCCTCCGGCTGCCATGCCCCACGCGGCTGGCAACAGGGCGCCGAACCACGCCGCCATGCGGCACGAATTGGCTTACATCCAGCGCGGCTCGATGGCCGTGCCGCTGGTCATTCCGGATGAAAGTGGCCTGATCGAAGAGCGTCCGCAGAAGCGGCGCAATGCCAAGGGCAAGAAGGCACGCAAGGCCGCTGCCCGGCTCGCCGCGGCCCGGGCAGCGCCGACACCCGGGGCAGCCGCTTGCGATGCCCGCGAGGCACCGCCGCGCGCCAAGCCGGTCGGGAAGAAGGGCAAAGTGAAGTCCAAGGCCCGCGCCAAAGTTGGTCGAAGCGCGGCCGCGAGACCCGAGCAGCTTCCCGCGATCCCGGCAGCGAGCCCGGTGATGGGGACCTATAGCCCCCCGGCCAAGCGGATCGCCGCACCGGCTGTGTCCGCACTACCCCTTCCGGTCTGCCCAGAACCGCTGGTCGAGGAAGCGCCCGCACCGATCGCACCGATGGAGGCGGCAAAGCCGGTGCTGCTGCTCCCCGCGCCAGAGCCGCTGATCGAGGCACCAGTGCTTCCTGCCGAGCCCGAAGCTGCCCCGGCGCCCGATCCGGAACCCGCAACGGCGTCCGCCGATGCACCGCTGCCCCGCATGCGCGCGCTGGTTCCGGCGCGGCGGCAGGGGCTGATTGATGTGATCGCCTTCTTTCTGCGCGATTCCGGGCGGCGACTGGCGCGCTGGTCGGCGCGGCGGCACAAGACCCGCGAGGAGCAGGCCAAGCTGCGGCGGGCCGAAGCGCGGCAGATCAATCTGCAACGGGAGCTGGAAGCGCTCGACGCGCTGCGGCGCGCGAAGGGCTGACTTACTCGCCCCAACGCTTCAGCGAGGGCTTGGGCACGAGCACAGTGCGCGCGCGTTCGTATGCGGCCCCGGCTTCGAGCACGCGCTTGTCATCCCACTTGGTGCCCATGAACGAGAGACCCATCGGCAGGCCTTCCACGGCGCCCATCGGCACGGTGAGGTGCGGATACCCGGCAATCGCGGCCATGCTGCCCATGCCGACGTCGATGGAGTGATCGCCCGTCACGAGGTCGATCGCCCAAGCTGGAGGCGCGGTGGGCGCGATCAGGAACGAGACCCGGCTCTCCGCCAGCAGCTTGTCGATCCCGTCCACACCCGCCAGCCGAAGCGAGTTTGCGCGCGCCTTCTGATAGACTGCGGTGTCGGTCATCGCTTCGGCTTCCTCGAAGCTGTCCTGCCCGAACCACTTGAGCTCCTCGGGGTGCGCCTTGTTGAAGGCAATGGCGTCCGCCAGCGTGCGGGCAGGCGGAATGCCCTTGAACGACGATGCGGGAACCGACTGGAGATAGGCGGCGAGATCGGTGCGCAATTCGTAGAGCAGCACGGTATATTCATCGCGGCCCATCTCTTCGGGCGGGCTGTAGTCGATATCGACCAGCACCGCGCCCGCGGCCTTCAAGTCAGCGAGCGCCCTGTCGAACAGCGCGATCACCTTGGGGTTGCTGCCCACAGCCTTGCGCAGCACGCCGAGGCGCACGCCCTTGAGGCTCGCTGCGGCAAGTCCGGCGGCAAAATCGGTCTTGTGCGCATCCGCCTCGGCGGTGGCGGCATCGGCAGGGTCGCTGCCGGCCATCGCGGTGAGCATCAGTGCGGCATCACGCACGCTCGTCGTCATCGGGCCGACAGTGTCCTGGCTGTGGCTGATCGGCACGACATGGGTGCGGCTGATCATGCCGACAGTGGGCTTGAAGCCGACAATGCCGTTGAGAGAGGCGGGGCAGGTGATCGAGCCATCGGTCTCGCTGCCGATCGCGCCCCACGCCATGCCGGCGGCGATCGCCGCGCCGCTGCCCGAGGAGGAGCCGCAGGGCGAGCGATCGAGCGCATGGGGATTGCGGGTCTGCCCGCCCACCCCGCTCCAGCCGCTGGAGGACTGGCCGGAGCGCATGTTGGCCCATTCGGAGAGGTTCGTCTTGCCCAGCACGACGACGCCGGCCGCGCGCAGACCCAGCATGAAGGGCGCATCGCGGCCGGCAAAGTTGTCCTTGAGCAGCAGGCTGCCGGCCGTCGTCGGCATCCGGTCGGCAGTTTCGACGTTGTCCTTGACGAGGATGACCTTCCCCGCGAGCGGCCCGGTTACCGCCTTGGCGGCGGCTTCGGCCTTGGCGGCATCGGGATTGAGTGCGATCACCGCATTGATCTTCGGCCCCGCCTTGTCGAGTGCCTTGATCCGCGAAAGGTAGGTGGCGACGCTTTCCTGCGCATGTGCGCCCGTGCCGGCGAGCGCGCTGGCGGCAAGCAGAATGGCGGAAATGGTCTTTGTGGCACGGCTGGACATGGATCCCCCCTCAATGAATTGCGCGGAAGCTGCGGAAAACTGGGGCGCTGTGCAAGCGCGTCGAGGGGCAAAGCTGGCGGAATCAAGCGATCCTGCCCGACTTTTGCCGGTGTTTGCACCGATTGGCGGTTAACGCCCTTGAACATCCCGCCGTGGCACGCGACATAGCGGAGGCACATTCAAGAGGACTCTATGCTCGATCTATACGGCGGCCACGGCACATCGGTTTACGGCAATCAGGGCAGATTCACGCAGGACCCCGTCACCGGGGCACTTGTCCCGGTGGTGGTCGAGCAGACCAGCCGCGGCGAACGCAGCTTCGACATCTTCTCGCGCCTGCTGCGCGAACGCATCGTTTTTGTGACGGGCGAGATCGAGGACAACATGGCCTCGCTGATCGTGGCGCAGCTCCTGTTCCTCGAGAGCGAGAACCCCTCGAAGGACATCGCGATGTACATCAACTCGCCCGGCGGCGTGGTGACGGCGGGTCTCGCGATCTACGACACCATGCAGTACATCCGCCCGCGCGTTTTGACCGTGTGCATCGGCCAGGCTGCCTCGATGGGCAGCTTCCTGCTCGCCGCCGGTGAGCCGGGCATGCGCATCGCGCTCCCCAATGCGCGCATCATGGTGCACCAGCCCTCGGGCGGTGCGCGTGGCATGGCCTCCGATATCGAGATCCAAGCGCGCGAGATCCTGCGCATGCGCTCGCGGATGAACGACCTCTATGTCAAGTTCACCGGCCGCACGCTCGAGGAGATCGAGAAGGCGATGGACCGTGACACGTTCCTTGAAGCCGACGAAGCGCTGAAGTTCGGACTCGTCGACAAGGTGTACGAATCGCGACCGGCGGGTGACCAGATCGGTGGCGAAGAAGGTTCGGGCGGCGCCCCCTCGGCATGATTTCGGCCTGATTCCGGTATTTTGCCTAAAAATGACAGGGTGCCGGATCAGGGTTTGTTCGCTATTTTTGTGTCCGGTTGATTAATGCCCTCCGGGTAGTAGGATAACCGGGTCCGCCTCTCGTGGAGGGGCGTCTGGGATGTAAGAATGACCAAGCTTTCCGGATCGGATACCAAGAGCACGCTGTACTGCAGTTTCTGCGGCAAATCGCAGCACGAGGTGCGCAAGCTCATCGCCGGCCCCACCGTGTTCATCTGCGATGAATGCGTCGAGCTGTGCAACGACATCATCCGTGAGGAGACCAAGGCTGGTCTCGCCGGTAAGAAGGATGGCGGCGTTCCGACCCCGCGCGATATCTTCGTGACACTGAACGACTACGTGATCGGTCAGGACCGTGCGAAGCGCGTGCTCTCGGTGGCGGTGCACAACCACTACAAGCGCCTCAAACACAGCGGCAAGGGCGGCGACGTCGAGCTGTCGAAGTCGAACATCCTGCTCGTCGGGCCGACCGGCTCGGGCAAGACGCTGCTCGCGCAGACCTTGGCCAAGACCTTCGACGTGCCCTTCACCATGGCCGACGCGACGACGCTGACCGAAGCGGGCTATGTGGGCGAGGACGTCGAGAACATCATCCTCAAGCTGCTGCAGGCGAGCGACTACAACGTCGAGAAGGCGCAGCACGGCATCGTCTACATCGACGAGATCGACAAGATCAGCCGCAAGGCCGAGAACCCCTCGATCACGCGCGACGTTTCGGGCGAAGGCGTGCAGCAGGCGCTGCTGAAGCTGATGGAAGGCACGACCGCGAGCGTGCCGCCGCAGGGCGGGCGCAAGCATCCGCAGCAGGAATTCCTGCAGGTGGACACGACCAACATACTGTTCATCTGCGGCGGCGCCTTTGCCGGCCTTGAAAAGATCATCTCGGACCGCCTGCAGAAGCGCTCGATCGGCTTTGGCGCGCATGTCGCCGATCCGGACAAGCGCAAGGTGGGCGAACTGCTCCAGAAGGCGGAGCCGGAGGATCTCCTCAAGTTCGGCCTGATCCCCGAATTCGTCGGGCGTCTGCCAGTGATCGCGACGCTCAACGACCTCGACATCGAGGCGCTGGTCAAGATCCTGCGCGAGCCCAAGAACGCGCTGATCAAGCAGTACCAGAAGCTGTTCGACCTTGAGGACGTGCAGCTGACCTTCACCGAGGAGGCGCTCGAAGCGATCGCCAAGAAGGCCATCGAACGCAAGACCGGCGCACGCGGCCTGCGTTCGATCGTCGAAGGGCTGCTGCTCGATACGATGTTCGACCTGCCGACCCTGGAAGGCGTGACCGAAGTGGTGGTCGACAAGGATGTCGTCGACGGCCGCAAGGAGCCGGTGCAGGTTCTGAAGGGCAAGGAAGAAGCGGCCTGAGCAAGGCGCGGCTTCGGCCATGAAACAAAACGGGCCCGGGAGGTAGCTTCCGGGCCCGTTTTGCCGAGTATCACCCTTGTTTGCGGCTGACCTTGACCGCGAGCCCGCAGTGATCGGTGACCGTCACCCCGCCGGAGGACTGCGACAGGTAGACCGGTCCGGCCTCAAGATTGAGCGTCGTGGTGTTGTAGACCGCGACGTCGAACATCTTTGTTCCGGCGCTGTTGGTCCCCCCTTGGGTGACCTGCCAGTTGTCGAAGGGGCTGACGGTGTTGTTGGCGTGTGCGTTGGCGAAGCCCTGCGAAAGAGCATTCTGGGTGAAATTGCTCGAGCTCTGGTTGGTATCGCCAATCACCAGATCGATCGGGCCGCGACCGATCGTGACGAGGTGATTGTTGAGCTGCGCGTAGAAGTCCCGCACTTTGATCGCGTCGGTCGCGATGGCGTTCGGCACGTGCACGAACAGCACGGAAAGCCCGGCGATCGAGTAGATCACGAAGCCCAGCCCCTCGGCCAGCAGCTGGATCTGCGCGGCGACTCCGGCCTGGGCGAAGGCGGTGAAGCACTGGCAGGCCTTGGCATTACCGGTGACATTCGCGAGCAGGCCCGAGTTCTGGCGCAGTGCGGCGAAATCGGCATTGCTGACGTCGAGCTCGCCGCACACGAGCAGATCGGGCATCGTACCGATCGCGCGGTAGATGTTCTGATAGATCAGCGCGATCTGGTTGCCGAAGGCAACCTGGGTCGGCGGGCCGGCGAGCGCCTGGATCGGGCGCAGATGGGCCGGGCCCTCCACCGGCAGCGCGAACTCGTTATCGAGTGACGGCAAGACAAGCGCCTGATGGCCGGCACCCGTCACCCGGTTGGCCGTGGCGCGGGTCAGCGGCTGCTGCCACATCGAGGCGAGGCCGTGGGTGGTGCTCGAATTGGCGTTGAACGACTGGTATGCGATGACCGGCATGACGGCTCCCGTAGTCCCCCCGAAGCAGGGTCTTAGCTTACTGCGTCGAGGATTCGAGGCAAGCTGGCGCAGCGCTGTGCCTGAGGGTGCAGGCCCCCCCCAGTCGGATCAGCCCGTGACCTTGGCAAACCGCGCATCCGCCGCCGTCCAAGTCGCGGCGGCCATGAAGGCATCGACGTAAGCCGCGGCCTTTGCGCCATAGTCCATGGCATAGGCGTGCTCGTACATGTCCATGGCCAGGATCGGAGTGCCGCCCGCGAGGGTCTGGGTGTGATCGTTCGCCCACTGGTTGGTGAGGCGGCCATCGTGCGGCGACCATTGCAGGAGGACCCAGCCCGAACCGCCGCCGAGCGCCTTGCCCATGGCGGAAAACTCGGCCGCCCAGCGGCTGAAGCTGCCGAAATCGCGCTCGATCGCGGCGCCCAGTTTCGCACCGGGTTTCCCGCCGGTTCCGAGGCACGAGAAGTAGATTTCGTGGAGGATCATCGAGTTCCACGCGAGGAGTTCCTCGCGCTTCAGGCCGTTGAGCATGAAGCCGGGGGCGGTGGCCATGTCGAGCTTGGCGAGTTCGCCCTTGATCGCGCCGATGCGCTTCACCGCGCTGACGTAGTTGTTGTCGTGGTGGCTGGTGAGGAGCTTGGCGGACAGGCCGGGGATCGTGGCGGGATCGAACGGGAGCGGCGCCGGCGCGGGCGCGAAGACGGGGCCGGAAGGCGCGGGCGGAGTGGCTGCGGTCTGCGCGGCGGCGGGGATCGCGCTGGCGGCAGCGGCGGTGAGCGCGGCGGTGAGGGCGGTGCGGCGGTCGATGGACATGGGGGGCTCCTGCGAAAGGTTGGCGGGAGAGTACGACCCCGCAGCCGAGCCTGTCCAGCGGTCTCCTAGGCCAGCTTGGCGCGGGGCTGGCACGCCGGAGCGCAGGCGTGGCCGGCGTGATCGGTCGTCTCGATCTGCACCGTGGCGTGGCAGATGCCGAATTCGTGTTCCAGCGAATGGGCAAGGCCGGTGAGAAAGGCGTCGCCGGGGTGGCCTGCGGGCATCACGAGATGCGCGGTCATTGCGGTTTCAGTGGTGCTCATCGGCCAGATGTGGAGATCGTGAACCGCGCTGACGCCGGGCAACGCGGCGAGGAACTGCTCGACCCGGCGCGCGTCGACCGAGGCGGGGACGCCGTGGAGGCCCATCTTGAGCGAATCCTTGGCAAGGCCCCAGGTGCCCCACGCGATCACGCCGACAATGGCGAGGCTGGTGACGGGATCGATCCACCACGCGCCGGTGAGGGCGATCAGCGCGCCCGCCGCGACCACGCCAGCGGACACCGCAGCATCGGAGGCCATGTGGAGATAGGCGCCGCGGATGTTGATGTCATGCTCACGCCCGCGCAGGAACAGGAGCGCTGTCAGCGTGTTGATCGCGATGCCGATGCCCGCCACGACCATGACCGGGCCGGCCTCGACAGGTTGCGGCGCGATCAGGCGGTGGATCGTCTCGACAAGGATCGCGCCGAGCGCCAGCATCAGCAGCGCGGCGTTGAACAGGGCGGCGAGGATCGAGCTGGATTTGTAGCCATAGGTGAAGCGCGCCGAGGGCGGGCGCGCGGCCAGCACGCTGGCGGCCCAGGCCACGGCGAGGCTGAGCACGTCCGACAGGTTGTGCCCGGCATCGGCGACGAGCGCCATCGAGCCTGCGGCAATGCCATAACCCGCCTCGATCAGGACAAAGCCGCTGTTGAGCGCGATGCCGATCGCAAAGGCGCGGCCGAAGCTGGCGGGCGCATGGCTGTGACCATGCCCATGCGCGTGGCCATGGTCATGCCCATGGCCGTGATGGTGGTGATGCGCGCCGGACATGCGGCGTTTCCTAGCGCCTTCGAGCCGGGTAGGAAAACGCTTTGAATGCCAGGGGGCCTGTAAGCCGGGTTCTGTGGCGCGGACGGTATCCCACTTGTGGACCGTATCCGCGTCGGCAGCCATTCCTCTAGGCGGCCCGTTGCCGGGCGCGCTCAAGCGACCAACCCGGACTGCTGGCCCGAAACAGGCCTGCTCCGAAGAGCGCGCAGTCCCTATTCGGTCTTGCTCCGGGTGGGGTTTGCCATGCCGCTTCCGTTACCGGTCGCGCGGTGCGCTCTTGCCGCACCCTTTCACCCTTGCTGCCCATTTCTGGGTTAGCGGTCTGCTCTCTGTGGCACTTTCCCTTGATCCTTTCGGACCCGGCGGGCGTTACCCGCCACCCTTGTTTCGTGGAGCCCGGACTTTCCTCGGGATCTTGCGATCACGCGGCTGCCCGGCCCCCTGGCGAGGCGTCACCTAGCACGCCCGAGGTCGCGTTCCAACAGAAGCTCGAACAGCAGCGCGCCGATCTGGCCGTCGATCTCGCCATCGATGCGCGAGGGGCGCCAGCGGCGCTGGAAGGCGCGCACGGCGGCGACGGGATCGGTGATGTCATACCCGAAGCGTTCGAGCGCGAGGTAGAAGGCGCCGGGGTTGTCGAACACGAGGCGCATCGCAAGCTTGGGCTTGGCGAGCGCCAGCCGGTAGCGGGCGAGGAGGTCCCACGGGAACAGCTCGCCCGGATCTTCCTTGCGCGCCGGGGCGACATCCGAGTGGCCGACGATGTTGGCGCGGGGGATGTCGTGGCGCTTCACGATATCAGCGAGGAGCGGGATCAGCGCTTCCAACTGCGCTTCGGGGAAGGGGCGATAGCCGAACTCGTGGCCGGGATTGACGAGTTCGATGCCGATGCTGGCCGAGTTCACATCGGTGATCCCGCGCCACGAGGAGCGCCCCGCATGCCATGCGCGCTTCGCTTCATCGACGAGGCGGATGACGGTGCCGTCCTCGTCGATCAGGTAGTGCGCGGAGACTTCCGCTGCCGGATCGCACAGCCGCTCGAGCGCTTCGGCGGCAGTGCGCATGCCGGTGTAGTGCAGGACCACCATGGAAACGGGCAGCTTGCGCTCGTTCCAGTTGGGCGAGGGGACCTCGCGGTGGACCAGCCAGCGGTTCATCATTTCATGCAGCGACGGGCAGCATCGCCCCCATCACGAGAGCCTCGGGCGCGGCGTGGTACTGGAGTGTGCCGCCAAGGCTGTCGACCAATTGGCGGAGCATGGCGGCGGGCGCGGTGCGGCTCGAAAGTTCCTCGGCCGGGAGCGCGCCTTCGAGCGCGAGCCCGACATTGCGATCGAACACGACGCGCGCACCGGTCGCGCGGATGACGATCTCGCTGCACGGCTTCGCGCCATCCGTCCGCAGTTCGGCGGCGATATCGAGCGTGCCGCCGCGGACCAGCGCTTCAATGCCGATCAGCGCGAGGTTGAGCAGCGTCTTGACAGCGGGCTTGGGCAGGCTGCTGCCGGCCAGCGCCCAGTTGGCCTGAATGCGCCCGTTGTTGCCAACGAGCGCATCGATCAGCGCGCGGGGTTCATCGAGCGGGACCATATCGCCGAAGCCGCCCGCCGCCCCGAAGGCGAGGCGGAAGAAGCGCAGCTTGTCCGCCGAAATGCGCGCGCTCTGTTCGAGCAGCTCGAAACACTTCTGGCGCATCTCGGGGTCCTTCTCCTCGGCGAGGAGTTCGAGACCATTGGTGAGCGCGCCGACGGGCGAGAGCATGTCGTGGCACAGCCGCGAGCACAGCAGACTGGCGAGATCGAGCGAATCGGTGTTCATGTTCAGAATTCGGGCCTTTTCGCTGAATAGGTTGACACGGTTGACACAGTCCTGAGCAAACGTCGCGAAGGCCGGGCCAGAGGCTGTCCGCAGCCGGAGCGAAGCGCGCGAGATGGGGCTGGATGTGACATCACCAACCTGCCTTAACCCTCCTTGACCTGGTAGGAAAGCGCTTCGAACCCGGATGGGGCATCGCGCCACAAGGTGACCGCGCCGGACGCGGCGATGGCCCAGATCCGCCCATCGCCGCTGGCCGATGCGGCATCGGTGGCGGAGGGGCGGGCAAGGCCATTGGGGTGCGAGTGGAAGTAGCCGACGAGTTGCGGGCCGCCTGAGTCCCTGGCAGCGCGCGCGGCCTTGTGCGCGGCGATGAGGGCGGCGGGATCGATCTCGAAATGGCGATGCGGTTCGCCGTGGACATTGGCGGCAGGCTGCGCCGTTTCGATGTGGGCGGCGTTGCCGAACAGCAGCCCGCAGGCTTCACGAGGGGCAGCCTGCCGGGCGGCATGGAGGATCGCGGCGTGGGCGGCGGGGGAGAGGGTGTATGTTTCGGGCATCGTGGGAGGCAAGGCAATCCCGGCGCGAGCGGTTCCAGCCTCGCGCCTGACATAAAACGGTATCAATCCGCCGGAATAGTCAATTGCCATTGTGGCCGGGGGAACAGTTGATGTCGGTGTATAACAGTGTCGGGGCTGCGTGGTCCAACAACGATCCCCTGGCTACCGAACAGCAAACCTCGATCGGCCGGCTTTCGGGCGGCCGATATGTGGTGGCGTGGGTCGATGGAGGCGGCGGCGCGAACAATATCCGCGCGCAGATCTTCAATGCCAATGGCACCGCTGCCGGCGCGCAGTTCGTCGTCAATGACCCGCCCAACCCCGCCGAAGAGCGCGCCAAATCCAACCCCACGGTGACGACGCTGGACGACGGCAAGTTCGTGATCGCGTGGGACGAGGCTGGCCGAGGCACCAGCGGCAACGGCATCGTCGCGCATGTCTATGACGAGGACGGTGCTTCGGTCGGCGATCCGTTCCTGGCGGGTACCTATTCCATCGATGACATTGTCGCTGCCGTTTCCCCGAGGATCATTCCGGCCGGGGGCGATCAGTTCCATGTCGTGGCGCAATCGTCCCCGCTGTCCGGAAACCCCGGTCTCTTTGCGCAACTGGTCGATTCGGCCGGCACGGTTCTGGGCGGGCGCACGCAGATCAACGCGGCGCTGACCGGCGGCGAGCAGATCATCGCGTTTGATGCCGCAAGGCTTGGCAGCGGATCAAGTGTGGTGGCCTATGTGAAGGGGGCTGGCTCTTCCGCCTCCATCGTCGCCAGGATCGTCGATTCGGCGATGCAGCTGACCGGTCCCGAGTTCGTGGTTGACGCATCTGCGCCTTCCAGCATCGGGAGGGAGGCGGATGCCGTTTCCGTGGCAGCGCTGACCGATGGCGGTTTTGCGGTGAAGTGGATCGAGAATTCCACTCGCAGCGGCTTTGCCTCCGACGTCTGGGTGCAGCTTTACAGCGGCACCGGCGCCGCGGTGGGCAATGCGATTCTGGTCGCATCCACGGGCGGCAGTTACCCCGCTTCGGATGTCACCGCCCTTGATGACGGCAACTTTCTGGTCACGTGGCAGAACAGCGCTTCGACCAACGGGGCGGGCCTGTATGGCCAGGTCTTTGACGGGACCGGAATCAGGGTCGGCCTGACATTCCAGATGCTCCCGGGAGCCAACGGAGCGGCGCAGATCACCGGCGTCGATGGCGGCGGTTTTGCCGTGACGGCCGTCGATGCCCGGTCGCCCAGCGGCAATGCCGTCGCCCGCCTGTTCAATACGGGCAGTGTGCAGGCGACCACCGGCGATGACATCATCGTGTTGCGCCCGGATCACATCGGTGCGGTTTCCGGCCTTGGCGGCAACGACCTCATCTATGGCGACGACACCGACAATGTGCTGCGTGGCGGCGCGGGCAACGACACGTTGGTGGGCGGGCAAGGCAACGACATTCTGGATGGCGGCACAAACGACGATACCGCCGTGTTCGGCGGGGCGGCCAGCAACTACCAGATCGTGCAGACCGGCATTGGCCAGTTCGAGGTCAGTCTGCGCAACGGCAGCTTCACCGGGGTGCGGACGCTGATCAATGTCGAGTTTCTGCGCTTTGCTGACCAGACCATCAGTCTGGTCTCGGCAGGCGCGGGCACCGGCACGGCGGGCAATGATGTGCTGACCGGCACCACCGGCAACGATGTGCTGAACGGGCTTGGCGGCAACGACCAGCTCATCGGGCTCGGCGGCAACGACACGCTCGTTGGCGGCACCGGCAACGATACCATGATCGGCGGCACCGGCGATGACACCTATCTGGTGGACAGCACGACCGACAGGGTGACCGAGCTGGTCGGTGAGGGTACCGACACGGTGCAGACCGCGCTCGCGGCGTACCGGCTGGGTAGCGAAGTCGAGAACCTGACGTTCACCTACACCGATACCAGCGCGCGCAGCGGTACGGGCAACGCGCTCGACAATGTGATCACCGGCGGCGGAGCTGCCGACACGCTGGGCGGCCTCGATGGCAACGACGTGTTGCAGGGCCTCGGCGGCGCCGACACACTCAACGGCGGCGCCGGCAACGACACGCTGGATGGCGGCACAGGCATCGATACAATGAATGGCGGCACCGGCAATGATCGCTACATCGTGGACAGCAGCGGCGATATCGTGCGCGAATTCGCGGGCAGCGGGACCGATACGGTGGAAGCCTCGGCCAGTTACACGCTTTCGTCCAACGTCGAAAATCTCATCCTGACCGGCAGTGCCGCGATCAACGGTACGGGCAGCGCGGTCGCCAACGTGCTGACGGGCAACGCGGGCAACAATGTCCTGTCCGGGCTGGGCGGCGCGGACACGATCGACGGCGGCGAGGGCCAGGACACGCTGAACGGCGGCGCCGGGCAGGACCGGCTGACCGGTGGTCTCGGCGGCGATACCTTCCTGTTTGCCTCGATTACGTCGACCACGCTGGGCAGCAGCGTTGACACCCTGACCGATTTCGCTGCCGGTGAAGGCGACAAGCTTGCCTTCAGCAAAGCGGTGTTCACCGCGCTGGGCGCGATCGGTGCGCTGGGCGCGGACGCGTTCTACGCAGGCACCGCCGCGCACGACGCCACCGATCGGATCATCTACAATCAGGCCACTGGCAATCTGTTCTACGATCCCGATGGCACGGGCAGCAGAGCCGCCGTGCTTGTCGCCACGCTCGGCGATGCGGTGCACCCGGCGCTGGCGTTTGCCGATATCCTGATCGTGGCCTGAGGTCTGCCGCGCGCGGAACTGCCCAAGCGGCGGACCTGAGCGAGGTCTTGCCGCTCTGCCACCTCGTTCCCATATCGGACGAACCATGGGGGCATGCGAGACCATCATCGAGGGCATCATTCCCGCCGGCGGGCTGCGGCTCGACCGGGCGCTGGCCGATGTCTCGGGCCTCTCGCGCGAGCGGGTCAAGGCGCTGATGGACGAGGGCCGGGTGGCGCTGGCGGGGAAGACAGCCGCGCAGGCCTCCTTGAAGCCCGCCGAAGGCACGCCTTTCACCATCCGCGTGCCGGAAGCTGCACCAGCGGAAGCGGCGGCGCAGGATATTCCGCTGAGTGTGGTCTACGAGGACGCGCACCTGATCGTGGTCGACAAGCCGGCGGGGCTGGTGGTGCATCCGGCGGCGGGCAACCTTGACGGGACGCTGGTCAACGCGCTGCTCCACCATTGCCGGGGCCAGCTTTCCGGGATCGGCGGGGTCGCGCGGCCGGGGATCGTGCACCGGATCGACAAGGATACTTCGGGGCTGCTGGTCGTCGCCAAGACCGATGCGGCGCACGAGGGGCTGGCGCGGCAGTTTGCCGACCATTCGATCCACCGCGTCTATCAGGCGGTGACGACCGGGGTGCCGGTGCCGGCCGCGGGCACGGTGCGCGGCGCGATCGGGCGCAGCGAGCGCGACCGCAAGAAGATGGCGCTGGTGGCCGACGGACGCGGGAAACATGCGGTGACGCATTACCGCACGATCGAGGTGCTTGCCCAAGGTCCGGGGGGCGCGGCGCTGATCGAGTGCCGGCTCGAGACCGGGCGAACCCACCAGGTGCGCGTTCACCTTGCATCAATCGGCCATGCGCTAGTGGGCGATCCGGTCTATGGACGCACGTCTCCCCTGCATCGGCCCTTGCTTGCCCGACTCGGCTTTCGCCGTCAGGCGCTTCATGCCGCCGAGCTTGGCTTCATCCATCCGGCGAGCGGCGAGTCGGTGCGCTTTGCCAGCCCGACGCCCGTCGATCTCAGAACGCTCATCGTCGAACTGGGAGGGCATGATGGCTGACGCCAGCCTATGTATCAAAGGTGCAATGCCCCAAAAACGCGCTGTATCGAATGGTGCTACGTGGGCGAATAGTTTTGCTGTGTGGCGAGATTGGCCCGGCTCGGATATACCGGAACAAGCCGCGAACGTCTCGCGACACAGCCTGGGCCCGGTTTGGCCTGTGAGGTTCGCGCCCCCCTACAGCGGGCGCGGCGAAAGGATGTGTTCAGGTGTCTGAGAAGAAATCGACCGCGCTGGTCCCTGCCCTTGGCGGCGGTGAAGCGGGGCTCAATCGCTATCTCGCCG
>NZ_JAIEPN010000068.1 GCF_019748365.1 Novosphingobium sp.
TCTAGCAGGACTGGCCCATTTTTAATCCGGTGCTACCGGCCGATCCGTGGCCCCTTTTATTCCCGGTGTTCTCAGATCGAGACGCGGATCGAGGACCAGAACGCCCAGCTCCTTCAATCGCTCGAAAGCGCGACCCGCACCCAGCTGCGCCTGCAGCATCTCGTCGAAGGTTTCTCCACCGTCGCGATCACCTACTACGCCGTCTCGCTGCTCGCCTATCTCAGCGGCGGCCTCGCGCTCTTTGGCGTTCATGTCGAGCACGATCTGTTCGCCGCGCTCGTCATCGTCCCCGTCTTCATCATGCTCTTCATCTACCTGCGCCGCGAACGCAGCCGCCTCGGCGCGCACTAGCAAATTTGCACCTCAAGCCCCGCTTTACGGCGCGCAAAAGGCAGGCAATAGCCTTCCGCAACAGACGTTTCCGGGAGTGCTGAGCCATGGCTGAAGATGAAACCTTTGCAGATCTGCGCGAGGGCGTGCGCAAGCTCTGCGCGCGTTTCCCCGGCAGCTACTGGCAAGCGCTCGACCGTGACCGGAAGTATCCCACCGAATTCGTGACGACGCTGGCGCAGGAAGGCTGGCTCTCCGTCCTCATTCCCGAAGCTTACGGCGGCTCCGGCCTCGGCCTCGCGGCAGCAACAGCGGTGCTCGAGGAAGTCCACCGCTCCGGCTGCAACGGCGGCGCGGCGCACGCGCAGATGTACACGATGGGCACGCTGCTGCGCCACGGCTCAGAAGAACAGAAGGACCGCTATCTCCCCGCCATCGCGCGCGGAGACTTGCGCCTTCAGGCCTTCGGCGTGACGGAGCCCACGAGCGGCACCGATACCACGCGCCTCACCACTTTCGCCCGCCGCGATGGCGACCGCTACGTGGTCAACGGCCAGAAGATCTGGATCAGCCGCGCCGAACATTCCGATCTCATGGTCCTCCTCGTGCGCACCACCCCGCGCGAGGAATGCGCCAAGTCCACCGAGGGCATGAGCGTCCTCCTCGTCGACATGCGCGAGGCGGTGGGCAAGGGCCTCACCATCCGCCCGATCCGCACCATGCTCAACCACGCGACGACAGAGCTGTTCTTCGATGATCTCTCCGTCCCTGCCGAAAACCTCATCGGCAAGGAAGGCGAGGGTTTCCGCTACATCCTTTCGGGCATGAACGCCGAGCGCATCCTCATTGCGTCGGAATGCATCGGCGATGCTCGCTTTTTCATCGACCGCGCGAGCGCCTATGCCAAGGACCGCAGCGTCTTCGGCCGCCCCATCGGCCAGAACCAGGGCGTCCAGTTCCCCATCGCCCGCGCCTATATCCAGACCACCGCCGCCGCGCAGATGGTGGCGGACGCCGCCGCGAAGTTCGATGCGGGCGAGGGCGCCGGCACCGAAGCCAACATGGCCAAGCTCCTTGCCTCCGAGGCCTCATGGTTCGCGGCGGACATGTGCGTGCAAACCCACGGCGGCTTCGGTTTCGCCGAGGAATACGACATCGAGCGCAAGTTCCGCGAAACCCGCCTCTATCAGGTCGCGCCGATCTCCTCGAACCTCATCCTCAGCCATGTGGCGACGCATGTGCTGGGCCTGCCCAAGAGCTTCTGAGACAAACCGTTGCGCGCGCAGCCGGGAGGCGTAGGATCACCCGGCGCGCGGAAACTTGGCCCGAGTCTGAAGGCCTTGGCCGTCTCGCCCTGCAAGGAGAAGATGCGATGACCAAGCTCCCCGCCCTCGTACTCGGCGCCTGCGCCGCTGCCTTCGCGCTCGCCCCTGTGGCCGCTGCGGCGGAGACGGTAGTCCTCACGGCAAACCTCTCCGGCGCCAACGAAGTCGGCGGCGGCGCTCCCGAAGGCAACGGCGCCTTCCGCGTCGAGATCAACACCGAAACCGGCGACTTCTGCTATACGCTCTATGGCGAGAAGATTTCCGCGCCGACCATGGCCCATGTCCACACCGGCGCCGCCGGCACCGACGGCGGCCCCGTCATCACGATGGACGTCACCGGCAAGGGCAGCGACATGTGCATCGCGGTCGAGCCCGACAAACTGAAGCCCATCATCGCCAACCCGGCCGGGTACTATGTGAACATCCACACCGCGGACTTCCCCGGCGGTGCGGTGCGCGGACAATTGGCGAAGGGGTAAGTCGTCCCCGCGCCGGAAGCGCCCTCAGGCGGCGGCGCCCGGTTCCTCCGCCGGTGCCTTGTCTCCCTCCCGCTTCGCGCGGTGCCGCTGCGGGCGGGGGGAGGGTAGCAGCAGCTGGTCGACCAGCGCCGCAAGCCGAGCCGTGCTCACTTGCTCCACCTCGTCCTGCAGCTTGCGATACTGCGCCAGGATCGCCTCGCCGAGCGGCGTCAGCTGCGCGCCCGCCTTCTGGTTCCCCGGCGTCGTCGCGACCAGCGGGCCCTGCCAGCACCGGTTCATCGCATCGACCAGCAGCCAGGTCCGCCGATAGCTCATCCCCATCGCCCGCCCTGCTGCCGAGATCGAGTGGTGCTGCGCAATCGCTTCCAGCAGATCGGCCTTGCCCGGACCCATGGCCACTTCATCGCCGCACAGGATCTGCAGTTTGAGCTTGAGGGGGAGCACCGATGTCATGCCCGCATTCTAGACCGCCGCGCCTGCCAGTCCACCAGGAATGAACTTGCGCGCAGAAGGGCTTTGAAGCCTGCCGTCCGAATCTGTACCAGCACCCGTCTGGTCACGCCCATCGCCTCCCGGCAGCCCCTGCAGGGCGGATCATCAGGATTCCGAGCCACCGTGAATTATCGCCATTCCTTCCATGCCGGTAACAGCGCCGATGTCGTGAAGCACAGCCTGCTGATCGCCCTCGTGCAGGCCCTGCAGCAAAAGCCAGGCGCGCTCACGCTTATCGATACCCATGCCGGCTGCGGGCTCTATGACCTCCACGGCGACGAGGCGGGGCGCACGGGTGAGGCCGCGCAAGGCGTGCTGCGCGCCATCGCCGATCCGACCCCCTTGCTCGCCGACTACCGCGCCGCCGTGCAGGCGGTGAATGCCGGGGCGGGGCCGCGGCTCTATCCCGGCTCGCCGCAGATCCTGTCACAGCTTCTGCGCCCGCAGGATTCGCTGATCCTCAACGAAAAGCATCCCGCGGATGTCCAGACCCTGCGCCAGGCGATGCGCGGCACCTCTGCCGCCGTGCACGAGCGCGACGCCTACGAGTTCTGGCTGGCGATGCTGCCGCCGCGATCCCCGCGCGGCGTTGTGGTGGTCGATCCGCCCTACGAGCAGACAGACGAGCGCGAGCGGATTTCCGCCACGCTCGCTGCCGCCATGCGCAAATGGGCCCATGGCGTGACGGTGATCTGGTATCCGCTGAAAGACCGCAGCACGCATCAGCGGTGGAAGGCGCAATTGCGCAGGCTGGGTGTGCCCAAACTGCTGGGGGTGGAGCATTGGCTCTACGACAGCGACCAGCCCGGCCTCTATAACGGCGCGGGCCTGTTTATCGTCAACCCGCCCTATGCCTTCACGCAGGCGCTGCCGCCTTTGCTGGAAGCCTTGCGCGCCGCGCTGGCGCCCGAGGGGCATCGGGGCGAGCTCGCAGCCGCGTGGCTGAGCGATTGAAGCCCGGGCGCCGCCTGCCGTGCTGCTCCGCCTCCTTTCGCGAGAGGGCCCGGGATGGCGCAGCGGCAAAAAAAGGTAACGGTTCAAGACGAACGCTTGGCCTGAAGGCTGGTTAACGTTAGCTTGGCCTCGCCGCAGAATTTGGAGTGCGCGCCGTGTTTGAAAGCAAGTAGGAAAGGCGCTCCTCCGACGTGATGCACGACTATTGGCGGACCCGGTTTTCGGCCAGCCATCCTGCTCGCAGCAAAGGCGGTTTTTGCACCATGCTGGGTGCGGCGGCCAGCCTTGGCGCGCTCCTGACCGGATGCTCGGGGGCGCCTGCCAAGCGTTCGCCGCCGACGCCCGAGGCGGGCTATGTCGTCCTGCGCGAGGAAGCTGTCGCGCTGCCGACGGTCCTTGCCGGCCGGACCGCCGCCTATGAAGTGTCCGAGGTCCGGCCGCAGGTGTCCGGCGTGATCCGGACCAGGCTGTTTACCGAAGGCGGTCAGGTCAGCGCCGGACAAACGCTTTATCAGATCGACCCCAGCCTCTACCGCGCGGCGGCGGCCGAGGCTGAGGCCAATCTCGCCAGCGCGAGTGCCTTGCAGGCTTCGGCAGCGCAGAAGGCCGAGCGGCTGCGTCCGCTGGCCGAGATCGAGGCGGTGAGCAAGCAGGACTACACCGATGCCCTTGCCGCATCCCGGCAGGCATCCGCGAGCGTGGCGCAAATGCGCGCGCAGCTCGAAACGGCGCGGATCAACCTGCGTTTCACGCGTGTTCCCGCGCCGATCAGCGGGCGTATCGGCCGGTCACTCGCGACCACCGGCGCGCTGGTGACGGCCAATCAGGCCGCCCCGCTCACCACCATCGAGCGGCTGGACCCCATCTTTGTCGATATCCAGCAGTCCAGTGCCGATCTGCTGAGGCTGCGCCGCTCGCTGGCGTCAGGCTCGACCGCGCCGTCTTCGGCGGCGGTCAGCCTCACGCTGGAGGATGGCAGCCGCTACAGCCACACCGGCACCTTGCAGTTCACCGAGCCGATGGTCGATCCCAACACCGGCACAGTGACCTTGCGCGCGCGCTTCCCCAATCCCGATGGCCTCCTGCTGCCGGGCATGTATGTCCGCGCGGTGCTGTCGCAGGCCACCGTCGCGCACGGCATGCTTGTGCCGCAAGCCGGCGTTTCGCGCGATGTGCGCGGGGGCGCCACGGTCATGCTCGTCGGCCCCGGAAACACGGCCAAACGCGCCGGCATCACGGCCGAGCAGACCATCGGCGACAAGTGGCTGGTGACCGGCGGACTGAAGCCGGGCGACCGGGTGATCGTCGAGGGGCTGGGCAAGATCAAGCCGGATGGCAAGATCATCCCTGTTCCCGCCGGTTCGAAGCCGGTGGCCGGCCCGAAACAGCCAAAGCCTTGATCGGGGCATGATCTCCCGCATTTTCATCGATCGGCCCATCTTCGCGTGGGTCATCGCGATTGTCATCATGCTGGGCGGGCTGGGCGCGGTCTTCACCCTGCCGATCGAGCAATATCCCGATATCGCGCCCCCTTCGGTCAATATCCGCGCCAGCTATCCGGGCGCTTCGGCCGAGACACTCGAATCCAGCGTCACGCAAGTCATCGAACAGCAGCTGACCGGCATCGATGGCCTGATCTACTTCACTTCGTCATCGAGCTCGTCCGGCTCGGCCACGATCACCGCGACCTTTGGCAAGGGCATCGATCCGGACATCGCGCAAGTGCAAGTGCAGAACAAGGTCCAGCAAGCGCTGGCCCGGCTGCCCCAGCAAGTGCAGCAGCAGGGGCTCACGGTCACCAAGGCCAGTTCCGACTTTCTGATGATCGTCACGGTCTACGATTCGACCGACCGGCTCAACAACAACGACGTCTCGGACTTCCTCGTCTCGAACCTGCAGGACCGGATCGGGCGGATCGACGGCGTGGGCGATGTCAGCGTGTTCGGGTCGCAATATGCGATGCGCATCTGGCTCGATCCGTTCAAGCTTGCCGCGGTCAAGCTCATGCCCTCGGACGTGACCGCCGCGATCCAGGCGCAGAATACCCAGGTTGCGGCCGGCCAGATCGGCGCGCAGCCTTCATCAAGCGAGCAGCGGCTGACGGCCACGGTCACCGCCCGTTCGCGGCTGACCACCCCCGAGGAATTCCGCAAGATCGTGCTCAAGACCCAGAGCGACGGGTCCCGCGTGCTGCTGCAGGACGTGGCGCGGATCGAGCTGGGCGCGGAAAGCTACAGCATCGTGAGCCGCTTCAACGGCCACCCGGGCGCCGGCCTTGCCGTCCAACTCGCGCCGGGCGCCGATGCGCTCAAGACAGCCGAGCTGGTCAAGGCCGAAGTTCAGGCCCGCTCGCCGACCTTCCCGGACGGGTTCAGGTTTACCTACCCGGTCGACAGCACGAAGTTCATTCGCCTCTCGGTCGAGGAAGTGGTCAAGACGCTGATCGAGGCCATCGTTCTGGTGGTCATCGTGATGTTCGTGTTTCTGCAGAGCTGGCGCGCCACGCTGATACCCGCGATCGCGGTGCCGGTTGTGCTGCTCGGCACCTTCGGCGTGCTCGCCATCGCCGGGTTCAGCATCAATACCCTGACCCTGTTCGGCATGGTGCTGTCGATCGGCCTGCTCGTCGACGATGCCATCGTGGTTGTCGAGAATGTCGAGCGGGTGATGGACGAGGAGCCCGAGATCTCGGCCCGCGATGCGACGATCAAGTCGATGGGCGAGATCCAGACAGCGCTCATTGCCATCGCCCTCGTTCTTTCCGCCGTGTTCCTCCCCATGGCGTTTTTCGGCGGTTCGGTCGGGGTGATCTACAAGCAGTTCTCGATCACCATCGTCGCCTCGATGGCGCTCTCGGTGATTGTCGCGCTGGTCCTGACCCCGGCGCTCACCTCGACCCTGCTCAAGCGCCCGGATGCCGAGGCAAGGCCGCAGACGGGCCTCGGCGCAAGGGCCGCGGTGCTGGGCGAACGCTTCAACGCCTGGTTCGCGCGCACTTCGGATCGCTACCGGGAACGCGTCGCGAAAACCATCGCGGGCGCGCGGGGGGCCATGGCCGCTTATGCCGCCATCGTCGGTCTGCTGGTGCTCGTCTTCAGCTTCCTCCCTTCGAGCTTCCTGCCGGTCGAGGATCAGGGCCGCGCCCAGCTGCAATACACGCTGCCCCCGGGCGCGACCCAGCCGCGCACCGAGGCGGCGGCGAAGATCATCCAGGACTACTTCGCCACATCGATGCGCGACGGGGTCGAGGCGGTCTACACCGTATCGGGCCAGGGCGGTGGCGGGGGCGGCGGGCAGAACGCCGGGCGCGGCTTCATCCTGCTCAAGCCGTGGGACGAGCGCACCAGCAGCGCGCTCACCTCCGATGCGATCACCAAGCGCGCCACGGCAGAGCTCGGCAAACGCTTGCGCGATGCCGAGTTCTTTGCGCTGGCGCCGCCCGCCGTGCGCGGCCTCGGCCAGTCGAACGGCTTCACCATGCAGTTCCTCAACACCGGGGGTTTGAGCCGCGCCGAGTTCAAGGCCCGGCGCGATGCTCTGGTGCAGGATGCGCAAAGCGATCCCGCACTCGCTGCCATCCGGCTCGGCACGCTGGAGGACAATCCGACGCTTGCCGTGAGCATCGACGACGAGAAGATCGGCGCGCTGGGGCTGACCTCAGCACAAGTCGACCAGACGCTCGCCACGGCATGGGGCGGCACCTATGTGAACGATTTCATCGACCGGGGCCGGGTCAAGCGCGTCTTTGTTCAGGGCGACGCGCCCTATCGCAGCCGGCCCGAAGACCTTGCCAACTGGTTCGTGCGCGGCAGCACGGGGACCATGGCGCCCTTCTCCTCCTTCGCGAAAGTGAGCTGGGGGCAGGCGCCTTCGAACCTCTCCCGCTTCAACGCCACGCCGTCCTACCAGATCCAGGGGCAGGCGGCGCCGGGCCACAGTTCGGGCGAGGCGATGAACGCGATTGCCGCGCTGGCCGCAGGGCAGCCGGGCACCTCGGTCGCATGGTCGGACTTGTCCTATCAGGAGCGCCTTTCGGGAAATCAGGCGCCGTTCCTTTATGCCATCTCGCTGCTGGTCGTGTTCCTGTGCCTTGCCGTGCTCTATGAAAGCTGGTCGATCCCGTTTGCGGTCATGCTGGTGATCCCCATCGGTCTGCTTGGCGCGGCGCTGGCCGTGTGGCTCCGGGGGCTCGACAACGACGTGTTCTTTCAGGTCGGCCTGCTCACCACGATGGGCCTTTCCGCCAAGAACGCGATCCTCATCATCGAATTTGCCGAGCAGGCCGAAAAGGCCGGGAAATCGGCGGTGGACGCCGCGCTCGAGGCCGCGCGGCTGCGGCTGCGCCCGATCATCATGACGAGCCTTGCCTTCATCTTCGGCGTCCTGCCGCTCGCAATCTCCACCGGCGCGGGGGCCAAGAGCCGGGTCGAGATCGGCACGGCCGTGATCGGCGGCATGGTCACGGCCACCGCGCTTGCCATCTTCTTCGTGCCGCTGTTCTTCGTGCTGGTCCGCCGGATATTCAGCCGCAGGAGCAAGCAGGCATGAGGCGCCCTGTGTCCCTCCAGCTGGTTGCGCTGCTCCCGGGCCTGCTCGGCGCCTGCAGTCTTCAGCCGAAATATGTGCGGCCCGATCCGGCCATTCCCGCAGGCTGGCGGATCGCTGACCCTGCCTTGCTCGCGAGCGAGAGCGATCTGGCCTCCCTCGGCTACCAAGCGGTGTTCCGGGATTCCCGGCTGCAGGCGCTGATCGGGCGCGGCCTAGAAAACAGCCAGAACCTGAAGGCAGCCGTGGCCAATGTCGCCGCCGCGCGCGGGCTCTACCGGGTCCAGCGGGCGGCGCTGCTTCCCGCGATCAACGGAACAGCGGCGGCCAGCGCCGTTGAGAACGGCAACGGCAACTTTTTCAATGGCGGTGCTGGCGGCGGTGCCGGCGGCGGGGCAGGCTCCGGCGGCCCGCGGGAGAATTACAGCGTCAATATCGGCGCATCGGCGTTCGAACTCGATCTGTTCGGGCGGCTGCGCAGCCTGAGCGATGCCCAGCTCAACGCCTACTTCGCCACCGAACAGGCCGCCCGCGCGACCCGGCTGACCCTGGCCGCCGACATTGCCGATGTCTACTTCACGCTCGCCGCCGACCGCAGCCTGCTGGCGATCGCCCGGCAGACCGCGGCCAGCGCGCAGCGCAGCGTTGCCCTGACCAAGGCGCGGCTTTCCGGTGGTATCGCCCCCCGCACCGATCTGCGTCAGGCCGAAACGATCGAGGCGACCGCGCGTTCGGATGTGGCGAACCTGACGACCATCGTCGAGCAGGACCGCAACGCGCTCGAGCTGCTGATCGGTGGCCCCGTCGCCGATAGCGAACTGCCCGCCGCGATCGAGAGCGTCGACGGCGCAGTCGGGCCGGTTCCGGTCGAGCTTTCATCGAGCATCCTGCTTCGCCGCCCGGACGTGGTGGAGGCCGAATACCAGCTGCGGGCCGCCAATGCTCGCATCGGTGCCGCCCGCGCCGCGTTCTTCCCGCGCATATCGCTGACCGCAACCGGCGGGCTTGCGAGTTCGGCGCTGTCCGCCCTCTTCACCGGCGGCGCGTTTGCCTACAACGCGGGCGCTTCGGCCAGCATCCCGATCTTCGCCGGTGGGGCCAACAGCGGCAATCTCGCGGCCGCGCGGGCGCAGGCGCAAGCCGCAATGGCGACCTACCAGCGCGCGATCCAGCTCGCTTTCCGCGACGTTTCGGACGCCCTTGCGCGGCGGGCGACGATTGCCGATCAGATCGCCGCGCAGACCGCGCTGGAGGCAGCGGCCCGCGATACAGCCTATCTGACCACCGAGCGGTACAAGGGCGGCGTCGCGTCGTTCCTCGAAAGCCTTGATGCGCAGCGGTCGCTCTATGCGGCGCGACGCTCGCTGATCAGCACGCGGCTGCTGCGGGCGAGCAATATGGTCGCGCTCTATCGCGCGCTGGGCGGTGACGATTTTTCCGGTACGGCGCTGTCTGCGCGGCCCTGAAATCGGCGAGTCGGCCCGCTTTTCATCGACTTGCGGCTGGATTCGGGCTGACCGGTAGCAGGTTGGCGGCGGCAAGGCCGGTGACTTGCGCCGTCGCAAAGCTGATGCCGTGGAGGTTGCGCTGCTGCGGCACCCCCTCGATCGGGCGCGGATAGCCTGAGGCGTGGTAGACGCCGTCGTCCGCCAGCCGGACCGACCCGCGCGCCACGTCCCAATCGAGCCCCACCGCGATGATGCCCGCCAGCATGCCGGGCCAGCAGGGCGCGTCATCTGCTGCCGTTCGCGGTGCGACGATGCGCGCGGTGCTGCGGGCCACCGCCGCTGCAAAATGATCGGCATGCGCGGGATTGGTGGTGCCAAGGCTGAGATTGATGAAATCGGCGCCCTCGGCGCTCGCCCAGTCCATCGCGGCGATCAGCGCGCGCGGCGAGGCGCGCAAGGCATCGCGGAATACCCGGATCGGCAGGATCAGCGCCCGTGGGGCCAGTTCCTGAATCGCGGCGGTAACGGCAGTCCCATGGCCGACCCGGTCGAGCGCCGCGTTCGCGCCTTGCTCCGGCGTCCCATCGGGGAGGATCGTCACGCCGGGCAGCAGGCGGCTGGCGGCGATATGCGGATGGCCGGGATGCACGCCGCTGTCGATCACGGCAATACGCACGGGATCAGCCACGCAGATTCGCCTTCCCATCGGTCAAGGTCACCACCATGTCAGCGCCTTCGGTCAGTGCGGGGCGGTGGGTGATCACGATCAGCGTGGCATCGGGCAGAGCTTCGCGCAATCCTTCGGCGACACGCTGTTCGGTAGCCGCATCAAGTGCGGCGGTGGGTTCATCGAGCACCAGCACCGATGGCCGCCGCAGCAGCGCGCGGGCAATCGCGATGCGCTGACGTTCGCCGGCGGACAGCGAGAGGCCGCGCTCGCCAACCGGGGTCTGCAATCCCTGCGGCAGGCGCTGGAGCAGGGGGCCAAGCCCGGCGGCTTCGGCGGCGGCCTGCACGTCTGCGGTGGTCGCACTTTCCAGCGCGAAGGCGATGTTGGCGGCGATCGTCGCGTTGAACAGGAACGGTGCCTGATCGACCAGCAGCACTTCGCGGCGCAGATCGGCAAGCGCCAGATCGCGGATATCCGCCCCGTCGATGGTGATGCGCCCTGCCTGCGGGTCCTGCAGCCGGACCAGCAGATCGGCCATGGTCGATTTGCCCGCGCCGCTTTCGCCGAGCACCGCGCAATGCGCGCCCGCCGGAATGACGAGATCGACGCCGTCCAGCACCGCCTCACGGTCATGCCGGAAATGCACGCCTTCGAAGCGGATCGCGCCGCGTACCGGGCCCATGGGCAGCGGATCGGCGCGCTGGATCACTTCGGGCGCGGTATCGAACAGCTCGAAAATGCGGCCCAGCGAGACGCGGGTGGAGGCAAGCCCCGACGAGAGCCCCAGCAGGGCCTGCACCGGCGCGAAGAGGCGCGCATGATAGGCCATGAACGCGACCAGCGTGCCGATGGTAAGCTCGCCCGAGAAGACGCGCCAGCCGCCATAGAGCGTGACGGCGGCGGTCGAGATCGCCAGCAGCGCGCCGGGGAGGGCACCGGTCAGGAACGAGGCGACCTGCATGCGCAGCATGGTCTCGACAAAGCGGCCATTGGCTTCGCCGAAGCGGGACAGTTCGTGCCGCTCGGCGCCGAGCGCGCTGACGACACGCATGCCCATCACCGTATCGACCAGCAGACTGCCGAGATCGGCCCCGCGCTCGCGCATCTCGCGCGTGATCTCGACCAGCCGTCGCTGCAGCCGCACGAAGGCGAGCACGGCGAGCGGCACCAGCACCGTGCCCACCAGAAACAGGCGCCAATCGAGCCAGAGCATCAGCACCACGCTGCCGATCAGGAACAGCACATTGCCCAGCGCCGCGAGCAGCGTATCGGCGGCGGCGCGCTGCACATCGCTGTCATCGCTGTTGATCCGGCTCATCAGATCGCCCAGCCGAAACCGGGCGTAGAAGCGCGGGCTCAGCATCTGCAGGTGGCGCAGCAGATCGACGCGGATATCGAACAGCATCGCCGCGGAGATCTTCACGTACCGGTAGCTGGAAGCGATATTCAGCGCGTAGCCGCCCAGCGTCACCCCGATTGTTGCTACCGCGATCCACCCCAGCGCCGCGAGATTGTGCCCGAGCAGCGCCTCATCGATCATCAGCTTTGAAAGGTAGGGCTGCGCCAGCGTGACCGCCGTCGCCATGAGACTGAGCGCGAGCACGAACAGCAGGCGGCCGCGATAGGGCAGGATGTAGGGCACGAGCCGGCGATAGGTGTGCCACTGCGCGACCGGTGGGGCGGGGTGGGCGCTGCTCATGCCGGGACGCTGCGCGGGACGAGGCGGCTGCCGGTGAGCACGAAAGCAGGCTCCGGCTCCACCGCGAGCTGGCTGGTGCACCAGGCATGGCCCTCGGCGGTTACCCGCGCCTGTTCCTGCCACCACGCCCCCGAACCGCCGCGCTGATAGAACGGCAGGCACGCCGCGAGATGGCGGCGCAGCGCGGCGATCAGCATCGCGCGGTAGTGGCGCAGCAGCGGCGCGGGGTCCTCGCCCGCCGCAACTGCGCTGGCGGCGGCGCCTGCCAGAATGCCGCCGCGCGCGGCCATCGCGGTACCGTCGCCGCAGAGCGGATCGAAAGCCAGCGCGGCGGAGCCGAGCACCAGCCAGTCGTCCCCGACCAGCCGCTCCAGCACGCGCGGTGCCGTCTCGAACCGGGCCTCGACTGCGCCAAGCGCGGCAATCGCCGGCGCCACGAGGCGGCTTGCGGCCAAGAGCGCCTCCGGAGCATCGCCCACCGCCAGCAGCCACGCGTGATCCTCGCCCAGCGGGATCAGAAACAGCCAGCCCGCCGCCACCGCCTCAACCAGCACGGCCGCAGCATCGGCGCCCGGTGCCAGGGTGACAGGCGCCGCCGCAGCCTCACGCCGTCCGAAGCGATGCAGGGCAGGGCCCGGCGCGTGGGCGTGGAGCGTGAAGCGCGCCGGTGCGGGTAGGGGGCAATCCGTGGCAAAAGGCAGCGCGCCGAGCAGGTCCATGCCGGACACGGCCCAGGCCCGATGCGGGATCGCCACCGGCTCGGCCTCGTTCCATAGCACGATGCGCCGCGTGATCCGGTGCGATCCGGTGACGCGGCCCGCGCCGAACAGGCTGTCCAGCAGATGCAGCGCCTGCTCGCCCAGCATGACAACGGGCGCTGCGCCGCGCTGCGGGCCTTGTTCTGCGGAGAAACCGGAACCATTCTCGGCCAGCACCGCCTGTGCGGCTGCCACGCCAACCCCGCGCCCCATGACATGCACGGACGACCGCCCGGCGGCGGTCATGCAGCCGGTCTCACTTGAGGACCAGCATTCCGGCCATGGTTGCGTCGGCACCGAGATCCCAGGTCTTTTCCAGCTTCATGGTCTGCGCGTCATAGACCTCGATATCGTAGCTCGCACCGTAGATATAGAGCTTGGTACCATCGCCGGACATGCCGAGCTGGAAGCGCGAGCGGCAGGCGAACTCGACCTTGTCCTTGAGCTTGAGGCTGGTCATGTCGAACTTCCAGAACTCGCAGCGCTTGTTGCCGGTCTGGCCGTTGGTGACGACGGTGTAGCCGGTCTTGCCATCGGGCGTGATTTCAAGGCCGGACATGCCGGTGGTGATCGGCCCCATCGGCGTGAACTTGAACTTGCGCGTGTTGAGATCGAACTTGCCGAGACCGAAAACCTTGTTGTGCACATAGGGATCGGCGGCGGTGAACAGCGAGACAAGCTCGCCCGCATTGGTCATCTGAAAGGATTCGACGCCGCCGCCGAAGGCGACGTTTTCATAGCCGGTGGATTCGGGCTTCTGCACATCGATGCGGTCCACCACCTTGAGCTTGGCGGTATCGACCAGCAGCACCTTGTCCTTGAACAGGTAGAGCGTCTTGCCATCGGGCGAGACCATCATCGGCGCGCGCCAGCCGCCGCTCAGCGCATCATCCTCGGGCTCGAGATCGGCGGTGCGCACCACTTTCCCGAGCTTGGTGTCGATCACCGCATACATCTGCTTGCTGACCTTCCAGCGGTCGATCAGCTTTTCCATGCGCAGCATCGTGGTGTAGAAATAGCGCCCGGTCGGATCGGGGGCGCCGCCGTTGAAGCGGTAGCGCGTTGTCGGCGTGTTGAGATCGAACTGGGTCGTGATGGTGCGGGACTTCGCGTCCATCACGATCACGCTGCTGTTGGTGATCGTCGTTGCGAAGATCTTCGCCTGATCAGGGGTGATCCGCAGCGAGACGGGGAGGCCGCCCGGTAGCTGGATCTTCTCGCCTATCTTGCCCGTCGCTTCATCGACCGTGAACAGCTTGTCCGGGTACGTGCCGAGCATCAAGGTGCCGGCCATGGCGGGCATGCTGGCGGCAAGGGCAAGGGCTGCGGTGCCGAGAACGGCCTTGCGGGCAAGCGTGATCATGCGAAAAGTCCCTTTGCAGTTCAGCAGCGCAGGCGGGCCGGATTCTTACGGGAAGACGATATCAAGGTTGCGCCAGTCCTTCGTCGCCGCCGCGCAGTTGCTGGCCCAGTCCGCCGAATAGTTGACATGGTCGGCCATCTGCACCGGCCAGAAGCAGGTGACGTAACAGTCATAGATGTCGCGCTCGGCCGGCTGGCACAGGCCCGCCGTGCCGCCCGTGGCATCGACTTCCCAGCCCGGCGAGAACGAGAGCGAGCAGCCCAGCGGCACATGCGGACGCGGGGTCTGCTGCAGCGCGACGACATCCTCTTCCATCGAGGCCATGTCGGCCTCGATCTTGTGCGCCTTGGCGTTGAGCGGTTTCAGGTGCTTCATGACAAGCCCTTTCGTTCGGCGAAACGTGTGAGAAATTCGGGATTGCGCTGGGCGAGCGCGCCGTAGATCTGCAGGCAGCGGTCGGTCCACTGGCGGATCCAGTCGCAGTAATGCAGGTTGGCATGGCCGGTATCGCCATAGCGGACGAAGGCTTCGTGGTGGCAGCCCCCGGCGCACATCGGGCGCGCCCAGCAGGTGCCGCATTCATATTTGGAGGCGACATGGCCGCGGGTGAGGAAGTCCTCGCGCTTGGTCTGGTCGAGCCCGGTATCGATATGGCCCAGCGTATGCGTATCGGCATCGGTGAAGCGGTGGCACGGCGAAAGATCGCCCGAGGGGCTCACGCCGAGGAGGCCGAGACCCGCGCCGCAGGGGTGCGACTTGTTGGTGCCCGCGATCAGTTCCGAAATGGTCTCCGAAACGTTGGTGAAGCCGTGGACCTTGCCTTGCAGCGCATAGTCCAGCCATTCGTCCGCCAGCGCTTCGAAATCGGCCAGAACGCCTGCCATGGCATCGCCATTGAGCGAATAATCGCGCTCCTCGGCGGTGGTGACGGGGGCGAAGCCGACTTCGTGGAAGCCGATATCGTGCTTCAAGTGCTGGTAGATGCGCTTCACGTCGGTCACCCCGGCGCTCAGCGTGACGCGCGCGGTGACGGCGCGGGTCTTGTGCCCGGCGATCAGCTTGCGCAGGCGCGGCTCCATCACCGCATAGCTGCCCTTGCCGTTCTTGTAGACGCGGCGGGCATCCTGCAACTCGGGCGGGCCGTCCATCGAGACGGTGACGCCGATCGCATGGTCCGAAAGGAAGGCGATGATCTCGTCTGTCAGCAGCGTGGCGTTGGTGGTCAGGCTGTAGGTGATGCGCTTGCCTGCCGCCGCCGCCGCTTCATCGGCATAGAGCACGACATCGCGCAGCAGGCGGAAGTTCATCAGCGTCTCGCCGCCGAAGAAAGTGATGTGCACCGCCTCGCGCCGATCCGCGCTGCGCAGCAGAAAATCGACCGAGGACTTTGCCGTCTCCAGCGACATGTACTTCGGCTTGCCCGCCGGGGTCGCGATCTTGTCCGCGCCGAATTCGTAGCAATAGGTGCACGCGAGGTTGCACTGGTTGGTGACGTTGAGCACCAGCGCCTGAAGCGGATAGTCCGCCGGGGGCGCGGCGGGCATCAGCGCGTGACGAACCTGCGTAGACTCGATGGCCCGCGCCAGCCGCAGCTCGCGCACCAGTTCCTCGGCATCGGTGGCGGAAATGCCATCGGCGACCAGCGCGCGGACCAGATCGTCGTGATCCAGCTCGCCATGCTGCCCCAGCAGATCGAGCACCTTGCGGGTCATCTCGTCGGCCGCGAAGATCGCCCCTGCCGTGACAAGATAGATGAAGTCCGCGCCCTGCGCCCGGAACTCGTGGATTTCGCCGCTGCGATAGCGGTGGTTGAGGGTCGTGGTCACTGCGATACCCCCGGATTGTCCCACCGCTTGTAGGCGGGCACCGTCACGACAAGGTAGGAACGCGCCGTCAGCGGCTGGCCGGTCGCATCCTTCTCGTCCTTCGCGGTCGCCACCACCCAGACATCGCCGTAGTTGTTGCGATTGCCGCTGCGCTCGGGGTTCGGTCCGTCGCTTGCGGGGGTGAAGAAGCCGGTCGGCGTGAGCTTGCCGACGAAGTCCTTGTCGTCGTCATAATAGGTCGCCTGGAATTCCTCGATGTGGAACTCGGCGGGCACCACGCCGACCTTGACGTCATCCGCAGTGTTGGGCTTGCCATCGGCGCCCGCGTCAAAGCCCCAGGCTTCGAACTGCGCGTAGCCCGGCGTGCGCTTGCCCGAACCCAGCCGCGAAATCCCGGTTTCTGGGCTGACCTTGAGGTAGGCAATTTTCTGGTAGACGGGCAGGGCATTGGCCAGCACCGCCGAGCCGACCGAGACATCGTGCACCGCAGGCTTCACGTCCGCCGCTGTATCGACCGTGACGACGACTTCACCGGGCGCGGCCGAAACCAGCTTGGTCACGGTGATCCCGCTGCCCAGATCGACGTCCTTTGCCGTCAGCCCCGCCGGGAAGGCGTCGCCATAGATGTGCACCGTCTGCGCCTTGCTGCCGCCCTTGATCGAAGCGGGCCAGACCGCGCCGATCACCGGGCTGCCGTCGGCGCGGGTCAGCGTCACGTCGTAGCCGAATTCCTGATAATCGCCCCAGAACCAGCGGCCCGACGCACTGCGGCGGTCCGTGCCGAACATCATCGTGCTGCGCAGCGGCTGGTTGAAGGCATTGGGTGCGGTGGGGGCCGCTGCCGGTACCGACCGTCCGCGCCAGGCATAGCCGCCATAGACGAGCCCGCCGCCCGGTGCGCTGAGCACATCGCCATCGGCCAGGTTCTTCAGTGCGGTTTCGGTCTTGAACTCGCCCTCCGCAGCGCCCGGCGCTACGGTGAAGGTGCCGTAGAACAGGCCCTTGCCCGGCAGCCATGCGCTTGCCAGCCACTTGCCGGCAAGGCGCGGCGCCTGCTTGCGGCCTTCCCACGCGGTCCATTCCGGCGTCTTGAGCGGGGCAACCTTGCGCAGATACTCCAGTGCCACTTGTCCCGCTGTCACCGGGATCATGCCAGGCTTGTTCACGATCGGCTCGGTCTGGCCGAACACCGCGCCGGGGCGGTCTACCGCCGGGCGGCGATACTGGGCATCGGCCTGCGAATAGAGTGCGACGTGGAATTCCTGCAGGTTCTTCCATTCCGCCGCCGAACGCCGCCAAGATAGCGGCTGGGCAAAGGCGTGGCAGGCGGCGCAGCTGGTGCGCACGGATTCGCTCGGAATATTGGTTTCGTCGATCACCCGCTTCTCGACGAGGTATTGGACCGGCTTCGCTTCTTCGGGCGCAAGGCCATGCGTATCGGCGAGGTAGCGCACGATATGGCGCGCTTCTTCGGGTGTGAGCACAGCCCCGTTGAGCCGGACCATGCGCTTGATGGCCGAATCCCAGCCTTCGGGCGTAGTGCGGACCCACGAGATGCGCGAGAGATTGCCCTTGTCGTCCGCCGTGTGGCACGCGCCGCACTTCTCGCGGGTGAGGGCATCGGTCACCGGGATGCCGTCTTCCTTCTCGATCCCCTCGTCAGCGGGGAGGCCGGCCTGACCGATCACCGCCGAGGCGGAAAACAGGCTGGCCGCGCCAAACAGCAGCGCGGCGGTCAGGCGGCGAAGGATCGGGCTGCGGGACGAAGGCGCTGGCGGCGCAGGCGAGGCGAGGTCATGGCCGAGGGCCTGGAATGCATCGTCTGCCGCGCCTGGAACGTCCATCTGCGTAAAGCCCCCTGAAGAATTATCCCCGTTACCCCTCCGGCACGACTCGAATTCTGTACAACTGTACGGGATTGGTCAATCGTTAACTTGCGCCATTTTGTGCGTTTGCGAAGATTCGTTTTGCCCCGCGAAAAATGCTGTTCAGGCCAGTTGCAGCGGGAGGCTGCGCAGGCGCTTGCCGGTCGCGGCGCGGATCGCGTTCGCAACCGCGGGAATGACCGGGGGCAGCGTCGGCTCGCCAAGTCCGGTCGGCGGATAGTCGTTCTTGACCCAGCTGATCGCAATCTCGGCGGGCTTGGCATCCATGCGCAGCAGCGGGAAATCGCTGAACGTCACCGTCTGCACCGCGCCCGCTTCCTGCACCACCGGCTGCCAGACCAGCGCCTGCGCCAGCCCGTCGATCGCCGCGCCCTGCGCCTGGTGCTCGGCGTTCAGGGGATTGATGATCTGCGAACCGATGTCGCCCGCGATCCACACCTTGTCGACCTTCACCGCCCCGTCCGTAACGGTCACGTCGACCACTTCGGCGAAGTAGCCACGGTGGCTGAAATAGAAGCCGAACCCGCGGCCCTTGCCGGGCACTGCCGAGGGCTTGCCCGTCCAGCCCGCAAAGGCCACCACGCGCTCGATCACCGCACGCGCGCGGGCCGTGCTGAACACCACGGTAGGGCGTTCGGTCGGCAGATCGCGCGGGGCGCCCAAAGTGCGCAGCATCAGCGCGGGAAGGTCGGTTCCCGCCGCCTCGGCCACTTCGTCCATGAAGCTCTGGTAGACAAACGCCATCGCGTTCGAGGTCGGCGCGCGCAGCCAGCCGGTGGTGAGGTTGGTCGTCAGGAATGATTGCGCCAGATGGGTATCGGGCACGACCGAGGCGGGAAACTCCGATGCCGGCATGTCCGCCGCGCGGATCGCCTTGCCGTTCGCGCCGAAGGTCACGAAGTGGTCCTTGAACGCCACCAGCGCGCCGCTCGCATCGATCCCGGCAGTGAACCGGTGCCAGCCACCGGGCCGGTAATAGTCGTTGCGCATGTCGTCGGTGCGGTCGAACAGCAGCTTGACCGGACGGCCCGGCACGGCCTTCGCGATCTGTCCGGCCATCACCATGTAGTCGTTCATCAGCCGCCGGCCGAACCCGCCGCCGATCCGCGTCATGTGGATGGTGATCGCCTCGGGCGCGATGCCCATCATCGCCGCCACATCCTTGCGGCCATTGCCGGGGTTCTGCGTCGGCGCCCAGAATTCGACCGTCCCGCCTTCATGCCACAGCGCCGTGCAGTTCTGCGGCTCGAGCGTGGCGTGGGCGAGGAAGGGATAGCTGTAATCGCCGGTGACGACCTTGGCCGCCTTGGCAAGGGCGGCATCGGCATCGCCCGCCTTGAACAAGGTGGCATCGGGCGCCTTGCCCAGCGCTTCGGCGGCCTGCCTGGCATAGAGTTCGGTCGAAAAACCCTGCTGCGCGGCGATGTCCCACTGCACCACCAGCTTGTCGCGCAGCTTCTGCACCGCCCACCACGATGTGCCGACAATCGCCACCGCATCCTGCTTGCCCGCCGGGCACTGGCCGCTGCTGATCGGCACCACCGCGACGACGCCGCGCGCGGACTTGACCGCGCTGTCGTCATAGCTGGCCAGCGTGCCGCCGATTGCCGGGCACTTCACCATCGCGGCATGCAGCAGCCCCGGCAGCCGCGTATCGATCCCGAACAAGGGCTCCCCGCGCACGATCTTCGGCGTATCGACACCCTTTTTCGGCGTGCCGATGATGTGGAATTCGTTCGGCTTCTTGAGCGGCACTTTGGCGAGATCGGGCGCCGGCTGCGCGGCGGCCGCCTTGGCCAGCGAGGCATAGGTCGCGCTGCGGCCCCCGGCCTTGTCGACGACGCGCCCGCCGGCGGTGGTCAAACTCGCGGCGTCGACCTTCCACTGCGCCGCCGCGGCGCTAACCAGCATCGCCCGCGCCGCCGCCCCCGCCTGCCGCGCGGGCAGCCAGTTCATCGGCGTCGCGGTGCTGCCACCGGCGACCTGCGGGCCATAGAGCTTCTCGTTGGCATCGGTCTGCTCGATCTTCACCTGCTCCCAGCTCACATCGAGCTCGTCGGCCAGCAGCATCGGCAGCATCGTCTTGATGCCCTGGCCGATTTCCGGGTTCTTCGCCCCGATGATCACGCTGTTGTCCGGCAGGATGCGGATGAACGCGTTGAGCATGGTCGCTTCCGCCACGCCCGGACCCGCCGCCAGCGCGATCTTCGCCTCGAACGTCAGCGCCGCACCCGCCGCGAGCGAGGCCGCGATGAACGAGCGGCGGTCGATCCCCTTGGTCCGGTCCCGGTTCATGCTTTCGTCTCCAGCCCGGCGGCTTCGCGGATGGCCCGCTCGATCCGCACATAGGTCGCGCAGCGGCAGATATTGCCGTTCATGCCGAGCAGGATGTCTTCCGCGCTCGGCTTCGGGTTCGCGGTCAGCAGCGCGGTGGCCGACATGATCTGCCCGGCCTGGCAATAGCCGCACTGCGGCACGTCGATCCTGGTCCAGGCCTCGACCACCTTCTGCCCGGCCGGCAGCGCGGTCACACCCTCGATCGTGGTGATCTGCTTGCCCGCCGCTTCGGAAATGAGGGTCTGGCACGAGCGGACCGCCTGACCATCGAGCAGGACGGTGCACGCCCCGCAGAGGCCCGCACCGCAGCCGAACTTGGTGCCCGGCATGTCCAGATCCTCGCGCAGGACCCACAGCAGCGGCTTGTCGGCATCGGCGTCCACGCTCCGTTTGCGGCGATTGACGGTCAGGACCATGGACATAGGCAAACTCCGATTCGGCGAGCGTGCGGGGAGGCAGCGCCTCGGCGAAGTGAAATCTGAACAGTCTTCAAGGATTGCGTCAAGCGCTGAGGGTGGGGGGCTGTTTGCGGCGCTCTTGCTGGCAGGTTACGACCAATGTCGGTCAGTCACACCCGACCCAATGAGCGCCCGGTGCTCCTCTTAGCCGCAATTCCTCTTAGAGATAGTGCATCGACCGGGCACATAGCGGTCTTCAAGCGTGCCACTGTAGCCTCGAAGCTAGAAGTCGCTCCACTCGTCCTTGCGGTGAGTAGGTTTGATGGCGAGATTGCCGACCACGTGCGAAAGTGGAGCGGGAACCAGGCTGGTAGGCATGCGAGCAGCAGTTTCTGACGGTGCCAGGCGGTTATGCGCCGGACGAGTCCGTACTGACATGGAAACACCCGCTCCGTTCACCGTACCGCTCAACCGGAACTGTGAGACCAGATCGCCCAGCCGCTGGGCTTCATTCGAAAGGCTGCGGGTTGCCGCAGTTGATTGCTGGACCATGGCTGCGTTCTGCTGGGTCATCCGACCGATAGTAGTGACCGCAGAGTTCACCTGTTCGAGATTGGTCGCTTGCGCGGCGGTTGTCTCGGCGATTTCGTTCACCTGCTGAGTCATCGCGCCGACTTGTCCGACAATCTCGGCTAGCAAGGTGCCGGTCTCGCCTACCAAGCTTACCCCCTCAGCCACATGCGCAGTCGACGCTTCGATGAGGGTCTTGATATCACGCGCTGCGTCGGCCGAACGTTGGGCAAGCGCGCGGACCTCGTTGGCAACGACCGCAAAGCCTCTACCTGACTCGCCGGCGCGCGCCGCCTCGACACCCGCATTGAGGGCCAAGAGATTGGTCTGAAAGGAGATCCCGTCGATCACATCGATGATCTGCGTTATCTCCTTCGCCGATCGCTCAATCGCCCCCATCGCTACCACTGCCTTGCCGACTACAACGCCGCCTTGAGTGGCACGAGTATGGGTCTGCATAATAGCCGATCGGGCTACACTGGCGCTGGCGGCTGCATGGCGCGTAAGGCTAACGGTCTGTCCGACCGCAGCAGTGGTCTCTTGGAGACTGGCGGCCTGCTGTTCGTTGCGCAAGGCAAGGTCTTCCGAAGCTGCACGGATCTCATCGGAGCCGTCCAGAACATCCGTTGCCGTGGCGCGAACAGCGGCAATCATCTCTTCAAGTTTGCCAACCGCAGCGTTGAAGGCTGTGCCGATGGCGTCAAATTCTTCGATTCCGGTTGAGGGAACTTGCTGGTCGAGCTGACCTCGCTCAAGCGCCTGCATCGCGGTCAGAACGGTATTCCGAGCCTGGCGGTGCGGGCTGACATCGGTCGCGATCTTTACGACCCGTTCAACCTTACCCCGAGCGTCGAATGCCGGACCGTAGGTTGCCTGAATCCAGATTTCCTTGCCGGATTTAGTTATGCGGGGATAGCGCGCTGTAAAGCTCTTGCCTGCCCTGAGGTCAGCCCAGAACTCCTTGTATTCGGGGCTATCAGCAATCTCTGGCGCGCAAAACATGCGATGATGGCGGCCTTGGATCTCGCGAAGGCTGTACTCGACTACGCTGCAAAACGCCTCATTGGCCTCCAATATGGTTCCATCCGGCGAAAACTGGATTATTGCTTGGGTGTTTTTGACAAGCTGCAACAGAGCATCATCGAATTTTGACAGCGCGGTGCTCCCAAAACCAAACATGATCAAGATATTCCAAGAATGAAGTGAATGTGGAGGTACGAGCGGTCTTGCACGCGCCTACCATTTACCCGCTAATGGATACGGAAATCTGCGTTACGTAAAAACCTGAGGTTCGGCGATCCGCTTTGAAAAACTTCAGCCTAGCGCGAACGTTGCTATCAAATGCCCGCTCCAAGCCGACGATCTGTGAGGAGGGTTCGACAGAAGATGCCTGCTGAGTGGCAAATCCTGCAACTCGGTTTTTGCAGAGTTGCCCGTTGAGAGCACTTTCCGACCAATCTGGCTCACCGTGACGGAGTCGATCTTGGCCCAAAGAACCAGACAGGGCGCAAGGCGAGAGGAGGGAGCTATGCTGGCCCATAGTGACCGACGATCAACGTGGCCATGGGCCAGAAGCGGCCCGCCCCTTCGGGGTTGCTTCAGGAAGCCCCTCGGCGAATGAAACTCAGGCAGCGTCGCGCCGCTGGCACGGGCTACCAGCCCGCACTGCATGGCCCTCCTTGCCGAGAAGGTTCCTGACGCAATCACGGAGAGCCAGATTGGTCGGAAAGGGCTCTAACGTCAGCTTTTAGTGATGTCGGTCTTACGACATGATGTTCTTGAACGACCGCTTCGTCCCACTTCGCGCCCTACGGCACAGCCAGCAACCCTTGGCCAAAGTCCGTCGCCATAAATAACAGACGCGTCTGTTATTTATAAAGCGCTGTCCTACATCTGCCGCTCTGCCGCATGATGGCGGGGTGTGTAGCGAATCGATCTCAGTGCCGCCGGTTTCAGCCGGTTGCAGGCAGGGGGGAGGGCCGTGTCAGGGCTTGGCAGTTTTTGCTCAGGACTGTGTCAACCGTGTCAACCTCGTCCCGAAACCGGATTCCTCGGCCGGTTTCTGGTGGGAGTATGCCCGAAGGCGAGAGCCGGAAAGCGGAGGCGGGAAACCGGTTGCCCCGAAAGCCAAATGGGGGCCGGCATTGCTGCCGGCCCCCACTGTCGCCGCTGCTGGCACTCTGGCTTTCCAGCGCCTGAGCTCACCGCGTCCTTCCGCCGTTCCCTGCCCTTCGGTTCCCGTCCTTTCGAACGGTCTTCCTCCAGTCCGCTTCGCCGTCCGGTCCCGCCTGCAAGCAGGCGCTTCCTTGTCCGCTCAGCCTTCAGTCCTGCGGCGTCCGCAGTTCCTGACCACATGGGCCTGGCAGTCGCTGGTGCCCGTACCGCGTTCTGCGCGTTGCCGCGCGTCCTGCCGCTGCGAGCGTGTTTCCTTGCGCTCTTCCTCGGGCGCCGCTCCCGTCAGCCCGGCCTTGCGGCCTCACCTTCGGACGGTTCCTCCCGGGGGGAGACAAGGGCCCTTCCGCGCGGCTTGGCGTGCTGCCCCTCGCTCCGTTTCCGCCGGCGCTTGCCCCCGGTCTTGCGACCATCGGCCTTGCCGCTTTCACTGTGCTTCGGGACGCCATTCCGGCCTCCGGAGCCAGCCCTTCCGGTTTGCAATCCGCCGCTTCCAAAGCGCGCCTCAGCACGCCGAAAGTGGTTTCATTGCATACTTTCCAGTCTAGCCCGATCAGGAAATTTATGCCTTTCAATCAGTGCCTTGCGGCGCTTTTTTCAGGCTTCGTTTCCCTCTCGACAAGACAGATGCTGCGCTTCGTGGGTGAGTCGCACAAGCAGGAAAATGCGAAGTTATCCACAGGCAGCCGAATGGCTGGTGGACAACTTCGCAAGCTGCGGAATCCGCTTTGTTTTAGTTTTGTGACGATTCGTCGCGGCGCTTATTGCCCGCGCTGCGCCAGCAACCGGAGGCGGAGGGCATTGAGCTTGATGAAGCCCGCCGCGTCCTTCTGGTCATAGGCGCCGGCATCGTCCTCGAAGGTCACGTGGCGCTCGGAATAGAGGCTGTCGGGCGACTTGCGGCCCACCACGCTGGCGTTGCCCTTGTAGAGCTTGAGGCGGACGGTGCCGTTCACCTTGGCCTGGCTGTGGTCGATCGCGGCCTGCAGCATCTCGCGCTCCGGGCTGAACCAGAAGCCGTTGTAGATGAGCTCGGCATACTTGGGCATGAGCTCGTCCTTGAGGTGCGCGGCGCCCCGGTCGAGCGTGATGCTCTCGATCCCGCGGTGGGCGCGGGCATAGATTTCGCCGCCGGGCGTCTCGTACATCCCGCGGCTCTTCATGCCGACGAAGCGGTTCTCGACCAGATCGAGGCGGCCGATGCCGTGCTTGCGGCCAAGCTCATTGAGCGCGGCGAGCAGCGTGGCGGGCGACATCGCCTCGCCATTGAGCGCGGTGCCGTCGCCCTTCTCGAAGTCGATGGTGATGTATTCCGGCGTGTCCGGCGCGTCCTCGGGATTGACCGTGCGGCTGTAGACGTAGTCCGGCGTCTCCTGCCACGGATCCTCGAGCACTTTGCCTTCGGACGAAGTGTGGAGGAGGTTCGCGTCGGTCGAGAACGGGCTTTCGCCGCGCTTGTCCTTCGGCACCGGGATCTGATGTGCCTCTGCCCAGGCGATGAGGGCGGTGCGGCTGGTCAGATCCCACTCGCGCCACGGAGCGATGACCTTGATGCCCGGCTCCAGCGCATAGGCGGACAGCTCGAAGCGCACCTGATCATTGCCCTTGCCGGTGGCGCCGTGGGCGACGGCATCGGCACCGGTCTCGCGGGCGATCTCGATCAGGCGCTTGGAAATGAGCGGGCGCGCGATCGAGGTGCCGAGGAGGTAATCGCCTTCGTAGCGGGCATTGGCGCGCATCATCGGGAACACGAAATCGCGCACGAATTCCTCGCGCAGGTCGTCGATGTAGATGTGCTCTGCCTTCACGCCCATGAGTTCGGCCTTGGCGCGGGCCGGCGCCAGCTCCTCACCCTGTCCGAGATCGGCGGTGAACGTCACCACCTCGCAGCCATAGGTCACCTGCAGCCACTTGAGGATGACGCTGGTATCGAGACCGCCGGAGTAGGCGAGGACGACGCGCTTGATATCGGACATGGCAGCCAGCTTCCCGTGGACAGGTACAGAATGGCGCGGCGGCTAGCAGGGCCGCGCGCGCGGTGCAACCTGTTGGGAGCGATCAGCCCTTACGCGCGGCGCGGTAGCCCAGTTCGGTCTCGTTGATGTAGTTGCGCGTCAGCGGCAGGGCATCACGGTTGCGCACGATCTGGAGCTGGAAATTGAGGAGATCGGCGTGTTCGAAGCCGGTCGCAGCGCCCGCGAGATAAAACTGCCACATGCGGAAGAAGCGCGCGTCGTAGATGCGCGTGATCGTCTCTTCCTGCTCGGCGCAGCGCTTGTACCATTCGCGCAGGGTCAGCGCGTAGTGGCGGCGCAGGACCTCGCAATCGGTGAGCATGAGCTTGCACGGCTCGATCGCCTTCACCGTCTCGCTGAGCGAGGGGATATAGCTGCCGGGGAAGATATACTTGCGGGTGAAATCGTCGGTGACGCTGGGCGGACCTGCGCGGCCGATGGTGTGGAGCAGCATCACGCCGTCCTCGCTGAGCAGATCGTGGCACTTGCGGAAGAAGGTCTCGTATTGCGGCACGCCGACATGTTCGAACATGCCGACCGAGACGATCCGGTCGAACGGGCCCTGCTGCTCGCGGTAATCGGTGAGGCTGAAGGTCACCTTGTCGGCGACGCCTTCCCGCTCCGCCCAGGCCTTGGCGTAGCCGATCTGCTCGACGCTCAGCGAGATGCCGTGGATGCTGGCGCCCGAGATCTTGTGAAGGTGCAGCGCGAGGCCACCCCAGCCGCAGCCGATATCGAGCACGCGCATGCCGGGCTTCAGGTCGAGCTTGGCGGCGATGTGGTCCATTTTGGCGAGCTGGGCTTCTTCCAGCGTGGTGACGCCTTCGTCCCAGTAGGCGCAGGAATACTGTCGCGCGGGATCGAGGAAGAGATCGTAGAGCCGGTCGTCGAGATCGTAGTGGTGCGCGACGTTGCGCTGTGAGGAGCGGCGCTGGTTGATCTGGCCGATCCGGTTGGTGATTCTCACGCGGGCCTTGTCGAACAAGTTGAGGTTGTCGAGATCGCCGCCCTTGTCCCACGGGTTGTTGCGCCGGATGAAGCCGACGAAATCCATGATGTCGCCGTTCTCGATCGTGACGCGCCCGTCCATGAAGCATTCGGCCATGCCGAGGCTGGGATTGCGGGCGATGGTGCCGGGCACGCGCGCATCATGGAGCTTGAGCCCGAGATCGGGCCAGCCCGGGGCCGCTGTGCCATAACGGCGCTTGCGGCCCGAGGACTCGGTAAGGGTGAGCGTGCCGTGCTTCACCAGACGGCGCAGCGCGGCATCAAGCAAAATCATCGACATCGGCGACCTCATTGACCGGTAAGAACGTTAAGCGGCCTATGGCGCGCCATGGCCGCGCGGGCAAGCCACGCAGCGCATAAGAGCGATGCGTCAGCGGCAGCGCGAGCCGCTGCGTTCGATTTCCCGGCCGAGCAGGGCGCCGCCTGCCGCCCCGAGCAGGGTGCCGAGCGTGCGATCACCGCGCGTATCAATGGCGCGGCCGACGAGAGCACCGCCGACGGCGCCGATCACGAGGCCGGTCGTGCCGTTGCTGCGCTTGCAATAGTAGCGCCCGTCGCGGCCGCGCCAGACCTGATCCCGGCTGTTGATAGGACGTGGTTCGACGTAGCGCCCATACTGATCGTATTCGCCGCTCTGGGCGCGTCGGCCGTTGGCCGGGGCCCACGACGGGGGATCGGCGAGCGCCGGAGCGGCGCCAAGTGTGGTTGCGGCAAGGACTGCGGCCGTGATGAACCTGTTCATGGAGAAGCATCCTTCTTGATGATCTTCGACGTGACGGACTTCTTCGCTCGAACCTGCGGACATGATGCCCAACCACAGATGAACGCGGCCGCAAAGGCGACAAGGCGAGGGCAGAGTGCGACGAACTGGGATAGTGGTTCACATAGCTTTCCTACATGAACCAAATGGGTTATTCCTGATCTTGCCAGTCCCTTCTGCCCATCTGTCTGGAGAGAATTCATGCCCAATCCGCCTGTCACCTTCCCTGCGCTCTTCACGCCCGCAAATGCGGTTGCCTTTACCAATGCCGACGGCACAGCCCAGACTGTCAGCACCGACGCTCCGCTGCCCGTTGCGTTTGCCGGCAGTGTGGGGACCCAAGCGGTGAGTGCAGTCAGCCTCCCGCTTCCAAACGGCGCGGCAACCGCTGCGAACCAGACAACGACCAACACCTCGCTCGCTGCGATTTCCGGGCAGCTTCCCGCCAGCCTGGGGCTCAAGACAGCAGCGGCAAGCCTTTCGGTGGGCCTGGCGAGCGATCTTGCCAACCTCGAGCCCGCTGCAACCGCCATCACCGGCACCACGATGCCCACTGGCGGGACAGGTCTCACCGGTTGGCTTTCGGCCATCTACCGT
Source organism: Novosphingobium sp. (assembly GCF_019748365.1). Classification (GTDB taxonomy): domain Bacteria; phylum Pseudomonadota; class Alphaproteobacteria; order Sphingomonadales; family Sphingomonadaceae; genus Novosphingobium. The sequence goes on from NZ_JAIEPN010000068.1 coordinate 27,633, forward strand.
TCGTGCAGCGAAGGCGCGACGCTGGCGGGCAGCGTGACATCGGCTGCCGTCGTGGTTTCAACGAGCAACAATCTCTACATGGGTGGCTCGTTTCAGGTCACCAGCGCCGGAACTTCCTGCACGATCACGTACGAGCAATCGAACGATGGCATCAATTGGGTGACGCTTCCGGTCATTTCTGCCGCCGTGGCCAATGCGGCACCGGCTACCACCTCGACCGCTGCAGGCATCTATACCTACGTCTCCTCGGCTGCTTTCGTGCGCGCGCGCGTTTCTACATACACAAGCGGGACGGTATCGGTGGTGCTCAGCCAGAAGCAGGAGGTTGCCCCGTCGAGCGGTGTCTCGCTCGCCGGGGGCAGTGCGGGCATCGGCAGCGTTTCGGTGACCGGCACGGCGACAATCTCGGGCAGTGTCAACCTTGGCAACGGCTTCACCGATAGCACGACCGCGCTGGCCGCCTCGGCGACGTTCACAGGGACGGGCAGGGCCAACAGTGCAGCCCAGTTCGCCTTTTTCAATGCGACGGCGTTCGCCGATCAGGCTGGTACGCTTTTCATCGACCAGTCGCTCGATACCGGCACAAGCTATCAGGCGATCGCCAGCCAGGCCTTGGCGGCGGGCAGCGGTGCCAATCTCTCGGTGCGCTTGTGCGGGGCGGTCGGCACGGCGACGCTGTACCGCGTGCGCTATGTCAACGGCGCGGGCGCGCAGACGACCTTCCGGCTTTCGAGCAGCTTTTCGGCAAGCTGATCGCCCTCAGCCGAGCGCGGCCTGCTTCTCTTCAAGGAGCCGGTCGACCTCGGCGCGGGACTTGCGTTCGGCCGCGGTCTTGAGCTGCCCGCAGGCAGCATCGATATCGCGGCCGCGCGGCGTGCGCACCGGGGCGGAGATACCCGCGTCGAACACGATCTTGGCGAAGCTCTTGATCCGCTCCGGGGTCGAGCATTCGTAAGGCGCGCCGGGCCAGGGATTGAACGGGATGAGGTTCACCTTGGCGGGAAGGCCATACTGCTTGATCAGGCGGACCAGTTCGTGCGCATCGCTGTCGCGGTCGTTCTTGTCCCTGAGCATCACATATTCGAACGTGATGCGGCGGGCGTTGGACGCGCCGGGATAATCGGCGCAGGCCTGCAGCAGTTCCTCGATGCCGTACTTGCGGTTGATCGGCACGATCTCGTCGCGCACCTCCTTGGTGACGGCATGGAGCGAGACGGCGAGGTTGACGCCGATTTCCTCGCCCGCGCGGGCCATCATCGGGACGACGCCGCTGGTCGAAAGCGTGATGCGGCGCTTTGACAAGGCAAGGCCGTCGCCGTCCATCACCACTTTCAGCGCATCGCGGACGTGGTCAAAGTTGTAGAGCGGCTCGCCCATGCCCATCATCACGATGTTGGTGAGCAGGCGACCATCGGGGGTGTAGTCCGATGCCTCGTCGTCCTCGGCATCATCAAAGTCCAGACCCGCCATCGAACCGCGCGGCCATTCGCCTAGCACATCGCGCGCGAGCATGACCTGGCCGACAATCTCGCCCGGCGTGAGATTGCGCACGAGCCGCATCGTACCGGTGTGGCAGAAGCGGCAGTTGAGTGTGCAGCCGACCTGGCTCGAGACGCAGAGCGTGCCGCGCGTGGCGTCGGGAATGAACACCATCTCGAAATCGTGATTGTCCGCCGTGCGCAGCAGCCATTTGCGGGTGCCGTCGCTGGAGACTTGCGCCTCGACCACTTCGGGGCGACCGATCACGAAGCGCTCCGCCAGCCATGGGCGCATGGTCTTGGCGATATCGGTCATCGCCTCGAACTCGGTCACGCCGCGGTGATAGAGCCAGTGGAACACCTGCTTGGCGCGCAGCTTGGCGGCCTTGGCATCGAGCCCGGCCTGCTCGAAAACAGCAATGATCTGCTTGCGGCTGAGGCCGATCAGATCGACGCGTCCATCGGCGCGCGGGGTCACCTCACGCGGGACGGGGACGGGATCGATCAGTCCCGGGATCGGCATCGGCGTTATCTGCTGCATCGCGCGCATATAGGGCCAAGCGCGCGCCCGTGCAAACCGGCCCTAGTTCTGCGCGCAGCCGAGCAGTGCGGCGTCCATCGCGGAGGCGGCGCCGGCGAGCGTGTAGGTATCGGTGAAATTGCGCCCTGCGCTGCGCACCGTCACGCTCATGCTGGAGGCCGAGCGCATTGCGGCGACGACGGCTGCGTCCATGCGCCGGTCTGCGGACCAGGCATCGGCGGCGCCTGCGACGAGCGAGAAGCGCTGCCCGCCGACCGAGAGCGTGACCGTGGCGCCGGGGCCGATCTTGCGCGAGAGGCGAACGTGGATCTCGCCGCGCGCGCCGCGGCGGGGCCAGTTGCCGACGGTGAAGTAGGGCTGCAGCTCGTTCATCCGGCCCTCGACCTTGTCGGCCATGGCGATGGCATAGCAGCGCGGGACGCCGGCATCGGAAAAGGCGCCCCAGTTGTTCCAGATGCCGAGGCTGTCGCGTGCCATGGCGGGGGATGCGACGAGCAGCGCGGCAGCGAGAAGGGCGCGCCTCATGGATCGACCAGATCGAGATAGGCGACGACGTCGTTGTCGGTCGCGATGAAAAGATCGGCCTGAATCTCTTCGGGCTGCTGCGCGGCGAGGGCGAGCGCTTCGGCGAGGGTGCCATAGAGCAGCGTCTGTGCCGCGCCGCCCTCGGGGCCGTCCGAGAGGTGGTAGAGCCGGACGCTGGTGTCCTCGCTGGTGGAGCGCATCAGTCGTGTCCCTCGCGCTTGGCGCCGTCGAGCAGGCGGGTGGCGCGCTCCGCTTCGGTGCGGGTTGCTTCGCGCTCGGTGCGGGTGCGGCCATGGGCGAGGCGGTTGGCGGCGGCCTCGGCCTCCTTGCTGCGGCGCGCGGCGGCCTTGCGGGCAAGGCGCAGATTGACGATCTCGGCCATCAGGCGTGCTCGCTGCCCCGCTCGGAGCCGAACAGGACAGTCTCGCGGCCATCCTGCACCAGCGCGATCGAGCCCTGCACCAGCGAAGGGGCGATGGGCGCGCCGAGATCGGGGTGGACCGGATAGCCCGCCATCATCCCCCGCAGCACGCGGCTCGATATGCCGTGCATGACGACCACGTGATCGCCCGGCGCATCGCCCACTTCGGCCAGCCAGTTGGCGAGGCGGGCGGCGATCATCGGGTAGTCCTCGCCATCGGGGGCGGGGCGCAGCAGGTGATCGGCGATAACGATGGGGCCGACTTCGGTCTCGACATCGTCGTAGAGCCGTCCGCACCACGAGCCCATGTCGATTTCCTTGAGATCGTGCGTGCGACGGGCCGCGAACCAGTCGAGCCCCAGCACATCGGCGATCATCGCCATGGTCTGCAGCGCACGGCCGGTTTCGGAGACGTGGAGCGTGACATCGGGACGGTCCCCCAGCACACCGCGCAGCGCGGCGCCCATCGCCAAGGCCTGCTCCGCGCCGAGGCGGGTGAGGGGGGTGTGGATGTGGTTCGCCTGAAGGCGGCGGGCGGCATTATAGACCGTCTCGCCGTGGCGCATGATGAAGAAGCGGGGGCTGGCCATGGCGGGTCTGATAGCGGCTGGGGCTGCGGAAGGCGAGGGGTGAGCGGCCTATTCCTGGGCGGCATGGATATTCTGAGAATGTGCGGCGATGTGCGTGTCCGTCGATCGCTTATTCTGCCCCCAGCGATCCCGAGGGGATCCCAGTGGAGAACAGGACATGGCCAAGTTTGCAACCTATCGCGACGCTTTCCCCAATGCCCGGCTGAGCCGCAAGGACAACGGCGTGCTTGAGGTGACTTTCCACACCGGCGGCGAGAAGCTGGTGTTCGACGGGCACACGCACGAGCAGTTCGTCGACCTGTTCCACGCCATCGGCGAGGACCGCGAGAACCGTGCGGTCATCCTGACCGGTTCGGGCGATGCCTTCATGGATTCGATCAGCCCGGAAGGGTTCGATTTCTTCAGCCCGCAAGGCTTCGACAAGATCCTGCGCGAGGGGCGCAAGGTGCTCTCCAACATCCTCGACATCGAAGTGCCGATGATCAGCGCGCTTAATGGCCCGGTGCTGCTGCATAGCGAATATGTGCTGCTGACCGACATCGTGCTGGCGACGCCCGAGACGGTGTTTCAGGACAAGCCGCACTTCGAATTCGGCATTGTGCCCGGCGACGGGGTGAACCTGCTGTGGCCCGAAGTGATCGGCTCGATCCGCGGGCGCTATTTCATCCTGACGCGGCAGGTGCTCGATGCCGAGACCGCACAGGCATGGGGCGCGGTGAACGAGATCGTCCCGCAGGAGCGGCTGCTGGCGCGCGCGCACGAGATTGCCGACGGCATCGCCGCGCTGCCGCCGCTGACGGGCCGCTACACCCGCATCGCGCTGACACAGAAGCTACGCCGGATCATCGATGGCGGCGCGGGCTATGGTCTGGCGCTGGAAGGCATCAGTGCTGCCGATGTTGGCCGGATGATGGCGGCGAATGGCTGAGCCCTGCCTCAATTGGCGCGCAAGGGTTTCCGGCAGCCTGCCGTCAGGAACCCATGATTGCCCGATCCATGCGGGAGGCTGAAAAGGCTGTTGCGCCGGCGGCAAACCTGTCAGAATGCGGTTTGCTTTCCTCCCGCATGATCGGCGCTCTCCCGTGATATCGACACCCGTTCTCGTTGCCGCCGGCGGCGCGATTGCTCTTGGCGCTGTGGGCGGGCTGATGACGCCGATCGGGCCCTGGTACGCGAACCTCCGTAAACCCCGCCTGCAGCCGCCGAACTGGCTGTTCGGCCCGGCGTGGACGGTGATCCTGGGGCTGGCGGCGTGGTCTGCGGCGGCGGCGTGGGAGGCGGCGGTGGATGATGCGGCGCGGATGAGCGTGGTCATCCTGTTTGCCACCAATGCGCTGTTTCACCTCCTGTGGAGCCCGCTGTTCTTCAAGCTGCGGCGGCCGGACTGGGCGCTGATCGAGGTGGTGTTCCTGTGGTCCTCGCTGGTGGCGCTGGTCGTGGGCCTGTGGCCGATCTCGCCCTTCGCGGCGAAGCTGATCCTGCCTTATCTGGCGTGGGTGAGCTTTGCGGCTTGGCTCAATTGGGCGATTGTGCGGCTCAACGCGCCGTTTCGCTGATTACCCCTCCGACCCGCCTGCGGCGAGCCACCTCCCCATTTGTGCTTCGCAAAAATGGAGAGGAATTCAGCCCTCGGGATACGTGATTGCGATCACTTCCCATTCCTTTTCGCCGCCGGGGAGCTTGACCTTGCGCAAGTCTCCCACCTTGGCGCCGCGCAGGGCGCGGGCGATGGGGGCGCTCCAGCCGATGCGGCGGGCGGTGGCGTCCTGCTCGTCGTCGCCGACGAGGGTGAGGGTCAGCCGCGCGTCGTCTTCGTCGGCGATCTCGACGGTGGCGCCGAAGAGGACGCGGGTCTTGTCCGGCTGGCTGGCGGGATCGATGACGCGGGCCGCCTTCATCCGTTTGGCGAGGAAGTTGAGCTCGCGGTCGATCTCGCGCATGCGCTTGCGGCCGTAGAGGTAGTCGCCGTTTTCCGAGCGATCGCCGTTGCCCGCGGCCCAGCTGACAACCTCGACGATGGCAGGCCGCTCGGTGCCGAGCAGGTGGTCATAGCGGGCGCGCAGCGCGGCCATGCCGGCGGGGGTGATCGGGTTGCCATCTACTTGCATTGTTCGCCGTGTAGCGGGGGATGGCCGTGCTTGGAAGGTTGCCCCGGTGCCTGGGTGCGCCTAGGGCGGGGCATCATATTGCCGACGAGGAATTTATGGCCAAGACCATCGCGCTGACACTGACCGAAGACGAACTCGAAATCCTGGTGGACGCGCTGGAAGCGGACCTCGAAGGCTATGCCGAGGCGATCGAGGAAGCCAAGGCCGACAACAATAAGGAAGACGTCGAGACCTTCAAGCTGGCGGCGCTCAACATCCAGAAGCTGCTCGCGCGGCTGCAGGATATGCTGCCGGAGTAAGGCGCTGACAGGCCCACCCCCGGCCCCTCCCGCATGCGGGAGGGGAGTTAGCCGGGCGTGGGTTTGCCGAGGAAATGGCTGAGCGGATTGGCGCCGGTGTAGCTGGCCTTGTCCGGGTACATGGCTTCGTAGACCACTGCGTTTTCCATCACGCGCTGGACATAGTTGCGCGTTTCGGAAAGCGGGATGCGCTCGATCCAGTCGATCCAGCCGATGCCACCTGCACGCGGATCGCCATTGGCGCGCAGCCACTTGTTCACATTGCCCGCGCCCGCGTTGTAGGCGGCGACGGCCAGCGGGTAGCTGCCATTGTAGTAGGTCAGCAGGCGCTGGAAATAGGCGCCGCCGACTTGCAGGTTGAACCCCGCATCGTCGATCAGCGCGGAGCTGGAGTAGGAGAGGCCGAGCTTGCCCGCCTGCTCGTTGGCGGTGGCCGGCATCAGCTGCATCAGGCCCCGCGCGCCGGCATGGCTGACGGCGTTCTGCGCGAACTGGCTTTCCTGCCGGGCGATGGCGTGGATCATCGTCCAGGCGTGTTCATAGCCCTGCGGCACCGGGATCACCGGGAAGGCGACGTGCTGGAAATCGAGATATCCGCGCGCGGCGGCGGCCTGCCCGACGATCACGCCGAGATCGCGCCGGCCGAGGTCGCGCGCGAGCTGCGCGACAAGGATGTGCTGGCCCTTGGTCTGCTGCTGGTCGCTGATGGCACGGAAGAAGCGGACTGTGGTGCGCCATTCGGCGTCGCGCGCGGCTTCGCGCACGGCCTGGGTGAGGAGCGAGGCGTTGAAACTGGCGCGTTCCTGCGGCGTCGGCTGGACATCGGCATCGGCCACGAAGCGCGGGACCGGGCGGCCCAGTCGCTCGAGCGCGAGGAGGCCGTAGAACTGGTCGGCATAGGCGGCTGCCATTTCGAAATAGCGCTGCGCATCGTTCGCCTGTCCGCCCTGCGCAGCGGCGAGGCCCGCCCAGTAGAAGCCCTTGGAACGCGTGCCGGGCGTGCGCGCCGCCGAACCATAGCGCCAGAACAGCGGCGCGGCGTCGGCTCCGTTGTTCAGCTGGCGCAGCGCCTGCTGACCGCCCAGCCACATCAGCGAGGTATAGTCGTCGCGCAGATCGTAGGGCATCTGGCTGACGTCCTCGCCCCCTGCGAAGGCATCATCGATCCCGGCGGCAATGCGCCAGGCCGAGCGGGCATCGCCTGCCGCAGCCGCGCCGCGCGCGTTGGCGAGGAGTTCCTCAACCCACTTGTCCCGGCTCAGTGGAGGACGGGCGAGCAGCGGGCGATTGGCGATCAGCGCCTGCGCGGCGGCGCCGTTGCCCTTGCGGCGCAGCTGGCGCGCGCGGGAATAGATGAAGCCGGGGTCGGAGTTGAGCACATCCGTGCCGATGCCTTCGGCGGCGGTATAGGGATCGAGCCCGATGAGCGTCGCCTGCCGCGCGGCGAAGAGTCCGCGCCGGGCGGCACTGACCCGCGCGGTCTGGCGTGCTGCAGGAGAGGGGTTCCCCGCCCAGAGCAGCGCGTCCATCCGCGCATCCTCGTCATCCGGCGTGAAAGTGCCGCCCCAGCCGGCGAGGATGGCCGCTTCGGCCGCCTCGCTCATCGCGCCGCCGCGCCAGGCCGCGCGGGCCATGGCATCGGCTTCGGGACGGCCGAGCGCCTTCAGGGCAAGGGCATATTGCGCGCGCGCCGGATTGGTCAGCGGTGGCACGCGGTCGAAGAAGGTGACAACGGCGCTGGCATCGGCGCTCTGGCGATCGAGCGCGGCTTCGGCGGCGCGGCGCAGCTTCTCCTCCTCGGGAAAGCCGCGATAGCTGAGGATGAAGCCCGAATAGTCGCTGAAGGCATAGCGATCGGACGCGGTGAGCATCTGCCAGCGGCTGATCGCCTGCGCCATCGGGCCCTGGCCTTGCGCGATAAGCTTGGCGCGCGCGGCGTCCCACGCGGTGGCACCGGTATCCACATCGCTGGCATGGCAGGCTGCCGAAGCGGCCAGCGCGGGGAGCAATGCACCGCTCAGCAGCAGCTTTCGCAAGCTCACACTCATCTCCATGCTGGACATTCCGGCTTTCGTCTTCCTATCAGGCGCGTGTTACGGCCGTGAAATGACGCGCCGCTCAGACGCCTATTGGCGCAGATCGAAGGGTAAAGTCCATGTTTTCCGGCTCCATTCCGGCTTTGGTGACACCTTTTCGCGGCGGTGTGTTCGACGAGAAAGCGTTTCGCCGGCTGGTTGACTGGCAGATCGAGAACGGCTCTTCGGCGCTGGTTCCCTGCGGCACGACGGGCGAAGCGAGCACGCTTTCCAATGCCGAGCACCACCGCGTGATCGAGGTCTGCGTGGAGCAGGCGGCGGGGCGCGTGCCGGTCATCGCGGGCTGCGGAAGCAACGACACGATGAACGCGCACCTGCACATGACCTTCTCGCGCAAGAGCGGCGCCAAGGCCGCGCTCTGCGTCGCGCCCTATTACAACCGGCCGAGCCAGGCGGGGCTCATCGCACATTTCGGATATCTCGCCGAGAACAACGACCTGCCGATCATTCTCTACAATGTGCCCGGCCGCACGGTGACTGATATCCTGCCCGAGACGGTGTGCGAACTCGCGCGCCGCTATCCGGACAAGATCGTCGGCATCAAGGACGCAAGCGGCGACCTCAGTCGCGTCACCGACCACCGCATGGGCATCGGCAAGAACTTCTGCCAGCTTTCGGGCGATGACGAGCTCGCGCTGCCGGCCAACGCGGCAGGCGCGGTCGGGTGCATTTCGGTGACCGCCAACGTCGCGCCGCGCCTCTGCGCCGATTTTCAGGCGGCCTGCGCGGCGGGGGACTTCGAAAAGGCGCGCGAGATCAACGATCTGCTCTACCCGCTGCACTACGCGATGTTCGAGGATGCCTCACCCGGCCCGGTCAAGTACGCGCTCAGCCGGGTGCATGACTACCTGACGGACGAACTGCGCCTGCCGCTGGTGCCCTGCAGCGACAAGGCGCGCGCCGAAGTGGACGCGGCCTTGAAGCATGCGGGGCTGATCTGAGCGCAGCAGTTAGCGAGCGGGTTCCAGCTTGGTGTTGAGGACCCAGCCAACGTTGTCGTTGTCGTCCGCCACTTCCCACCACAAGCCGTTCTTGTTGCCGGTGGGATAGACGGTCGAGCCCGGCGCAAGGGTGCGGATGACCGCGCCGCTGGCGGCCGCGGTCTTGCGCATCGTGCTGGGGGCAATCGTCACATAGCTCTTGGTCGGCGATGCTTCGGCGGTGCCTTCAGCGCCTTGCTGGATACCGCCAAGATCGTTCACCAGCTTCGAATAGGCATCGATGAAGGCTAGCGTGACGATCCGGCCGATGTCGGTGTTGTCATACCCGCCGCCGACCGCGCCGACGCCAATCCCTGCGAAAAAGCCGCCACCGCCGCCGAAGCCGATGTCGTTCTTGGCCGCATAGCCCTCGACCGTGGCAATCGTTTCGGTGGTGCGCACATTGGTGACCGAAAGCACTGTGTTGGCCTCAAGCTTGCGACTGCGGATGCCGCCGATGAGGCCGCCGAAGGCACCGCCGATGATCCCGCCGACCGCCGCCGCGCCCCCGCTGCCCTGTGCATTGCTGTTGGCGGCCTGCACTTCGGCGACGAGCACATAGTCGGCCGCCTTGATCTGGTTCTGCCCGACGTTCGAGCGCCGCTGGAGGCCCAGCGTGTTGCCGATCTCGCGCTCGGTCTTGGCGGCATCGAGCCCGCTGCCGCGATCGACAAGGTTGAAGCAGCCGGAGCGCTGCACGATGACCTTGAGCAGCTTTTGCGGCGGGGCCAGATTGAACTGGGTCCAGCCGCTGGGATCATCACCATCGATGATCGAGATCGTACCGAGCTTGCGTGTGCAGTGCGGCACATCGTTCACAGCCTGCCGCTGCAGCTTTTCGGCATTCGATGCCTTGGCCTGACGGGGCTCGGCCAAGGCAGGTGTGGCCACCAGAGAAAGGGCAGCCGCCGACGCAATAAGGTTCTTCATCAAGTCCCCCCGGGATGAGATACGAATCGTGCGCCCTTGATTTGAGAATGTGCCTGCCCGCGCCATATGACAACGGCGGGACTTCATCTTTTTGCGCCGTGCGGTCAATCGCGCTCCGGATCGACCGACCGGTCATCAGGCGCTGGCGCGCCGTCTTGTCGCGTCGCCGTTCACATATGCCGATAGATCGCCCGTTCGTGGCTGAACGCCTTGAAACCGAAGTAGCCGTGATAGCTGCCGGTGCCACTGGCGTTGACGCCGCCGAAGGGCAGGTGGTTTTCAAGGTAGTGCGAGAACACGCCGTTGATCGTCATGCCGCCCGATGAGGTGCGGCTGATCACCTTCTCGATATTGGCCTCGTCGTCCGAGTAGACGTAGAGCGCGAGCGGCTTGTCGCGCGCGGCGATGTAGTCGATCGCCTGATCCAGGCTCTCGTAGTTCATGACCGGCAGCACGGGGGCGAAGATTTCTTCCTGCAGGATCTTCATCTGCGGGGTGACGCCGGTCAGCAGCGTGGGGTGGATGGTAAGGTCGCTCTCGTCCAGCGTGCCGCCGACGGCGACGGTCGCGCCTTGCGCCACGGCATCGTCGAACAGCGCTTTCACGCGGTTGAAGTTTGCCTGATTGACGATCTGGGCGATGCTTTCCTTCTTGATCGCGCCGGTCTCGTCATAGAGGTTCTTGGCGACGTTGGTCTTGAAGCCTTCGACGAGCTGCGCCTGCTGTTCTGCGCGCACGAAGACATAGTCCGGGCTGATGCAGGCCTGCCCGCCGTTGAACTGCTTGGCCCCGGCAAGCTGCGCCGCGACCTTGTCGATATCTGCGCCCGAATCGAGGATGACCGGTGACTTGCCGCCGAGTTCGAGCGTGACGCTGGCGAGGTGCTTCGCGGCGGCGGCCATGATGATCTTGCCGACGCGGGTGCTGCCGGTGAAGAACACGTGGTTGAACGGCAGTTCGAGCAGCGCGGTGGCGACGCTGACATCGCCTTCGACCAGCGCGACTTCGTTTTCATCGAAGGCCTGCGTGATGATGCTGGCGGCGACCTTTGCAGTGGCAGGGCAGAGGTCGGTGAGCTTCACCACGGCGGTGTTGCCCGCCGCGACGGCAGCCGCGAGCGGCCCGAGCGCGAGGCCGAGCGGGAAGTTCCACGGCCCGAGGATCAGGCAGACCCCGCGCGCTTCATAGCGGATCTGCGCGCGGTCGTTCGGGTTCAAGGAGGGGGCGACTTCGGTCGGCGCCATCCATGCATCGAGATTGTCGATATTGCGCTGGATATTGGCGGTGACGTTCATCACCTCGGTCACGCGAATCTCGCCCTCGGGCTTGCGCGTGTCTTCGAGCACGGCGGCGACGATGGCATCGGCATGGGCCTCGACTGCGGCCTTCAGCCCCGCCAGCTTGGCCTTGCGCACTTCGGCGCTGGAGGCCTTCACGTTCCACTGGTTCGCCTGCTGGAGTTCGAAGATGCGGAGGAGATCGGCAGTGGTCGGGTTGGTCATGGTTTTGCCTGCGCTTGCTTGGGGCCGGAGCGGCCGGGTCTGGATTCCCGGATGCTTTAGCCCAGCCGCGTGGTCAATGTAAGGTGACCTAACGGATCATGCTGTGCAACTTTGTGGGGGATGGGGTGTGCCTGGGCGGGACTGTCCGATTCTAGCTGGTCACTACCATATCGTATTGTTGTGGTTCTATTCCCACTCTGTTGGTCGGAAGGCCAATTCGTTGCTGTCGCTCAAACGAACGATGTTCATGCGCCCGCTGATTTCGGTTGCGGCACAAGAGCAACCAAGAGGACGATCGCCACGATCAGAAGCGCAGAAGCGATCGGACGGCTCAGCTCAAGACCGCCACTTCCAACCGGCTTGTCGAGAAAGTCTCCCACGGTCGCACCAAGCGGGCGTGTGAGAATGAAGGAGGCCCAGAACAATGCCACTCTGCTGAACGCCGTTCGCCAATAGAGCAGGGCCAAAGCGGCCAGCGCGGAACCAAACACCGTTGCGGCTCCAAGATACCCCAGCGGGCCATCAGCCAGCCAATCACCTAGCGCGGTGCCCAATGTTTGGGAGAGGGTGATCGTCACCCAATAGAACGCTTCCGCGCGCGGAGCGTGAATGTCCGCAACATTGATTGAGCCCATCGCGCGATACCAAAGCCAGAGGCTGGCCAATACCATGCTGAAAAGCAGTGCACTGCCACCCGGGTAGCCGATGCCTATCGACCGGGTCGCGAAGTCGGCCATCGTGGTTCCCGCAGTAGTGGAAGCGATGATTGTGCTCCAGTAGAGCCAGGGATGAAAGTTGCGCGCCCGTATCTGTGCTGCGACCAGCACCAAGAGCAGACTTGCGAAAATCGCGGTTCCGACGAGGTACCCATTGATGCCGCTCTGGCCCGCAGTTGCAGTCGTTTCCCCCAGCCAACTCATACTCACGGTATCACCGGCAGTTTCGCCGAACGTTGTGGCAAGAATCTTGATGATCCAGAAGCCTAGTGTGATCGCGGGAACCTTGCTCAAGGCAGTAGTCTCTGACGTGTTCATAGCTTATCTCGCATCGCCGACGACCAGTGCTTTGAAGCCTCGGGCGGTGAACGAGGGGTGAATTGTCGCTCACCCACCAGTCTCTACCATCCGACTGGCTCCCCCGCGATTTCCACAAGCGGTCCTTCGTTCCCGGCAAATCCGCCCAAGTCCCTACCCCATCGACCACCCATGGCTCGCCACCAGCGACTGCCCGGTAAGCGCATTGCTCGGGAACGCGGCAAAGAACAGCGCGAGTTCGGCGATGTCATCCACGGTGGTGAACTCGCCGTCGACCGTCTGGCCGAGCATGACTTTCTTGACGACTTCGTCCTCGCTGATGCCCAGTTCCTTGGCCTGTTCGGGGATCTGCTTGTCCACCAGCGGGGTGCGGACGAAGCCGGGGCAGATCACGTTGGTGCGCACGCCGTGGGGGCCGCCTTCCTTGGCGATCGTGCGGCAGAGGCCAAGGAGGCCGTGCTTGGCGGTGACATAGGCGCTCTTGAGCGGGCTCGCTTCCTTCGAATGGACCGAGCCCATGAACAGGATCGCGCCGGAGCCCTGCTTGTACATATGCGGAATCACCGCCTTGCTGGTGAGGAACGCGCCGTCGAGGTGGATGGCGAGCATCTTCTTCCAATCGGCAAAGGCGAAGGATTCGATGGGGTTGACGATCTGGATGCCTGCATTGGAGACGAGCACATCGACCGTGCCCCAGGCCGCGACCACGGCGGCGACGCCGGCGTTCACCTGATCCTCGTCGGTCACGTTCATGGCGACGGCCATCGCCGCGCCGGGGTAATCCGCATTGATCCCGGCGGCGGCGGCCTCGGCGGCTTCCAGCATGAGATCGGCAATGGCGACCTTGGCGCCCGCCGCTGCATAGCGCTTGGCAATGGCAAGGCCGATGCCGCTGGCGGCGCCGGTGACAATGGCGATCTTGTTGGTGAGGTCCATGGGGAGGCTCCTTTGCGGTTCAGGCGAGATCGAGTGTGACGATGCCGCAATCGTGGATCTTGCGGTTCTTCCAGCGCGGGCTGGCGAGCGAGCGTTCGACGTCCGCGCGGCCTGAGGTCCAGTGGCCCTCAACCGTCCCGCGCGAGAATTCGTAGTCCTTGCTGTGCGATTCGAAATTTTCGCTGCGGTTGATCAGGTGGAGGATCGTCACCGGCCAATCGCAGGCGTGGCTCGTCAGTTCCATGAGGTCCGGATCGGCGCGCAATTCTTCGGGCAGGCGCGCGGCGAGGCGGGCGGCGGCGGCGGTCATCGCCTCCAGTCGCACCTGCAGATCGGTGCCGAGCCGGGTGCGGCTTGAGAAGCGGATATCCTTCTCGCGCTGTATGGCCTCGCTGAGCGAACGCGGCATCATCCCGCGCGCGCTGAACAGATCGACCTGAAAGACCAGCAGCGGCGAAGTGCCGTCGCGCGTATCGAGCACATATTGCAGCGGAGTGTTGGAGACGATGCCGCCATCCCAATAGGGCTCGCCATCGATCATCACGGCGGGGAAGCCGGGGGGCAGGGCGCCGCTGGCCATCACGTGCTCAGGCCCGATCAGGCGCTCGCGGTTGTCGAAATAGGTGAAGTTGCCCGAGAGCACGTTCACCGCGCCGACGCTGAAGCGCATCGGGCCGTTGTTGAGCAGGTCGAAATCGACAAGCTCCAGCAACGTCTCGCGCAAGGGGGCAGTGTCATAGAGGCTGGTGGCTTCGGCCGATCCGGGGAGGGCGAGCCACGGCGGCATGAGGCGCGGGGAAAAGAAGCCGGGGATGCCGCTCATCGCGATCACGCCGGCGGCGGCTTCGTTGAACAGCCGGCGGCCCCAGCCATCGTCAAATGGCGAGAAGAACGGAACGCGCGAGGACGTGCGCTCCCAGAAAGTGCGCAGGGCTTCGAGGCGGCGCTCCGGCGGATTGCCGGCGATCAGCGCGGCGTTGATCGCACCGATCGAAATGCCCGCAACCCATGAGGGTTCGTGCCCGGCGGCGGCCAGCGCCTCGAACACGCCGGCCTGATAGGCGCCGAGCGCGCCGCCGCCCTGGAGCACAAGCACGTGCGCTTCGGCGTGATGGGGAGAAGGGGTATTCGTGCCGGCCATGCCGCTTGATCCTTGTCGCGCCGATGTTGCGCCCTGATTGCGTCTTGCCCGCCCCCGCTGCCTTTTGTGCGCTGCAGCGCGGGCTTGGCAAGTCCTGATTGCTCCGGTGTTCGCGCCGGAACGGCAAAAGGTTATGGCAATGCGACGGCGGCCTCCCTTTTCTTTCAGGCAGCAGCGGCCTACATGGCGATGACCATGGTCCGTCCTACTCCGCCCGCCTTCGACAAGAAGAAGATCGTTGCCGAAAACCGCCGCGCGCGCTTCGAGTACTTCATCGAGGATGTCTACGAGGCGGGCATCGCGCTGACGGGCACCGAAGTGAAGTCGCTGCGCTTCGGCGAGGGCTCGATCGCGGAGAGCTATGCCGAGGTGAAGGACGGCGAGGTCTGGCTGGTCAATTCCAACGTGCCCGAATTCAGCCACGGCAACCGCTACAACCACGAGCCCAAGCGGCCGCGCAAGCTCTTGCTGAAAGAGCGCGAGATTGCCCGGTTCACCGGCGCGGTGGAGCGCAAGGGCATGACGCTGGTGCCGCTTTCGGTCTATTTCAACGGGCGCGGGCGCGCCAAGGTCGAGCTTGCCCTCGCCAAGGGCAAGAACAACGCCGACAAGCGCGCCACGATCAAGGACCGCGACTGGCAGCGTGACAAGGCGCGCATCATGCGCGAACATGGCTGATGGCGCGTTCGGAGCGGGATGATCGCAGCGAAATGAAGGGCGGACTTTCCGGCTGGGCGCGGCGAATGATCCCGACGCGCGAAACGCTGGTGAAAAGCCGCTTCGTCCGCCCGCTGGCGGCCCGCCCCGAACTGTGGCGCTACAATCGCCGCTCGGTGCCGCGCGGCATTGCGGTGGGGCTGTTCGTCGGCATCTTTGCGATGATCCCGGGCGTCCAGATCGTCGGCGCGGCGCTGATGTGCGTGCCGTTTCGCGGCAACGTGCCGCTCGCCGCAGCAGCAACGCTCCTTTCGAACCCGGCGACGACACCGATGATCCTGCTTTGCGCCCTTTGGGTCGGGAGCTTCTTCGGTTTCGATGCCGATCTTGCCACTTTTCAGGCACTGATCGACCGGGGGGCGGGTTTTGGCGAGTGGGCGAACTGGCTGGTCTCCGCCGCCGCGCCCGCGCTGGTGCTGGGGCTGCTGGCCATCGCGGTGGTTTCGGCAGTGGTCGGTTATGGTGCCGCAATCGTGATCTGGCGCTGGTGGACCGGGCGGCGGCGGCGCCTGCGGCTCACCCGGAGTCCTGCGAGGACCCCGCGGGCATGAGCGTGAATGCGTTGACCGCCGACACAGACGGCCCACGGGAATCGCGCTGGCGCGAGCGGCTCACGGTCGCCTTTGCCGTGCTGGCAAGCGCGCTGCTGCTGTGGCTGGCTTCGGGACAGGCGGTTACCGCGCTGGCATATGCGCTGGGCGTGGGCTGCCTTGCCATCGCGCTCAGCTTTGCCACGCGCCCGCGCGAGGTGGCGGAAGCAAACGAATTTGCGCCGCCCGACTGGTCAGTCACCCATGCCGCGATCGAACGCGGTGAGGAAGCGACCGCCATCATCGACCGCGCGGGCCGCCTGACTTGCGCCAATGCGCGCTTTGCCGAATGCTTCGGCATCGGCGCAGCGCCGCCGCGGATTTCGGGGCTGGAAAGCGCAGCCAACGAGGCGCTTGAAAGTGCCGCGCGCGCCGCCTGGCGCGATGGCAAGGCTGCTATCGAGCCGATCATCGCCGGTGGGCGCGAATGGCGGCTGGAAATCGAGCGGGCCGGACGCGGGCAGGACTTCCTGATCTGGCGCTTTGCCCCGTTGGTACGCCGTGATCCGCTGCAGGATGTGATGGGCCACGTGCGCGGTAAAGTCGGCAAGGCGCTGGGGCGCGAAGGCATTCAGATTGCCGTCGTCGCGCCGGACGGGCTCATCCACGCGGCCAATTCCCTGTTCGCGCTGCGTGCCACCGGCGAGGCTGAGGCAGACATCGCGGGCAGCGACTTTGTCGGCTACTTCAGCGCCGACGAACAGGAGCGCATCTTCTATGCGCGCGAGGGCAATCGCGGGTCATCTGTGCGCATGCTCCATGTGCCGATTGCCGATCCCGAGGCCGTGGCGACAAGTTCTGTGGCGGCTGATCCGGCGCAGACGGCCTCACTGTTTCTTCTGATCGACAATCAGGGCGGGGTGGGTGACACCCGCACCGGCATTCCGCAGATCGAGGCCCTGCTCGCGCGCCTGCCGCTGGGCCTGGCGATGACCGACCGCGACGGGCGGTTCCTGTTTGCCAACAAGGCCTTCCTGCGCGCCGCCGGGCACGACGAGAGCGGCCCGCCGCCCTATCCGTCAGACCTCGTGATCCGCGAGGACAAGGGCGCACTCGCCGATGCGGTGCGCCGGTTTGCGCAAGGCAGCGGTGGCGCAGGCGATGTGGCGGTGCGGCTGCGCACCGCGCCCGAGGATCCGGTTTCGCTCAGCCTTGCCGGGGTGCGCGGGCTGGGCGAGGGCGCGGTGATCCTCAGCCTCAAGGATTCGTCCGAGGAAACCCGCCTCAAGCGCGAGATCGCGCAGGCGACCAAGATGCAGGCGGTCGGCCAGCTGGCAGGCGGCGTCGCGCACGATTTCAACAACGTGCTGACCGCGATCATCGGCTACTGCGATCTCATGCTGATGCGCCACACGCCGGGCGATAGCGACTACGACGACATCCAGCAGATCCGCGCCAATTCGAACCGCGCGGCGAGCCTCACGCGCCAGCTGCTCGCCTTCTCGCGCCAGCAGACCTTGCGGCCCGAAGTGTTGCAGCTGCCCGATGTGGTGGCGGAAATCTCCACCCTGCTGAAGCGCCTGCTGGGCGAGAAGATCCTGCTCGAAGTGACGCATGACCGCGGCCTCGGGCTGGTGCGGGCGGACCCGGTGCAGCTCGAGCAGGTGCTCCTCAACCTCGCGGTCAATGCGCGCGATGCCATGACCGGCAATGGCGCGCCGGGCGGCATTCCGGCGACCAAGGGCGGTGGCGTGCTCCGGCTCAAGACCAAGCGGGTCACCGCCGCCGACGTGCGTTCGATGAAGAGCGAGATTCTTCCCATCGGCGATTATACCGCGCTGATCGTGGAGGATACCGGGCACGGCATTCCCCCGGCGCAGATCGGCAAGATATTCGAACCGTTCTTCACCACCAAGGAGAAGGGCAAGGGCACCGGGCTCGGGCTTTCCACGGTCTACGGCATCGTCAAGCAATCGGGCGGGTTCATCTTTGCCGAAAGCGAAGTGGGCAAGGGCACGCGCTTCTCGATCTACTTCCCGGTCCACGTCCCCGATGCAGCCGATGCCGAGGAAGCGGCAGCTGCGGCGACCGCCGCCAAGCTGCCGCCCAAGCGCAAGCAATGGTCCGGTGGCGGACGCGTGCTGCTGGTGGAGGACGAGGACACTGTGCGCGCGGTCGCCGAACGCGCGCTGGTGCGGCAAGGCTATGAGGTGACCACCGCGAGCGACGGCGAAGACGGGCTGGAGGCATTGGGCCGCGCTATCTCGGCTGCCGAGGAGTTCGACCTCGTCGTCTCCGACGTGGTCATGCCGAGCATGGACGGCCCTGCCATGGCCCGCGAGATTCGCGCGCTGCGGCCAGAGCTGCCGGTGCTGTTCATGTCGGGCTATGCCGAGGAGCAGCTGCGGCGCGAGATCGACATTCCCAACATGTACTTCCTCGCCAAGCCCTTCAGTGTGGCGCAGATCTGCACGGCGGTGGAAGACGTTCTGAAAGCGCGCTGAGACGGATCAGGGGGCTGCGTCGAAGCTTGGGACCGGCTTGTCCTTCCACGCTTTTGCCACCACCGCGAGATTGTTGGCGTGGGCATCGCGATAGGGCCACCAGAGGCTGACATCGCCGCGCTTGATCGCATCGCCGACGAAGCTGGCGAGCGGCTGTTTCTGGAAATCGGCGTCGTGCGAATGCTCGACCAGCGCGCGGATATAGGCGCGCGTCGTGTCGATCAGGCCGAGTCCGTAGCCGCCGGCCGCGATCACCGCGGGATTGCCATGGTTGGGCAGGATCTTCGTGAAGCCCCAGCCGCGCATGGCACCCAGCGCCGCGTATTGCTGCGGGATCGAGTCCGGCTCGGCCACAAAAGTCGCGGTGTCTTCCAGCGTATCGCCGGCGAGGAGCAGCTTGTCGTCCGGCAGTTCGATCACGAGGCCGTCGGCGGAGTGGATCGCGACCGGGTGGAGTTTGACCTGCACGCCACCGATCATCAGCGTCACCACGCTGTCGTTCGCAATCCCGACGTTCGGCAGGATCAGCGGGCGGATGGCGGGAGGGCCTTCCTCGGTGCCGGCCTCGATCGCGGCACGCTTCACGGTGAGTTTCACCCGGGTCGCCTCGGTCGCGATGCGCATGCTGTCGGCATAGACCACGTTGCCGCCGATGTGATCGAGGTGCCAGTGGCTGGTGGCAAGGATGAAGCGCTTCACACCGGCCTTGGTGAGCCAATCGCGCACCCACTGCGCCGAGGCGGGATCGGTGAAAGTGTCGTAGACCAGCGCCGTATCGCCGTCATGAATGGCGTAAGTCGCGACGCCAACGAAGATCGCGCCGAGATCGGGCCAGCGGCGTGGGCCCGGCGGCACCGAGGCTTCTTCCGGGCGCCCCTGATAGAAGGCGGTGAGGTGATCGTTGATCGCGATTGCGCGGACAGCATGTGCTGCATCCTGCGCGGCGGCCGGCGAAACGTGCGCGAGGCACGATGCGGCAAATGCGAAAACTGCCACAGATTTGATCAAGATACTTCCGCCTGTGCTCATGGTTTGATCATGGTGCGCTGCAGCACAGATTAGGGGTGCCCCAATGTCTGTCAATCTTGCTTGCCGGTTTACCACCAATCTGTTCGTTTCTTGTCATAAGCGCGTGGTATTTTCGAATTGGCGCGATTCGAAAAAGATTGGTTTACCATGCGTTTAACATCTGTTCTGGTCCTGCTTTTTGCAGGATGTGCCACTGTGTCCGCTGCTCCGGCAACAGCCGCCGAAGTGCCCAAGCGCATCTACATCGCGCCTGATGACCACACCGACTACATGTGGTCTGCGAGTGCCGAAGCCTATTCCGACTATTTCCCCCGCGCGCTCGATGCCTATCTTGATCAAATCGATGCGACTGCGATGCTCCCGCCCGACCAGCAGGCCCGCTGGAACACCGACGGCTCGCTGTGGATGTGGGAATATGAGCGCCAGCGGACGCCGGCGCAGATGCAGCGACTGATGAACCGCGTGCGCGACGGGCACATCTCGATGCCGCTCAACACCCTCGTCGAAGTGCGCGGATCGATGCCGCTCGAAGCGCAGCTGCGCGACATGTACTACGCTGGCCGTCTGGAGCGCCGTTTTGGTGTGCGTTTCACGCTCGGCATTGCGATGGAGAACCAGACCCAGCCGCTGGGCCTGGGCTCGGTCTTTGCCGGCGCCGGCGCGCTCTACAGCTGGAGGGGCGTCTGCGCCTGCGCGACGCAAGTGACGGCCTCGGGGCAGCGGCTCAACCCGGCCTACTGGTGGACCGGGCCCGACGGCTCGCGCCTGCTCACCAAATGGATGTCGCTCGAACACCGGCTTCCCTCGGCGGTGGACGCAAACGGCAACCAGGGCCCGGGCGGCTATGCCGAGGCGCGCTATCCGCGTGAAGTGGTGCCGTTTGTCACGAGCGATGCCACCTTCCGCAGCCATTGGCCCTACGATGTGATCGGGCTGATCGGGCAGGGCTGGGACGATGCCGAACAGATCGTGCCGCTGAGCGACCGGGTGAACAGCTTCCCGGCCGTCGCGCAGGATCTTTCCGATGCCGACCGCCGCGTGATCGTCTCCAACACCGAGGACTTCTTCCGCGATTTCGAGAAGACCTATGGCGCCACGCTGCCATCCGAACAGGTGAGCTATGGCAACGAGTGGGAACTCGCGCTGGCCTCGATTGCCGAGAAATCGGCGCGTGTGCGGCGCGCGATCGAGAAACTGCGCAGCGCCGAGGCCATGGCAACCGTGGTCGCCTTGCAGGATCCGGCCTTCCTGAGCGGTCGCGATGCCGCGCGCGATGCGGCATGGCGCTCGGTGGGGCTGTTCTTCGAGCACGACATCGTGGGCGGCGGCGTTATCGGCGATGGTGCGCGGATCGTCTTCCAGGAAGCGCAAGTCGCCACGATCGAGCGCTACGTCGATACGCTGCTCGCCGATGCGTCGGCGAGGATGAGCCAGTTGGTGCCCGGCACGACTGCAGGCAGGCGCTTCTTTGTGTTCAATGCGCTCGGCTATTCGCGCACCGCGCCGGCCGAAGTGCCCTATCCCGGCACGGGGCCTTTCAGCGTTGTCGTCGCGGGCACAACCACTCCCCTGCCGGCAGAAGCGATCGGTTCCGGTTCCGAGCGGCGCATCCGCTTTCTTGCAACATCGGTGCCTTCGATCGGCTACCGGCTTTACGACATTCGCGATGTCGCTGCGTCGTCCGCATTGCCTGATACGGCGCGCTTTGAAGGCGGCGTGCTGATCACCTCGCGCTACCGGATCGTCATGGACGGGCGCGGTGCGATCCAGTCGCTGGTCGAGCCGGGGCGCGCCGGGCGCGAATGGGTGCGGCCTGACGGCGGCCGTGCGCTCAACGATCTGGGCGAGGGGGCCGGCACGGTCGTGCTCGAATCGAACGGCCCGGTTTCGGCCACTTTGCGTGCCGACATCGATGGGCCGCAGCCGCGCACGGTGCGCCTGACGGTCTATGCCGGCTCGGGCCGGATCGATCTCGAGAACCGGATTGCCGCCGGGTTCAATGATCTGAAGACCTACAGCTTCCCCTTCGCGATCGACAGGCCGCTGGTGCGGCATGAGGAAGTGGGCGCGGTGATTCCGGCCCGCCAGGCCGCTTCGGGCGGGCTCAGCACGCGCACGCAGAACACGCTCTACGAGTGGCTCACGCTGGGCCACTTTGCCGACATGACATCGGGCAGCGGTCGGGATGGCGTCACGCTCTCCAACAGCGATGCCTATTTCATGCGGCTGGGTACGTCCGATCCGCATCGGCTGGATATCACGACTCCGCGGATCGATGTGCTGGCTGGCGGTCGGATCAACGGGCTCGGCCTCCCCGGCCAAGGGGGCGATACCCAGTTCCTCCATCGCTTCTCGCTGCTGCCGCACGCCGCCTACAACCAGAACATCGCGATGCGGTTTGCGCTTGAGGCGCAGAATCCGTTTGTGACGGGGCCGGCGACCGGGCCGCTCAAGGGCGCGCTGCTTGCCTCGAAAGCGTGGAGCCTGCTTTCCCCAAATTCCGCCCAGGCGCTGGTCTGGGCGGTCAAGCCTGCCGAGGAAGGGATCGGGGCTGGGGTGATCGTGCGGCTGTGGAACCAGAACCGGCTGCCGGTGACGGCGGGCCTGCGCCTCCAGCAACGCTATACGGCCGCCACGATCCAGCGTACCACGAGCATCGAGACCGACGTCGCGGCGGATGATCCGGTCGCGATGCCAGATCCCACCGCACTGCGCGGCAACCAGATCGGGACCTTCCGAATCAAGCTTCCCTGATAATTTTTTTGCACCGTTTAGGCGAGATCTGGCCTGTGCGGTGATGGAAACCGGTCTTGCGCGCGGAAATTCCTTTGGAATATCCGTGATGTGAGACCGGTTTCTGCCGATTTTGCAAGGAACGCCGTTCCCCTCTTGTTCCAACAGAACAAAATGGGTACAAGGCTGGTGTTGACGGTTCATGTCAGCCATCTCTAGCAAGGGGAAGCAAGCCATGGCGGCGCAGTTGAAGCTTATCCAGGAAGGCAAAGACAAGGACATGGATCGTCAGAAAGCGCTCGATGCAGCGCTCGCACAGATCGACAAGGCATTCGGCAAGGGCTCGGCCATGCGGCTGGGCTCGAAACAGACCATGCAGGTCGAGGCGATCTCGACCGGTTCGCTCGGGCTCGATATCGCGCTCGGTGTGGGCGGACTGCCGCGTGGGCGCGTGATCGAGGTCTACGGGCCGGAAAGCTCGGGCAAGACGACGCTCGCGCTCCACGTGATCGCAGAGGCGCAGAAGACGGGCGGCACCGCTGCCTTCGTCGATGCCGAGCATGCGCTTGATCCGGTCTATGCCAAGAAGCTGGGCGTCAACATCGACGAACTGATCGTTTCGCAGCCCGACACTGGCGAGCAGGCGCTGGAGATCGTCGATACGCTGGTGCGTTCGAACGCGATCGACGTGCTCGTGGTCGACTCGGTCGCCGCGCTGGTGCCCCGTGCGGAAATCGAAGGCGAGATGGGCGATAGCCATGTGGGCCTTCAGGCGCGCCTCATGTCGCAGAGCCTGCGCAAGCTGACCGGCTCGATCAGCCGCTCGCGCTGTATGGTGATCTTCATCAACCAGCTGCGCATGAAGATCGGCGTGATGTACGGCAACCCGGAGACGACGACGGGCGGTAACGCGCTCAAGTTCTATGCCTCGGTCCGCCTCGATATCCGCCGCACCGGCCAGATCAAGGACCGCGACGATATCGTTGGCAACGCCACCCGCGTGAAGGTCGTCAAGAACAAGGTCGCCCCGCCGTTCAAGCAGGTCGAGTTCGACATCATGTACGGCGAGGGCATTTCGAAGATCGGCGAGATTCTCGATCTCGGCGTCAAGGCCGGGGTCGTCGAGAAGTCGGGCGCCTGGTTCAGCTACGATTCGATCCGGATCGGGCAGGGCCGCGAGAACGCCAAGAACTACCTGCGCGAAAATCGTGAACTTTGCGACAAGTTGGAAGCCGCGATCCGCGGCCAGACCGACAAGGTCGCCGAAGGGCTGATGGCTGGTCCGGACGCGGACGACGACATCTGATCCTTCAGGCGGCGGGCCCCCTCTATCCCCCCGCACCCTGCCGCCAGTCCAAAGACCGGCGCGTTCCCCGGAAGGAACGCGCCGGTTTTGGCTTGAGGGGTGGAGGGAAGGGCGCTCGCAGGCATCGTGGTGTCAAATCGATTGTTCTTCGGCTTCCCTGCCTCGCGGAAAACACCTAGCTTGCGGCCAAGACCAAACACGGGAAGGAAGCCTGATGTCGATCATCCTCCATCACCTCAACAACAGCCGCTCACAGCGCATCCTCTGGATGCTGGAGGAGCTGGGCGTTCCCTATGAACTGAAGCACTATCAACGCGATGCGGAGACCAACCTGGCGCCGCCGGAACTGAAGGCGGTGCACCCGCTCGGCAAGTCGCCGCTGCTTGAGGTTGATGGGCGGGTGATCGAGGAATCGGGGGCGATCGTGCAGTATCTGTGCGACACTTATGGCGACGGCAAATGGCAGCCCGCGCCGGGCACCGACGATGCGCTGCGGCACAACGAACTGATGCACTTCGCCGAGGGCTCGGTGATGACCCCGATCCTGCTCAACCTCTACGTCTCGCGGCTTGGCGATGCGGGGGCACCGCTGCGTCCGCGCATCGATGAGCAGCTTGCTGCCCACTTCGGCTATCTTGAACAGATCCTGCGTCCTTCGGGCCACTTCATCGGCGATGACTGGACCGGTGCGGATGTCATGCTGAGTTTCCCCGCCGAAGTCGTGGTCATGCAGGGCATGAGCGCGGCTTACCCGAAGCTTGCCGCTTTCGTCGCGGCGATCCACGCGCGGCCCGCGTGGCAGGCAGCGCGCGCCAAGGCTGGTCCCTATTTCGCAACCTGACCGGTTTTGCCCGATTAACGCTTGCCGGGTGGGCCACCGAGGCATAGCCTGCATGGCATGACGGGTGCGCAAGAGTGGCAAGGCCGGGTCGGCCAGAATTGGGCGGCAGAGTGGGAGCGGACCGACCGCAGCTTTGCCGCGCTTACGCCCTATCTTCTGGAGGCTATCGCGGCCGAACCCGGCAAGCGGGTGATCGATGTGGGCTGCGGCGCGGGCGAGCTTTCGCTGGCGGTTGCTGCTGCCCGGCCCGAAGCCCAGGTGACCGGCGTCGACATCTCCGGGGAATTGATCGAGGCGGCGCGGAACCGTTCGGCAGGGCTTGGCAACCTCGCCTTCACGGTGGCGGATGCTGCCACGTGGCAGGCAGATGGCGCAGCGCCCGATCTCTATATCTCGCGGCACGGCGTGATGTTCTTTACTGATCCGCCCGCCGCCTTTGCTCATTTGTCGGCCAAGGCCGCGCCGGGCGCGCGGATGGTGTTTTCCTGCTTCCGCCCCGCTGCGGAAAACCCCTGGGCGATGGACATCGCGCGGTTGCTGCCGCCTGCCAAGCCTGCGCCCGCGCTCGAATTTCCACCGGGGCCGTTCGCTTTTGCCGAGCCCGATCATATGCGGCGCTGCCTCAAGGGCTGGCGCGACATCGAGTTCAAGCCCCTCGACTTTGCCTACGTCGCGGGATCGGGGACCAATCCGGTTGCGGATGCGCTCTCGTTCTTCAGCCGGATCGGCCCGGCCGCAGCGGCCATCCGCATCCTGCCGGATCAGGCACGCGCGGCCTTCGAGCGGGGGCTGCTGGAGCTTGTCCAATCGCGCAGCGTTGGCGGGCGGGTCTGTTTTCCCGCGGCCGCCTGGCTGGTGACGGCGACCGCCGACAACACCTGAGAATCGGGATCTGACCCATCCATGATGGGGACAAGCGCACGCGCAGGGCCGAAACGTGCTTGTTCCGCGCCGAGGCCTCGCCTAATCGGCATGGCATGACTTCGACGAACGAAATCCGCCGGTCCTTCCTCGACTACTTCGGCTCCGCCGGGCACGAGATAGTGCCTTCCGCGCCGCTGGTGCCGTACAACGACCCGACGCTGATGTTCACCAATGCGGGCATGGTCCCGTTCAAGAACGTGTTCACCGGGCTCGAGACGCGGGCGACCAAGCGGGCGACCTCATCGCAGAAGTGCGTTCGCGCCGGTGGCAAGCACAACGATCTCGACAACGTGGGCTACACCGCGCGGCACCACACGTTCTTCGAGATGCTCGGCAATTTCTCGTTCGGCGACTACTTCAAGGATCAGGCGATCACCCATGCCTGGACCCTGCTGACGCGCGAATGGGGGCTGCCCAAGGACAAGCTGCTGGTCACGGTCTATCACACCGACGACGAAGCGTTCGGCCTGTGGAAGAAGATCGCGGGCCTTTCGGACGACCGCATCATCCGCATTCCGACTTCGGACAACTTCTGGTCGATGGGCGATACGGGGCCGTGCGGGCCGTGCTCGGAGATCTTCTACGATCACGGCGATCATATCTTCGGCGGGCCTCCGGGATCGCCGGACGAGGATGGCGACCGCTTCATCGAGATCTGGAACCTTGTGTTCATGCAGTTCGAGCAGGCCGCCGACGGCACCCGCACGAACCTGCCGAGCCCCAGCATCGATACCGGCATGGGCATCGAACGCATCGCCGCGGTGCTGCAGGGCGAGCATGACAACTACGACACCGACACCTTCCGCGCGCTGATCGCGGCGTCGGAAAGCCTGACCGGCACCAAGGCCGAAGGTGAGAGCCGCGCGAGCCACCGCGTGATCGCGGACCATCTGCGCTCGTCGAGCTTCCTGCTGGCCGATGGCGTGCTGCCGAGCAATGAGGGCCGCGGCTATGTGCTGCGCCGGATCATGCGCCGGGCGATGCGCCACGCGCACCTGCTGGGCGCGAGGGAGCCCTTGATGCACCGGCTGGTGGGTTCGCTCGTCACCGAAATGGGCCAGGCGTTCCCTGAACTGGGCCGCGCGCAGCCGCTGGTCGAAGAGACCTTGCTGCGCGAGGAAGTGCAGTTCCGCCGCACGCTGGCGAACGGGCTCAAGCTGCTCGACGAGGAAGCAGGCGATCTGGGCGAGGGCGACAGCCTGCCCGGTGCGACGGCGTTCAAGCTCTATGACACCTACGGTTTCCCATATGACCTGACCGAAGACGCTCTGCGCGCGCGCGGGGTGAGCGTCGACCGCGCCGGATTTGAAGCGGCCATGGCGCAGCAGAAGGCGGCGGCACGCGCGGCGTGGAAGGGCTCCGGTCAGACCGCTGACAGCGAAGTATGGTTCGACATCGCCGAGCGCGAGGGCGCGACCGAGTTCACCGGCTACACCGCCAATATCGGCGAGGGCGTCGTCGTTGCGCTGGTCAAGGGCGGCAAGGAAGTGGCTGAGGCGGGGGCGGGCGAAACCGTCACCGTGATCACCAACCAGACCCCGTTCTACGCCGAAAGCGGCGGTCAGATGGGCGATGCCGGCACGATCAGCACTGTCGAGGGCCTGCGCATTGCGGTGAACGATACCGCCAAGCCGCTGGGGCGCCTGCATGCGCATCAGGGCACGGTCGAGGCCGGCTCCGTCAAGGTCGGCGATGCGGTGCAGCTGGCCATCGACGTTGCACGGCGCGATGCGACGCGCGCGAACCATTCGGCGACGCACTTGCTGCACGAGGCACTGCGCCGGCGGCTCGGCGCGCATGTGACGCAGAAGGGCTCGATGGTTTCGGCCGATCGGCTGCGCTTCGACTTCTCGCACCCGGCGGCGCTGACCGCGGACGACATTGCGGCGGTCGAGGATGAAGTGAACGCCGAGATCCTGGCCAATGCGCCGGTGACGACGCGCCTCATGAGCCCCGAGGACGCGATTGCGGCCGGTGCCATGGCGCTGTTTGGCGAGAAGTATGGCGACGAAGTGCGCGTGCTGAGCATGGGCACGGGAGCAAAGCCTTACTCGGTCGAACTATGCGGCGGCACCCACGTGCGTGCGCTCGGCGATATCGGCTTGTTGCGTGTGGTGAGCGAAAGCGCGGTGTCTTCAGGCGTGCGGCGCATCGAGGCGCTGACCGGGGCAGGCGCGCGGGCCTATCTGGTGGGCCGCGAGGAAGCGCTGCGGCGCACGGCCGGCCTGCTGCGCGCTTCGCCCGATGAAGTGGAAGCGCGCGTGGCAGCGCTGGTCGATGAACGGCGCAAGCTGGAGCGCGAACTGGCCGAGGCAAAGAAGGCGCTGGCACTGGCCGGTGCATCGGGCGGCGGCACGGCGGCGGCTCCGGCGGATGAGCAGGTCGGCGGCGTGACGTTCTCGGGTCAGGTGCTCGAAGGCATGGATCCCAAGGAACTGCGCGGGCTGCTTGATCAGGCGAAGACGCGCATGGGCTCGGGCGTCGCAGTGATCGTGGCGGTCAACGAAGGCAAGGCGAGCATCGCGGCTGCCGTGACCGAGGATCTTGTCGGCAAGGTCAGCGCAGTCGATCTGGTGCGCGCGGGCGTCGAGGCTCTGGGCGGCAAGGGCGGCGGCGGGCGGCCGGACATGGCGCAGGGCGGCGGTCCGGATGGCGCCAAGGCGGCCGAGGCGATTGCAGCGGCGAAGGGTGTGCTTGGGGCCTAGCGGTCCCTCAGCCCAGCCGCTTTCAGGCGCGGTTTCTGCTCGAGCCCGCCGCCCTGCATGATCGCCTCGCGCAGTTCGTCGCGCATTTCGTGGATCGAGGCGATCACGGGGCCCATGGGGACGCCCATATCGACAAGCACGGCTTCGGAGAGCTGGAGCGAGCTTTCGAGCGTTTCGGGAACGGCATCGCTGGCGCCGGCGCGGTAGAGTTCGGCGGCGTGATCCGCATCGCGGGCGCGCACGATGATTGGCAGCTCCGGGTGTGCGGCGCGGATGCGGCGGACGGTGCGGCTGACGAGTACGGGTTCGTCCATGGTGACGATGACGGCGCGGGCGGATTCGAGGTGGAGCTTTTCCAGCAAGGCCGCATTGGCGACATTCCCGTAGATGACCGGATCGCCTGCGATGCGGGCCTGTGTGACGAGGGCTGGATCGGCGTCGACTGCAAGCCAGGGCACGTCATGCCGCGCGAGCATTGCGCCGACGAGGCGGCCGACGCGGCCGTAGCCGAAGACAAGCGCCTGGCCTGAGGCATCGCTGGGGGCGGCAGCGACCGGGGCATCACCGGGGCGGTCCACCGCGCTGGCGATGCGGCGGCCCAGCATGGCAAGCAGCGGCGTGAGCGTGAGGCCAAGCGCGGTGATGATCTGCCAGAACTGGGCATTCTGCGGGCTGATGAGGCCCGCAACTGCAGCGGCAGACAGCACGATCAGGGTGGTTTCGGACGGGGAGGCGAGGAGCAGTCCGACTTCGGCAGCAACGCCCCGGCTCGCCCCGCCGACGCGCAGCAGCAGTGCGGTGACGACCGCCTTGGCAGCCAGCACGGATGCGACGCCGAGCGCGATCTGGCCAAGCTGGCGCCAGATTTCGCCCACATCGATGCTCATGCCGACGGTGATCAGGAACACACCGAGTGCGAGGCCCTTGAACGGCGCGGTCAGCGCTTCGACTTCGCGCGAGTAGTCGGTTTCGGCGATAAGGAGGCCGGCAAGGAGCGCGCCCATGATCGGCGAGAGGCCGGCGCCCGCGGTGGCGAGCGCGGCGGCGATCACCACGAGCAGGCTGAAGGCGAGAAACAGTTCGGGGCTTTTGGTGCGCGCGGCGCTGGCGAAGAGGCGGGGGAGGAGGAAGCGGCCGAGCGTGAGCATCACGGTGACAATGATCGCGCCGCGCCAGAGCGTCGCGAAGAGCGCGGCGCCGCTTGTCCCGCCGGGCCCGAACGCGCCAAGCACGAAGATGATCGGGACGAGCGCGATGTCCTCGAGCAGCAGCATGGCAAGCGCTCGGCGGCCGACCGGGCTTTGCGTACCGGCGATGGGCAGAACCAGCGCGGTGGACGAAAGCGCGAGCGCAATGCCGAGCCCGGCGGCGGCAGGGATATCGTGGCGCATCGCGAGGAGCACGAGTGTGAGCAGCGCTGCGGAGAGCAGCAGCTTTGCCGCGCCAAGGCCGAAGACTTGCGCGCGCATGGCCCACAAGCGGCCGAAGCTGAGTTCGAGCCCGATCTCGAACAGCAGGAGGATCACGCCAAGCTCGGCGAACGGGGCGATCGCCTCGGGCCGGGTGATCGTGACGTAATAGAGCGCGGGAAACTGGCCGACGATCCGGCCAAGCCCGAACGGGCCAACCAATACGCCGACAAGGATGAAGCCGATCACCGGAGTGATGCGCGCGCGGGCGAAAGCCGGAATGACGATTCCTGCCGCCCCGAGGACGACGAGAACGTCGCTCATCGAGGTATTGAATTCGAGATGGCCTGCCATCGTAACATTCTAGCCGGATAGGCCGTAATGTCATGGGAATAAGGTGCCGATTGCCTGCCCTGCGATCGTGTGGTTAGTCTTGACGCTTGTCCGGTTTCTTGGGGGAATTTCAATGGCGACAACGACATGGCGCAAGGGTCTTGGCTGGGGCATGGCGGCTTGCGCACTGGCCGGGGCACTGCCGGCGATGGCTGAAGGCGGTGCGCCCGCAGTTCGCCATCCGGTCACGATCGACGACATTCTGGCGCTCCGTTCGCTCTCCGGGCTCGAATGCGCGCCGGATGGCAAACAGGCCGTCTATGTGGTGGGCGAGGCCGATCTCAAGGCCGACAAGCGGCGCAGCGCGCTGTGGCTGGCGGACCTTGCCGGCGGCGCGCCGCTGCAGCTGACGAGCGGCGAGGACAGCGCGAGTGCGCCTTCGTTCAGCCCCGATGGCACGCGGATCGCGTTTCTATCCAAGCGCGGGAAGGACAAGCTGGCGCAGATCTGGCTGCTCGATCGCCGCGGGGGTGAGGCGAGCAGGCTGACCGATGTGAAGGGCGATATCGCCGGATTCCGTTGGTCGCCGGATTCGAAGTCCCTGCTGCTGATGATCACCGATCCTGCGCCCGAGCCGCCCAAGGATGACCCGGAACGGCCGCTGCCGGTGGTGGTCGATGACGTGAAGTTCAAGGAAGACGGGACCGGCTTCATCACCGCAAAGGACCATGCGCATCTGGCGCTGTTCGATGTGGCAACCAAGGCCGAGATGCGGTTGACCGCCACGGATTCGTTCGATGTGACCACCGCCGAATGGTCGCCGGACGGCAAGACCATCGCCTATCTCGCCAACCATGCGCTCGACACGGATGCACCGGCAACGGAGTGGCTGACCGTGGTGGAAGCGAAGGCGGGCGCGCAGCCGCGCGTGGTGGCCAGGATACCTTCGGCATCGGGGCAGTCGCTGATCTGGTCGGCCGACGGGGCGAAGATCACGCATCTGATGGGCAACGAGCCCAAGCTCAACCAGTATAACCAGCCGCATCTGGCCCAGACCGAAGTGGCCAGCGGCAAGACCCGGCTCATCGTCTCGACAGCCGATATCTATTTGCAGCGGCTGGTCGATTTAGGCGGCGGACGGGTTGGCGCGATCCTTGCCGAGGACCGGCACGAGATCGCGGCGGTGATTGATCCTGTCTCGGGCGTGATCCAGCGGCTCGGCGATGGCAAGCTGGCCGTTGCGGACCAGTGTGGCAGCAGCAGCCCGAAAGCGCCACGCGCGGTGATCGCCAGCGGCGATGCCGTGATGCCCGAACTTTATGTGGTGGAAGGCGGCGCCATGCGCGTGCTGACGGCACACAACCGCGCCCTGAATGCCGGCATCGCCTGGTCCCCGGTGCGCGATTTTGCCGCGAAGACGAGCGATGGTAGCGAGGTTCATGGCCTGCTGACGCTCCCTGCGGGCTATGCCGAGGGGCAGCGCTATCCCACGGTGCTGTGGATCCACGGCGGGCCGACCGCGCAGGATGCGCACGAGATCGATACGATGCGCCAGTGGATTGCGGCGCAGGGCTATGCGGTGCTCGCGGTGAATTATCGCGGCAGTTCGGGGCGCGGCGATGCCTATGGCACGTCCATCGCGGCTGACTGGGGCAACAAGGAAGTGCTCGACCTTAACGCCGCGACCGACTGGGCGGTGGCGCAAGGCATTGCCGATCCGGCCCGCCTGATGGTGGGCGGCTGGAGCTATGGCGGCATCCTCACCGATTTCCTCATCGTGCGCGACAACCGCTTCAAGGCGGCCTTCAGCGGGGCGGGCGAGGGCAATATCTTCGCGCTGTTCGGGGTGGATCAGTACATCCAGCAATATGCGCAGGAAGTGGGCGCGCCGTGGAAGGAACCCGAATTGTGGATGCGGCTTTCGGAACCGCTGCTCCATGCCGACCGGATCAAGACGCCGACGCTGTTCATGGGCGGGATTGCCGATGACAACGTGCCGCTGATCGGCGGGCAGCAGCTCTATCAGGCGCTCAAGCTCACCGGCGTGCCGACCCGGCTGGTCGGTTATCCGGACGAGAACCATGGGATTGCGCGGCCGAGCTTTCAGCGTGACCGGTTGGAACGGATTGTCGACTGGTTCAAGCAACATCTGAAATGAGGTCTGCAAGTTCGTGACTGACATTGGCTCTATTGTTGCCGAGATCACGGCAGAAATGCGCGAGGCGACCGAGCGCGGGCGTGTGGCGGACTATATTCCGCCGCTGGCCTGCATCTCGCGCGACCGGTTCGGGATCGCGGTGGTCATGGCGGACGGCACGCTCCATCTCGGCGGCAATGCCGAGGAGCCGTTCTCGATCCAGTCGGTCTCCAAGGTCTTTTCGCTGACGCTTGCGCTGGGCATGGTCGGCGATGCGCTGTGGAGCCGCGTGGGGCGCGAGCCTTCGGGCAGCGCGTTCAACTCGATCGTGCAGCTGGAAACGGAGCACGGCATTCCGCGCAACCCGTTCATCAATGCGGGCGCCATCGTGGTGGCCGACGTGCTGCTGGCCGGCGGCGCCCCGGCCGAGGCGATCGCGGGCGTGCTCCGCTTCGTGCGCACGCTGGCGGCAGACGAGACGATCACCATCGATGCCAAAGTCGCCGCGGCCGAGCTTGCGACGGGCTATCGCAACATGGCGCTCGCCAACTACATGCGCGCGTTCGGCAATCTGCAGCACCCGGTGGAGCAGGCGCTGGGCGTCTATTTCCACCAGTGCGCGCTCGCGATGAGCTGTCGGCAACTGGCCATGGCGGGGCGGTTCCTCGCGCATGATGGGCGCGATCCGGCGACCGGGCGGTGCATCGTGACCCCGCAGCGCGCGCGGCGGATCAATGCGCTGATGATGCTGTGCGGGCACTACGACAATTCGGGCGAATTCGCCTTCCGCGTCGGCTTTCCGGGCAAATCGGGCGTGGGCGGCGGCATTCTGGCGGTGGTGCCGGGCACGGCCAGCATCGCGGTTTGGTCGCCCGGCCTCAATGCGAAGGGCAACTCGCAGCTTGGTTCGCTGGCGCTCGAGCGGCTGGCGGCAAAGACGGGCTGGTCCGTGTTCGAAGCCTGCCACGGCTAAATCGGGGAATAGCCTCAAGGCTGGACTCGTATTCCGCGCAGGTGCGTCTTATTTCCCGCTCCCACTGGAGGATTTCATGGCTACCACGCACAAGACCCGCATGCTGATCATCGGTTCCGGCCCGGCCGGACTTTCCGCCGCCATCTATGGCGCGCGCGCGGGGATGGAGCCGATTGTGGTGCAGGGCCTGCAGCCCGGCGGACAGCTCACGATCACGACGGACGTCGAGAACTATCCGGGCTTCCGCGATGTGATCCAGGGCCCGTGGCTGATGCAGGAAATGCAGGCGCAGGCCGAACATGTCGGCACGCGGATGCTGTGGGACACGATCACTGAAGTGAGCCTCGATGGCCCCCCGTTTCGCGCGCAGGGCGACAGCGGCGATGTCTATGAAGGCCAAGTGCTGGTGATCGCGACCGGCGCGCAGGCGCGCTGGCTGGGTGTGGAAGGCGAGCAGGAGTTCGGCGGCAAGGGTGTTT
Organism: Novosphingobium sp.; assembly: GCF_019748365.1. GTDB lineage: Bacteria > Pseudomonadota > Alphaproteobacteria > Sphingomonadales > Sphingomonadaceae > Novosphingobium. Next base: position 60,834 of record NZ_JAIEPN010000068.1, read on the forward strand.
CGGCTTGCGCGACCTGCGACGGCTTCTTCTATCGCGGCAAGAAGGTGGTGGTGATCGGCGGCGGCAACACCGCAGTCGAGGAAGCGCTCTATCTCACCAACCATTCGCCCGAAGTGACGCTGATCCACCGCCGCGACAGCCTGCGGGCGGAAAAGATCCTGCAGGACCGCCTGATGAGCAATCCGCGCATCAAGGTGCTGTGGAACAAGGCGGTTGAACGCTTCACCGGCGCGCCGGGCGGTGTGCTCGAAGCGGTTGAACTGGTCGATACGGTGACGGGCGAAAAGTCCTCGCTGGCAACTGACGGTGCGTTTGTGGCGATCGGCCACGCGCCGGCGACCGAACTGTTCAAGGGCAAGCTGGAGCTCGACGAGAGCGGCTACATCGTGGTGCAGCCGGGCACGCCGAAGACGGCGATTCCGGGTGTGTTTGCCTGTGGTGACGTGATGGACCACACCTATCGTCAGGCCGTGACGGCTGCGGGGACGGGGTGCATGGCGGCGCTGGATGCCGAGCGCTTCCTGGCCGAGCACGCCTTTGCGGCTGCACAGGCGGTGGCGGCGGAGTAACCAGTCTAGCGAGTGGCGTCGATCAGCCGCTCCAGCAGCCATGTTTGCGCTTCCTCGCCGGCGAAGCTGTGGCCGCTGCTGGCGTGACGCTGGATACGCGGGTCGCTGGCGGGCCACACGGCTTCGAACATCTGCGCGGTGCGGTCTCCGGTAGCTAGGAGGATCGTGACCGGGCCGGTGAAACGGGTCAGGCTCGCAGCCATCCTATCGACCAGCGATGATTTGACCGGGGCGGAGGCCGCTTGGCGAAGGCCGCGCGCAAGCTTGGCGAGGTTCACCCCGCCGGTGAGGAGACGCAGGACCTCGCGCGGGTTGGCGAGTTTGGCGAGATAGCGCTGGCGCAGCGCCGCGGGGGGGGCCGCATCGGCCTCGTCCGTTTCCAGCGTCCACGGATTGGCGAGGACAAGGCCATCAAGCCCCAGATCGGCGCCGTGGAGCATCAAGGCGGCAGCAGCGTCGCAATTGCCGAAAGCGATCACCCGGCGTAGCGTTGGCACGGCGGCGCGGAAAGCGGCGAGCGCGGCGGCGATATCCTCGCGGGTGTGCTGGAAACCGGGATCGGTGCCGTCGCTCTCGCCCACGCCGCGTCGGTCGTAGCGGAACACGGGGATGCCTTCGGCAGCAAGTCTAGCCGCGATCTGTGTCTGTCCGCCCCAGCTGCCCGAACGGATTTCGCGTCCGCCCGAGACGAGCAGCACGCCGGTGGCGCCGGTCGCGGCTTCCATGTCGAGCGTGCCGACAAGGGTGTCCGGGCCGCATCGGAATGTAAGGTGGCGGCGCATCAGCCTTGCGCCTCTGCGGCGATCAGGCGGGCAAGCGCGGCGGATTGGGCGGGGTCCTCGCCGGGTTCGCTGCGCAGCCAGAGCGCGCTGCCGCCAAGATCGGACTGGCGGATCACGCGCTGCCCCTCGTCCTGCGGCACGGCGGCGTCGAGCCCGGCGACAAGTGCCGCGCTGAGGCGGTAGCCCGCGAGTTCAAGGCCCTTGTTGCGGCCCTGTTCGAGCAGATCCGCGCTGCTTTCCTCGCGCCCGGCTTCCTTGGCCGAGAGGACGCGGGCGCGTAGGAGCTGGCGCAGGATCGAGGCGCCTTTTTGCGGTTCGAGCACCCAGCCGGGCAGGCCGGTCGGAAACACCAGCGCGCCTCCGCGCACGGCAAGGACATGGGTCGCGCCAAAGTGCCGGGCGGCCGTGGCCATGGCATCGCGCCAGCTGCCAAGGCTCTGCGCCGAGAAGACTTGGCCGCTTTCGTTGCAGCCGGGGAGATCGGGCAGCATCGAATCCACGCCGAGCCCGTCCAATTGGCGCTGGGTTTCGACCAGCATGCGCCGCGTGCGGTTCATTTCCTCGAACAGCGGCGGCACGATCAGCAGGCGGACGGCGCGCGCGCGGTCGAACAGGACGGCGTATTCATCCGCAATGCCGGAAGGACCGGGGCAAGGCCAGGTTGCCGGCATACGCTTCGGCTCAGGCCTCGCCGCGCTTGCGGGCGATGAAGGCGAGGAGATCGCCATAAGTGCCGAGCATGTCGCCATCGACTTCGTCATCATCGATCACGATATCGAAGCGGTCCTCGATTTCGGTGAGCAGTCCGGCAACGGCCATCGAGTCGAGCTCGGGAAGCGCGCCGAACAGGCCGCTGTCTGCCGTCAGCGCGGCAGCGCGGGCGGCGCCAAGGCCGAGCACGTCGTTCAACAGGCTGCGCAGGTCGGTGTCGGTCTGGTCGGTCGAAGTCACGATTAAAGCCTTGTGATGAAAGGATTGGTGCGCGCCTTAACCAGCGGCCTGCGGGGAAACAAGCGCATCGCCGGCACGGGGGCGCAGCATGCGACGGGCTGCCAGGCGGGCGAGTGCTGGCCAGTGGCCGACGGCGGCGGGGCGATAGAACCGGAGCGCGTAGCGCGGGCGCTGCGCTTCCATCCAGTCCCGCTTGTAGGGATCGTCGCCGGTGCCGAAATCGACGGTGTGGACGTCGTCCTCGTCGATGACGTGGCGGAAAAGCGCGGCGGTGAGCAGGGTCCCTGGGGAATGGGCACGGTGGGCCTCATCGTGCGCAAGCTTGTGGATCCATGCGGTGCCGCCCTCGACCGTCCAGAACTGCGCGGCGACGGGCTGGCCATCGATCTCGGCGACCCCCATCCGCAGCGCGCCGGCGGCGCTTTCGGCCTTTGCAAAGGCACGCAGGAATGCGGGGTTTCCTTCCTGCGGCTTCCAGCTCTTCGCGTAGATCGCCTCGTAAGCGGCCCAATCGGCCTCGCCGAAAACCGTCTCGATACGCAGGGAAACCTTGCCGCGCGCGGTTTTGCGACGGACGGTTTCGCGCAATTGACCGGGGCGGGCGGCCCAGTATTCGGCGAAGCTGCGGCCCGCGAGCGAGAGGATGTGGTTGGTGTCGCAAGGTTCGGCCACGCCGATCCAGCCGGCGGCGCGGAACGCCTTGGCAAGCGATGCGGCTTCGGCTTCCGGCATGGGCGCGAGCTGGACAGCGCCGGTCGGGGCGAGGCTGCGGGCCAGCGCTTCGAGAAGCGTGGGGGCCTTTGCGGGATCACTTGCCAGCGGCCGCACGAAGAAGCTGTACCAGGTGCCGAGCGGGGCGGCGCCGCCGGGGCCTTCGCAGAACGGGAGGACGGCAAGCGCATCGCCCTCGCGCGCGATAGCAAGCTTGCAGGTGCTGCCGGGCAGGCAATGCTCGGCGAGGAGCGCGAGCCACTCCAGCCGGTCAAACGGCGCGCTGACGGGCGAACGGCCGAGCAGCGCAGCGAGCGCCGGGTCGGCTTGCGCTTCCCGCAAATCAGCGTGATAGACCGTCACACCCAATTGTCCGTTCCTGCCTTTACGCCCGAGAGAACCGCTTGCCTGCAGCGCCCGATCCAACCGTCTATCCGCTCGACCACCTCGCGCTGCGGGGACGGCCTGACGCGGAAGCGCTGGTCTTCAGAACGCACACGCTTAGCTATGAGGCGTTAAATCGGCGTTTAGGACAACTGGCGGCCTGGCTCGTGGCCGAGGTGGCGGAGCCGGGCGCGCGGGTGGCGACGTGGCTGCCCAAGAGCGAACTTGCCTGCCTGATGCCCTTGGCCGCGGTGCGGGCGGGACTGGTGCATGTGCCGGTGAACCCGCTGCTCAAGCGCGGGCAGGTTGCGCATATCCTTGCCGACAGCGGGGCGCGGCTGCTCCTTTCGAACGCGGGGCGGCTTTCCACGCTTGAGGGGGATGATTTTGCCGAGGCGTCGGCGATGGAGGAAGGCGCGGTCTGGGCGGAGGCAGAAGAGTTCGCGCCGCTGGGGCCTTCGGAGGCCGCGCCGGATGCGCTGGCGGCGATCCTCTATACCAGCGGTTCGACCGGGCGGCCCAAGGGCGTGATGCTCAGCCATGCCAACATGTGGCTCGGCGCGGTGAGCGTGGCGCACTATCTGGGCGTGGGCGAGGACGACCGCGTGCTGGCGGTGCTGCCGCTGGCGTTCGATTATGGGCAGAACCAGCTGCTTTCGACCTGGTACGCGGGCGGGGTGGTGGTGCCGCTCGATTATCTTATGCCGCGCGATGTGATGAAGGCGGTGGAGCGCCATGACGTCACCACGATTGCGGCCGTACCGCCTTTGTGGCTGCAACTGACGGAACTCGATTGGCCCGAGGCGGTGGCGGCGAAGCTCAGGCGGCTGACCAATAGCGGGGGGGCGCTGACCGAGCCTCTGGTGCGCAACTTGCGGGCTCGGTTTCCTGAAGCGCGGCTGTTTCCGATGTACGGGCTGACGGAGGCGTTCCGCTCGACGTATCTCGATCCGTCGCTGGTCGACGCGCATCCCACTTCGATCGGCACCGCGATCCCGTTTGCCGAGGTCATGGTGGTGGCGGACGATGGACGGGAGGCCGGGCCAGACGAGGAGGGCGAACTGGTCCACGCCGGGCCGCTGGTGGCGCAAGGATACTGGCGCGATGCCGAGCGGACGGCGGAACGGTTCAAGCCGGCGCCGGCGTTCTCGCGGATGGGCGGCATGGCGGTGTGGTCGGGCGATCGGGTGCGGCGCGATGCGGCGGGGCTGCTCCACTTTGCCGGGCGGCGCGATGCGATGATCAAGACCAGCGGCAACCGGGTGAGCCCGCAGGAAGTGGAGGATGCCGCCATCGCAACCGGGCTGGTGGCCGAGGCGGTAGCGCTGGGGCTGCCCGATCCGGCGCTGGGGCAGGCAATCCACCTTGTGGCGCGGGCCAAGGGCGATGCGGCTCAGGCCGAAGCGGCGCTGCCCGCAGCACTGGCGCGCGAGCTGCCCGGTTTCATGGTGCCGCGCGTGATCCATTGGCGCGAGGAAATGCCGCTGAGCCCCAATGGCAAGCTCGACCGCACGGGTCTTTACCAGGAATTATCGGCCGCCGTGGCAGGGGGCTGAACCATGAAGCCGCTTGGGCCCATCCCTGCCGGATATGCTGCGATCGATGGCGAGCTTGCCATCGGCGGGCGCAAGGCGTCCGATCTGGTGGCCGAGGCGGGTTCGCCACTGTTTGTCTATGATGGTGCGTTGATTGCCGCGCGCGTGGCGCAGTTGCGCGCGGCGCTGCCGGGGCGGCTGGGGCTCCATTATGCGATGAAGGCCAACCCGTTCGGGCCGGTACTGCGCCATATGGCGGGCCTGGTCGACGGGTTCGACATAGCTTCTGGCGGCGAGCTCATGATGGCCGAAGCTGCGGGCGTGCCTGCAGAGCGGATCAGCTTTGCCGGACCGGGCAAGCGCGATGCCGATCTCGAGGCGGCGATTGCGCGTGGCGTGACACTCAATCTGGAATCAGCGCGCGAGGCGGAGCGGGCACTGGCCATCGCTGAGCGTTTGGGCCGCGCACCGCGGCTGGCGATCCGGGTCAATCCCGATTTCGATCTCAAGGGTTCGGGGATGAAGATGGGCGGTGGCGCCAAGCCCTTTGGTGTCGATGCGGCGATGGTGCCGGCGCTGGCCAAGCGGATCATCGCATCGGGCGCGCAGTGGCGCGGCTTTCACATCTACGCCGGGAGCCAGACGCTCGATGCCGCTGCGATTGCCGAAATGCAGGCCGCGACGCTGGCGCTGGCCGCGCGGCTGGCGGAGGAAAGCGGGGCGGTGCTGCCGGCCTGCAACCTCGGCGGCGGGTTTGGCATTCCCTATTTTCCGGGCGATGTTCCGCTTGATCTCGAAGCGGTGGGGGCTGCGCTCTCCGAACAGCTTTCCCGCTTGCCGGACGCACTGGCAGAAACCGCGTTCTGCATCGAGCTCGGGCGCTATCTCGTTGGTGAGGCTGGCGTTTATCTGACGCGGATCATCGACCGCAAGGAAAGCCACGGCGAGGTTTTCCTCGTCACCGATGGCGGGCTGCATCACCAGTTGGCGGCCAGCGGGAACTTCGGCACCGTGGTGCGGCGCAACTATCCAAGCGCGATTGCCACGAAGTTCGCCGCGCCGGTGGAAGAAGAAGCCAGCCTCGTCGGCTGCTTGTGCACCCCGCTTGACCGGCTGGCCGACAAGGGCGGATTCCCGTGCGCCGAGGAAGGCGATCTCGTCGCGGTGTTCTGTGCCGGTGCCTATGGCGCCAGTGCGAGCCCGGTGCATTTCCTGGGGCACGGCCCGGCGGCTGAACTGCTGGTTAACGCAAGGCCCTGATTTTTAGGTATTAACCTTTAGCCAGAGCGCCGTCCCGTTACGGGACTTTGGCGGAAATGCGCTTGTGCGGGCAGCGCCATGCGCATCAGGACTAACGGTATCTTCACCCTTTTTGGCGATAGCCCGGAAGTCATGGGAGGTCCCCGTGGTCCCGCTGCGGGACGAATGGGACAGCCAGCCCAGTGCGCGCAAAGGACGGTCGATGCCCAGATATACGCGTTTCACCCGCCTGCTGGCCTCCACGGCCATGCTGAGCGTGCTGCTCGGCGGCTGCGCGGGTGGCGGCGGAGGTGCGCAATTGCCGCCCGCGTCATTCGTGGCGCTGCAGGAAGGCCCGGGCGAGGAATACGTGATCGGGCCGCTCGACGATCTGACCATCTTCGTCTGGCGCAATCCCGAACTGGGCGCTTCGGTGCAGGTGCGGCCTGACGGGCGTATCACCACACCGCTGATCACCGACATGCCGGCCGTGGGCAAGACCCCCTCGATGCTGGCCGAAGACATCAAGCTCCAGCTCTCGCAGTACATTCAGGAACCGATCGTCTCGGTCATCGTCAACAAGTTCTCGGGCACTTTCAGCCAGCAAGTGCGCATCGTGGGGGCGACCGGCAAGCCGGCCTCGATTCCCTATCGCGCCAACATGACGCTGCTCGACGCGATGATCGCGGTAGGCGGGCTTTCCGAATACGCCGCCGGCAACAAGGCGCGGCTGGTGCGCTTCGACAAGCAGACCGGCCTGCAGAAGGAATACGGCGTGCGGATCGGCGATCTGCTGCGCAAGGGCGATACGCGCGCCAATGTCATGCTCATGCCGGGTGATGTGATCATCATTCCGGAAAGCACGTTCTGAGGATGCCCGCCGCATGACGAGCATCTACGAAGAAGTGCGCATCGCGCTCTACAGCATCTGGCACCGCCGCTGGCTGGCGCTGGGGGTTGCCTGGCTGGTCTGCCTGCTGGGCTGGCTGGTGGTTGCCACGGTGCCCAACACCTACGAATCGAAGGCGCGCATCTTCGTCCAGATCGACGATGTGCTTTCGGACCAGATCGGCATCGGCGGGGACCGCAAGCGCGATATCGAGCGCGTGCGCCAGACGCTGACCAGTTCGGTCAACCTCTCCAAGGTCGTCCGCGCGACGCGGCTGGGCGACAAGGTGACGTCCGACAAGCAGATGGAAGCGGCGGTCGCGGGGCTCGGCAAGAACATCAAGGTGGTGAGCCAGCAGGACAACCTGTTCGAGATCACCGCCTATTCGGGCAGCAAGGCCTATTCGGATGTCCAGAACGCCAAGCTGGCGCAGGACATCGTGCAGAAGATGATCGACATCTTCCGCGAGGAGAACCTCGCCGGCGGGCGCGGCGAGATGAGCGATACCTTGGCCTTCATGGACCAGCAGCTGGCCGACCGGCAGAAGGATCTCGAGGCGGCGGAGCAGAAGCGCCAGGCCTTCGAGGCCAAGAACGCCGAGATGATGCCGGGCAACGGCTCGCTTTCCAGCAAGATCGAGGGCGCGCGCGCCGAGCTGCGCGGGGTCGAATCCGATCTGCTGGCGGCGCAGAGCGCGCTCGCTTCGATCCGCGGGCAGCTTTCGGGCACGCCGCCGACGATCGTGATGCCCGGCGCAAGCGGCGGCGCGCGCGGCTCGCTGGCGCAGGCGCAAGCTGACCTCAGCTCGATGCGCGCGCGCGGGCTGACCGACAGCCACCCCGATGTGATCGCCCTCAAGGCGCAGGTTGCCGCGCTTCAGCGTGCGGCGGCGGGAGACAGCGGCCCCGGCGGCATGCCGAACCCGGCCTATTCCTCGCTGCAATCGATCAAGGCGGACCGCGAGGCGAGCATCGTCGCGCTGCAGTCGCGCCGCTCGTCGCTGACTCAGGAACTGGCCCAGCTGACCGGCAGGCAGTTCAGCGAGCCCGGCCTTGCCGCCGAGGCCGCACGCATCAACCGCGACTACGACGTGCTCAAGGAGCAGTACGACAAGCTGCTGCGCGACCGCGAACAGCTGCGCCTGCGCGGGCAGGTCGAGACCGAGCGCAATGCGGTGAAGTTCGAAGTGATCGATCCGCCGACGACACCGCGCAAGCCTTCCGCGCCCGATCGGCCGATGCTGCTGTTCCTTGTCCTGATCGTGGGTGTCGCGGCGGGGGGGGGCTGCGCCTTTGCCGTGGGCCAGCTGCGTTCGACTTATGCAACGACGGGGCAGCTTGAACGCGCGACCGGGATGCCGGTGGTCGGTTCGGTGTCGATGACCCTCACACGGCGCGCGCGGGCGCAATACTGGCGCCAGCTCAAGTGGTTCGCCGGCGGCGTTGCCAGTCTCGCCCTGGTGCTTGTCGTGCTGCTGGCGGTCGAATTCATGAAACGCGGCATGGTCGCCTGAGGGAGCCCGAGAAGATCATGACCGAACAGAGCAAGATCCCGCTTCCCAAGGACACCTCCGAGGCGCGCTCGCTGATCGAGCGGGCGGCTGGAACGTTCGACTTGCGCGCCTTCCAGGCCCCGGTCGCGCCGAAGCTGCCCGAACCGCGCGAGAAGCCGCCGATTACCGCAGAAGCTGTCGAACCTGCAGAACCTGTGCAGCGCATGACGGCGTCGGTGCGTCCCGCAATGCCGCCCGCTTTCGATGGCATCCCTGCGCGTCAGGCCTTTCGTGGCACGTTCCATCCGGTCGACCGCAAGCACCTGCGCGAACAGTGCCTGATCGAACCCGAGGGGCCGGTGACCGGCCTGCTCGAGGAATTCCGCATCGTGAAGCGCCAGCTCCTGATGACGGCAGCGGATTCGCGCGCCGGCCGCGGGGCGAAGCATGGCGAGCGCATTCTTGTCTGTTCGTCGCATCCGGGTGAGGGCAAGACCTTCTGCGCGGTCAATCTCGCGCTCTCGATGGCGGCGGAGAAGGACACCGAAGTTCTCCTCGTCGATGCCGATTTCGCCAAGCCCAGCGTGCTTTCCGCACTGGGCCTGCCCGGCGGACGCGGTCTGATGGACGCGCTGGCCGATCCCGCGATCGCGGTGGAGGACTGCATCATCGGCACCGACATTGCCGGGCTTTTCGTACTGCCCGCAGGCAATTCGACCGGCCACGATACCGAACACCTCGCCTCAGCCTATACCGCGCAGGTTCTTGACCGGCTGACCTCCCAATCGCCCAACCGCATCGTCATCTTCGACAGCCCGCCGGTGCTCGCGGCATCGCCCGCGTCGGAACTTGCGCACCATGTTGGCCAGGCGCTGATGGTGGTGCGCGCCGATCAGACCGGCGAGGCAGCCCTGCGCGATGCGGTGGGCATCCTCTCGGGCTGCGATGACATCAAGCTGCTGCTCAACTGCACCCGTTTCTCACCCACCGGACGCCGTTTCGGCTCCTACTACGGGTACAAGGAATGACCATGGCGCCTAACCCGACCCATGTGTTCGCGGCCAGTGCATTGGCCATGATGCTGCTCTCCGGCGCAGCACATGCGCAGTCGCTGCCCTACGGCGATCCCGGCGATAGCGAGGCGATCTCCGGCGGGGACAGCGCACCCACCGGCGGCGATGCGGACCGCAGCGGCGAATCGCGGCGCGGGGGGCGCGGCGGGCACAGCTTGGGCAGCGCGGGCGGTTCCGGCCGGATGAAGATCCAGCCCTATATCGAACTCAGCCAGAGCGTGCTCGCCCGGCTCGAGCCGGTCCACGATGTGCTGACCTATTCGAGCGTGGCGGTGGGCGTCGATATGTCGCTTGCCGGGCGGCGGACCGAAGGTGCGGTCTCGGTGCGCTACGAACGGCGTTTTGCCGAAAGCGGCAACATTGTCAGCAACGACACGATTTCGGGCCTCGCGCGCGTTCGCCACGACCTTGTCCCGCGCGAACTGACAATCGAGGCAGGCGGGCTCGCCACGCGCACCCGCTTTGACGCGAGCGGGGCCTCGCGCCTCGGGTCGGTGGAAACCGGTGACCGGGTCGCGCAGGTCTATTCGCTCTACGCGGGCCCCGCGGTTTCGACCCATGTGGGCGACGTCGCGGTCAAGGGTTCCTACCTTATCGGCTATACCAAGGTGAACACGCCGCGCCTACCGGTGACGGGGTTGCCGCCCGGCCAGCCGCAGCCGCAGGGCGATATCTTCAACCATTCGGTGGCGCACTCCGCGCAGGTATCCGCCGGCGTGGCGCCGCACACCGTGCTGCCGATCGGCCTGACCGCGAGCGCCGGCTACAATCAGGAAGACATCGCCAACCTCGATCAGCGCGTGCGCGAGCTGCGCGCGGGCGTTCAGGCAACGCTGCCGATCAATTCGGAGCTGGCGCTGATCGGTGATGTGGGTTGGCAGGACGTCAAGGTTTCCTCGCGCGATGCCGTTCGCGGGCCGGACGGTGTACCGGTGGTCGGCAGCGACGGCCGCTATGTGACGGACAAGTCCAGGCCGCGCCAGATCGCCTATGATGTCACCGGGCTGACCTGGGATGTCGGCGTGATGTGGCGTCCCAGCCGCCGCACGTCGCTGAGTGCCTTCGTCGGCCGCCGCTATGACAGCATGACCTATTACGGTTCGTTCTCCTACACGCCGAACGCCCGCAGCGCGCTGCAGATCGATGTGTTCGATGCGGTGAGCGGGTTCGGATCGACCGTTGGCAACGCGGTGCGCGGCCTGCCAACCGACTTCACGGCGGATCGCAATCCCTTCAGCGGCGATATCTCGGGCTGCGCGGCGGGCGCGCAGAGCGGTGGCTGCGTCAACGGCGCGCTGGGTTCGATCGCCTCGGCGGCGTTCCGCAACCGAGGTGTTTCGGCATCCTACAGCCGCCAGCTCGGCAAGCTGCGCATGGGGCTGGGCGCGGGCTATCTGCGCCGCAAGTTCATCGGCGCGAACGGCACGGTGCTGGAGGCCGCCAATGGCCGCACCGACCAGAACTTCTACGTGACCGGCCAGATTTCCGGGCCGATCGACCGGCTCACTGCCTTTACCGTCGCGGTCTACGACAGCTGGTACAAGTCCGGCGTTTCGGACCTGGCTGACGTCAATTCCATCGGCGTCAACGCCGGCATCACGCACCAGTTCACCCGCCGGCTGGTCGGCAATGCCGGGGTCGGGCTCGATGCGCTCAATCGCAAGGCCTTCCCCGACGACGTGATTGCGACCGGTCAGGTCGGCCTGCGCTACAACTTCTGATAAAGGGCGTCCCCCACGATGTACGATACCTATTACCAGCTGACCGGACGGCCCTTCCAGCTCACCCCCGATCCGGAGTTCTATTTCGAGAGCGGAACGCATCGCAAGGCGTTGTCCTACCTCGGTTATGGTCTGGCGCAGGGTGAAGGCTTCATCGTCATCACCGGTGCCGTGGGCGCGGGCAAGTCGACGCTGGCAGCGCACCTGCTTGCCACGATCGACCGCCAGCGGCTGACGGCGGCGCAGATCGTGACAAGCCGCCTCGATGGCGGCGAGATGGTTCACATGGCCGCGCGCGCGTTCGGGATTGCGGTTGCCGGGCACGACAAGGCGAGCGCGCTCGCGCTGATCGAGGCGTTCCTGCACGAGGAAGCGCGGGCCGGGCGCCGCTGCCTGCTGGTGGTGGACGAGACGCAGAACCTTTCGATCGAGGCGCTGGAGGAGCTGCGCATGCTCTCCAACTTCCAGCTCGGCGCGCACCCGCTGCTGCAGATCCTGCTGCTGGGCCAGCCCGAATTCCGCGATCTGCTGCAGACCTCGCCGCGGCTGGAGCAGCTGCGCCAGCGCGTTATTGCAACGCACCACCTCGAGGCGATGGAGCCGCGCGAAGTCGGCCCTTATGTCCTGCACCGCCTCGCTTGCGTGGGCTGGAGCGGCAACCCGGCGTTTGACGAGCGTGTGTTCGCCGATCTGGCCCGCGCGACCGGCTGCCTGCCGCGCCGCATCAACCAGGTGGTCGGCCGCCTGCTGCTGATGGGCGCGGTCGAGCAGAAGTCGCACATCGACAGCGCCATGCTGGCCGAAGTGATCGCCGATCTGGAGCGCGATGGCACGCTGGCCGATCCGGCGGCACCCGCACCTGCGCCCGCGCCGCTCATCGCGCCGGAAGCGCCTGCGGCAGCCACCGCAGAGATTCCTGCGGCCGCCATTGCCAGTCTTGCGGGCCTGCAGAAGGCCCTTGCGGCGCATGCCGAGCAGATCGTCGAGCTGCAGAAGGCCGTGCTTGAGCTGGCCGACATGCCGGCACCGCCGGCGGCGGTTCCCGCGGCGGATGCGCGGCTCGAAACCCTCGATGCCATGCTCGGCGCGCTGCAGCAGCGCATTGTCGCGCTCGAAGCGCGTGGTGCGGAGCAGGAGCAGGCGATCCGCCACGTGCTGACGATGCTCATCGAGTGGCTCGAAAGCGAAACGCCGCGGCGCGCGGCCTGAAGGAGCCATGGCGCCATGTCCCGCCCCGATCTTGGCCATCCCCAGCCTTCTGGCGCCGTGCTCAATGGCATGTCGGTCGACGTCGAGGACTGGTTCCAGGTCGGCGCGTTCGAACATGTGATCGCGCGTGGGGACTGGGACGGGCTGGACCGGCGCGTGGAGACGAACTGCGACCGTGTGCTGGCGCTGTTTGACGAGGCCCGGGTCAAGGCGACGTTCTTTACGCTGGGCTGGGTGGCGGAGAAACACCCCGCGATGATGCGGCGGATCGCTGCCGAGGGGCATGAGATCGCGAGCCACGGCTGGGACCACAAACGCGTGTTCGCGATGGGCGAAGCCGCCTTTGCCGAAGATATCGCGCGTGCCCGCGCCGTGCTGGAAGATACTAGCGGCAGCGCGGTGACCGGCTACCGGGCGCCAAGCTTCTCGATCGATGCGCGCACGCCCTGGGCGCACGAGGTGCTGGCACGGCACGGCTATGCCTATTCCTCCAGCGTCGCGCCGATTGTCCATGATCACTACGGCTGGCGCGAGGCGCCGCGCTTCGCCTTCCGCCCCGTGGCAGGCTCGCCGCTGGTCGAAGTGCCGGTGACGACGGTGGAACTGGCAGGGCGTCGGATGGCGGCAGGCGGGGGCGGGTTCTTCCGGCTGCTGCCCTATGCCGTCTCGCACTGGGCCGTGGACCGCGTGAACCGGCATGATGGACGCCCCGCCGCGTTCTATTTCCATCCTTGGGAAGTCGATCCCGGCCAGCCGCGCCGCACCGATGCACCACTGCGCTCGCGCTTCCGGCACTATACCAACCTCTCCGCAATGGCGCCCAAGCTGCGGCGGCTGCTCGGCGCGTTCCAGTGGGGGCGCATGGACGCGGTTGTTGCCGCCGAAGCCGCGCGGCTCGATGCCGAACAGGTTGCGGCATGAACGCGCCCTTTCGTCCACCGCTGACCAGTGTGCGGCTTGCCGACGCGGGCGATCGCGGCGCCATTGCCCGCTTCGTGGCGGAATTGGACGGGGCGACGCCGTTCCATCGGCTGGAATGGCTGGAAGCGGTGACGCGCGCGGCACGGCATCCCGCGCATGTGCTGCTGGCCGAACGCGATGGGGCGATGGCGGCCCTGTTGCCGCTCCATGCGGTGCATTCGCCGCTGTTTGGCCGCGCGCTTGTTTCGAGCGGGTTCGCCGTGGGTGGCGGCGTGCTGGGCGATGCGGACGCGGCGCCGGAGCTGTTTGCCGCAGCAACCGAACTCGCGCGGCGGCTGACGTGCCCGACTGTCGAGGTGCGCGGCGGGCCGATGCCGGAAGACCCGGCCTGGCACATCAAGCGCGATAGCCATGCCGGCTTCGTCGCGCCGCTGGCCGCCGATGACGAAGCGCAGCTCACCTGGATACCGCGCAAGCAGCGCGCCGAAGTGCGCAAGGGGCTGGGACACGCGATGGAAGTCCGCGTCGGCCGCGAGGCGCAGCACCGCGACTGGCACTACAGTGTCTATGCCGAATCAGTCCGCAATCTGGGCACGCCGGTGTTTCCGCGCACCCTGTTCGAGGCAGTGCTGGATGCCTTTGGCGAGGATGCCGACATCCTGACCGTGCTGCACGAGGGCCGCGCGGTCGCCTCGGTGCTCAGCCTCTACCATCGCGGCGCGGTCATGCCTTACTGGGGCGGCGGGGTGCATGCGGCGCGCGCGCTGCGGGCGAACGACGTGATGTATTACGCGCTGATGTGCCATGCTCGCGGGCGGGGCTGCGACCGCTTTGATTTCGGGCGCTCCAAGACCGATACCGGCGCCTATCACTTCAAGCGCAACTGGGGCTTCGAGCCGCAGCCGCTCAGCTATGCGGTCTGGAGTGCCGATGGCGCGCCGCCGCGCGACGTCAATCCGCTGAGCCCGCGCTACAAGGCCAAGATTGCGCTGTGGCAGAAGTTGCCGCTTGGCATTGCCAACCGGATCGGCCCGATGATTGCGGCTGGCCTCGCATGAGCGAGGTCCTGTTCCTTGCACACCGCGTGCCCTTTCCGCCCGATCGGGGGGACAAGATCCGCTCCAACCACCTGCTGCGCCGGATTGCGGAGATGGCGCCGGTCCATGTCGGCGCACTTGCCGATGATGCGGCAGACCTTGCGCAGGAAAGCGCGGTGGCGGCGATTGCGACCAGCCATTGCATTGTCCGCCGCAGCGCGCCGCTGCCGCTGGCCGCGCTTGCCGCGCTGGGGCAGGGGCTGCCGGTCAGTCTGGCCGCCTTTGCCTCCGCAAAACTGCAGCGCTGGGTGCATCATGTGCTGGAAACCCGGCCGATTTCGGCGATTTTCGTGTTTTCCGGGCAGATGGCGCAATATGTGCCGGGCGCGTTTCGCGGCCGGGTGGTGATGGATTTCGTCGATGTCGATTCGGCAAAATTCGAAGCCTATGCCCAGACCGGCGCGCTGCCGCGCCGCCTGCTCTACGCGCGCGAGGCGCGGCTGCTGCGCCGCTTCGAGGAAATGACGGCGCGCCGCGCGACGACCAGCCTTTTCGTCAGCCGCGAGGAGCGTGCGCTGTTCGAAAGCCGGCTTTCGGGCAGCGCGCGGCCCGATGTGCGCGCGCTGGGCAACGGCATCGATACCGAACTGTTTGACCCGGCCGCGGTTGTGCCGGCTCCTGAGCTGGCAGGCGGGGGCCCGAACATCGTGTTCACCGGGCAGATGGACTATCCGCCCAATATCACCGCGGTGGAACTCTTCGCGCACGAGGTCATGCCGCGCATCCGGGCAGTGCACCCTGAAGCGCGCTTTGCCATCGTCGGCCGCGCGCCGACCGCTGCTGTGCGAGCGCTGGAGGGGGTGGGCGGCACGCTGGTGACCGGCGCTGTTCCGGATGTGCGGCCCTGGCTGGCAGGGGCGGATCTGGTGACCGCGCCATTGCTGATCGCGCGCGGGGTGCAGAACAAGGTGCTCGAAGCCATGGCCATGGCGCGCCCGGTGCTGCTCACACCAGCGGCGGCAACGGGCATCAGCGCAGCTGACGGAGAGCACTTCGCCCTGGCCGAAGCGCCGCTCGCGCTTGCCGATCGCGCGCTGGCTCTGCTGGCAGACCAAGCTGCCGCGCACGCGATGGGCCTTGCAGCGCGGCGCTTCGTGATCGCGGAATGCGGCTGGGACCGTGTTCTGGCACCCTTGCGGGCCCTGATCTCTGGTCTGCGCGAGTCCGAGGCCGATGCTGCCTGAAAGCGCGCTCCCGGTGCGGCCTCCCAGCCTGTTTGCGCGTGTCCCGGATCATTGGCGCGCACCGCTGATCCGGCTGGCCGCTGTGTGGCTGGCGCTGATCGTTCTGTTCGTGGGCGATTGGCGCGACATGGCGTGGCAGTGGTGGGACAGTTCTACCTACAATCACATCCTGCTCATTCCCCCGATCCTTGTCTGGCTGGCGATGCAACGCGCCGCCGAGACGGCCCAGATCACACCGCACGCGTGGTGGCCTGGGCTCGTCATCATGGGAGGCGCCGTATTCCTGTGGGTTCTGGGCGAGTTTGCGGGGCTCAATCTGGCGCGGCAACTGGCCGTCGTCGTCATGCTGCAAGCCACTGCGCTGGCGCTGCTGGGGCCGCGCGTCGCTGCGGCACAGCTGTTTCCGCTCGGCTACATGCTCACGCTGGTGCCCTTCGGCGACGAACTGATCCCCTTTCTCCAGACGATCACTGCCAAGCTGACCATGGCGTTTCTGGCGCTGAGCCGGATCCCGGCAACGATTGACGGCGTCTTCATCACCACGCGCTTCGGCTATTTTGAAGTGGCGGAAGCCTGTTCCGGGGTGAAGTTCCTGATCGCGATGATCGCCTATGGCGCGCTCGTTTCGAACGTATGCTTTGCCAGCTGGTGGCGCCGCGCAGCCTTCATGGCGCTTTCCGTTGTGGTGCCGGTGCTGGCGAACGGCGTGCGCGCGTGGGGGACGATCTACATCGCCAGCTGGCGCGGGATCGAATTCGCGGCGAGCTTTGACCATATCTTCTACGGCTGGGTGTTTTTCGCGCTGGTGATGGGTCTGGTCATGGCCGTGGGCTGGCGCTTCTTCGACCGGAAGATCGATGCGCCGCTCGTCGATGGGCCGGCCATTGCTGCCTCACCGCTGCTGGCACGGCTGGAGCGCATGGCGCTGCCTGCCCCGGCTGCGCTGGGCGGACTTGCCGCGCTCGCCTTGGCGGGCCTTGCCTGGAGCGCGGCGGCAAACCGGATCGCGGCGCCGATGCCCGACCTGATCACGCTGCCGGCGGTGCCCGGCTGGCGGTTCGATGACGGCAGTCCGCGCGCCGAATGGCGTCCCCTTCACACCGGCGCCGACCACCGGCTGGTGGCGCGCTTTACCGATGGCAAGGGACACGTGGTTGATATGTCCTTCGCGCTTTATGCCGCGCAGGGTGATGGCAAAGAGGCGGGCGGCTTCGGCCAGGGCGCGCAGCCGCTGGGCAGTCGCTGGGCCTGGGAAAAGCCTGGCGCGGCCTTTGCCGATGCCAGGAGCGATGTGATCCAGGCGCCCGGCCCCGTCCACCGCCTCGCCGTCACCTGGCTGCGCACCGGCGATGTGCTGACGGGGAGCAACACCCGGCTCAAGCTTGCCAATATGGAAGACCGCCTTCTGCTGCGCGCACGCCCGACGATGGCGCTGATTCTGTCGGCCGAAGCTGGAGAGGGTACGCCACCACCCGAGGAATCGATCCGCAGCTTCCTTGCTGCCACCGGACCCATCGCACCGTGGATGGACCGCATGGCCCGCGTCCGGTAAGCGCACCTCCATCATGTGCGGCATCGCCGGAATCTTTCATACCGAGGGCCTGAAGCCCGTCGATCCGGACCGGGTCGCGCGGATGTGCGCGGTTGCGGCGCATCGCGGGCCGGATGGGCAGGGCGTGTGGACTGCGCCGGGCGTGGGGCTTGGGCACTTGCGGCTTGCGATCATCGACCTTGCCGGATCGCCGCAGCCGATGGCCTCGTCCGATGGGTCGGCGATGCTCGTGTTCAACGGCGAGATCTACAACTTCCGCGAACTGCGGCGTGAACTGCAGGCCGAAGGCGCGACTTTCCGCACCGATGGCGATAGCGAAGTGATCCTTGCCGCTTGGCAGAAGTGGGGGGTGAACTGCCTGCCGCGCCTCCACGGCATGTTCGCCTTCGCGCTCTATGACCTGAGGCAGCGCACCTTGCTGCTGGCGCGCGACCGGCTCGGGGTGAAGCCGCTCCACATGGCGACACTGGCCGATGGCAGCGTGATCTTCGGGTCGGAACTCAAGCAACTCCTCGCGCATCCCTCGCTCAGGCGGGAAATCGATCCGCTGGCCGTCGAGGACTATCTCGCCTGGGGCTTCGTGCCCGATACACGCGCGATCCTGAAAGGCGTCGAGAAGCTGCCGGCGGGGCACTACCGGCTGCTGCGCCACGATGCGCCGCCGCCGCCGCCGGTGCAGTGGTGGGACGTCTCGTTCGAGCAGCGCGAACGCGGCAGCGAGGCCGATCTTGGCGCGCATATGCTGCACCATCTGCGCGAGGCGGTCACCTCGCGCATGGTCGCCGATGTGCCGCTGGGTGCGTTCCTTTCGGGCGGCGTTGACAGCTCGAGCGTCGTCGCCCTGATGGCCGAGGCAAGCCGTGAGCCGGTCAAGACCTGCACGATCGGCTTCGATGTGAAAGCGCTCGACGAGACCGAATATGCGGGCCGCATCGCCGCGCAATATGGCACCGAGCACTACCAGCGGATCGTGGGCGCTGATGATTTCGCGCTTGTCGACAACCTGGCCGCGATGTTCGACGAACCTTTTGCCGATGCCTCCGCCTTGCCGACATACCGCGTCTCGCAGCTGGCGCGCGAGCACGTGACTGTGGCGCTATCGGGCGATGGTGCGGACGAGGCCTTTGCCGGATACCGCCGCCAGACGTTCCAGCACCGCGAGGAGCAGGTGCGCGCTTTCCTGCCCGGCGCACTGCGCCGCCCGCTGCTGGGCGGGCTGGGTGCGCTCTATCCCAAGCTGGACTGGGCGCCGCGCCCCTTGCGTGCCAAGACCACCTTGCTCAGCCTCGCAGGGAGCGGCGAGGAGGGCTATGCGCGGGCTCTCGCGGTGACCGGACCGGAACTGCGGGCAAGCCTCTATTCGGACGAATTCCGCCGCTTGCGCGGGGATTACCGCGCCGAACAGCCCTTCGTCGAGCTTATGCGCGCAGCTCCGGCCCGCAGCGGACTTGACCGGGCGCAGTATGCCGATCTCAAGTTCTACCTCCCCGGCGATATCCTGACCAAGGTCGATCGCACCAGCATGGCCGTCAGCCTCGAGGCGCGCGAGCCGCTGCTTGATCACCGCCTGATTGAGTTCGGCGCCCGCTTGCCCGAGCGTGTTCGCGTGCGCGGGAAGACTGGCAAGTGGTTGATGAAGGAGGCCATGCGGCGCTATTTGCCGGATGATATCCTGTTCCGCCCCAAGATGGGCTTCGTAACCCCGATTGCCGCCTGGCTGCGCGGACCGCTTGCCGGAGAGGCGCGGCAGGTGGTTTCCGGCGGTACACTTGCCCGCACCGGCTGGTTCGATACCGCCCGCCTTGCCGCATTGGCCGAGGCTCATATCGCGGGAACGAGCGATCACAGCCGATTGATCTGGCAATTGCTGATGCTGGACAAGAGTCTCGGAATAGTTCTTTAAAAACATATATTTGCATGGTCCATTCTGACGGGGCCAGCGCCAGCTGGTAAGACAACGTAAACCAATTTCGGTTAGAGCGGGGCGTCCGTATCCGGTTGGGCAGTACATGCGACGATTTGTGCGATCCACTCTTGGTTTCTCTGTGCTAGTGGCGCTACTGACCGTAGTGCTCTCGGCTGGTGAGCCCTTGGCGCACGTATACTGGAACGTCGGCTACAAGATTTTCCAGCGCAACGCTCCTGCCGGGATAGTCCTGATCACGCTCAACGACCGTCCCCGCTGGACGGCAGCCGAGCTTGCGGAGCTCCTCAACCGGTTGCGCCGACAGATGCCTCGCCGCGTGTACTTCGACGCGGCGATCCCGACCGGCGAGAACGCCCGGGACGATGCCGCGCTGACCAAGGCGATCCGCAGTTTCGGTGATGACATCACGTTCGTGGCGCGCGGGGAAAAGGTCGATACGTTCAACAGCATTTCCTTCGCCATGCCTCCGCGCCGGATCATCGGCTCGGCCCGCGTGGCTGTTTCGACGTGGCAGACCAACTTCCTCGATTTTGCCGTGGCAGCGCCTTACCAGGTTCTTGTCGGCGGCCGGTCCTATCCGACCTTGAGCACCGAACTTGCGGGCGTACATTCGGCCTTCGAGCGCTCCTATTTTCCCGACTTTGCAGTCGATCCCGCAACGATCCCGCGCTTCGCTTCGCAGCGCCTGATCGACTATGACATGCCGACAAGCATCCTTGCCGGCCGCACAGTAATCGTGACCGCACCGGACCGCGTGGCGGCGGCGCGGTATTTCGGTCACGCCACTGTCCCGGCAGTCGCGCTTGATGTCGCCGGGGCCGAAGGACTGGCCCGGCCGTTCTCGCTGTCGCTGGGCCAGACGTTCGGTTCGCTGCCGATCCTTGCGTTGGTAGTGGTTCTTGTCGCGGCAGGCGCACGGACGCATCGGCGGCGCAAGGCGGCATTCTATGCACTCGCGGTCCTCGCAACTTTTGTGCTGCCAATGCCTCTGCGCCTGCAGGGGATTGTTTTTGCACCTGATTGCGCGCTGATCTTCCTCGCGGTCTACGGCAGTCTGCGTCTGTGGCAAAAGCGGACCCGGCGCATCCAGCTGACGAGCGCATCGGGCTTGCCCAACCTTCTCGCACTGGCCGCTGATCCCCTGCCGGTGGGCTCCGACCTCGTTGTTGGCGTGATTGCCCGTTACGAGGAAATGCTGGCGACATTGCCGCGGGATCTCCACGGCGAATGTGCGCGCCAGATTGCGAGGCGGATTTCGGCCGGATCGGGCACAGCGACTATCTATCACGGAGAAGGTGGACAATTCGGCTGGAGCGAGGAGGCGCGTCCGCTCGAGATGCAACTGGATCACCTGGAAGGACTGCGTGCGCTGTTTGCCGCGCCGTTGACGATCGGCAGCCATACCTTCGATACCAACATCCACTTCGGCCTTGATCGCAACGAGGGTTTCGACACGCTAACGCGCGTCAACTCGGCGCTTGCCAGCGCCAACGAGGCGCTCAGCAATGGACGCGCCATCGAGCTGTTCGAGGCCAACCGTCTGGCCGAGGCGCCATGGGAGCTCTCGCTTCACGCTCGCATCGAGGAGGGGCTGCGCAATGGCGACATCTGGCTCGCCTACCAGCCGCAGTGGAACATTGCCGAGAACCGCATCTGCGGCGCCGAAGCGTTGATCCGGTGGAACCATCCGACACGCGGCCCAATCACGCCCGATGCGTTCATTCTGCAGGCAGAACGTGCCGGCCGGATCGATGCCCTGACCTACTGGGTACTCGATCTGGCGATAACCGCCGCGTTGGCGCTCAATGCTCGCGGACCGCGTTTCCAGATGAGCGTCAACCTGTCGGCGCAGATGGTCGACAAGCCGGACCTTGTTTCCAACTTCGCGAATATCGTTAACCGGCGCGGGATCGATCCGGCGCTGCTGACGGTCGAGGTGACCGAGACCTCAAGCCTGCGCAACCGGCCCGCGGCTTGCCAGAACCTGACGAAATTGCGCGAGCTGGGGTTCCGCCTGTCGATCGACGATTTCGGAACCGGCGAAGCAAGCCTTGCCTATCTGGCCGATTTGCCCAGTGATGAACTCAAGATCGACCGCCGTTTCGTGTCGCGGATCACCAGCAGTCCGCGTGACGCCACGATCGTCGCGAACACGATCGCTCTGGCTCATGCGCTCGGGCAATTGGTCGTAGCCGAAGGCATCGAGAACCCGGAAACGCTGGCGATGCTACGCGAAATGGGCTGCGATCTTGCCCAGGGATATCACCTGGGGCGTCCGCAGGCCTTCGACCTGCTCGAACAGGAATATGACGCCAATTTGAACATGATACGCTCTGCTTAGGACTTGTTAACCACGATCCTTAGTGCTAAATATACCCTCATCACCCCGAGGGAGGCACATATGTGGCTGTGGCGTTTTCTGGTCAATTGATCAAATCATAGGCGGATTTCCTGGAGTTTCAGGGGTCCGCCTTTTGATTCGTGCTTGATTTGTTCCTTTCGATCGCGTCTAAGAGGTGTGGTTAATCCAAGTGCTTCTTGGCGGTCCTGGAAGCCTTTGGCCCCTTCTTCGTAGGCCTTGTGCCGGCGCGTCATTTTGGTCGCGCGCCAGAGCATGGACCACATGCACAGCCCGCAAGAACTTCGTTGAGTTTGACTAGCGAGATTGAATGGGCCCGTGGGCTCAGTCGTTGCCGTGTCCAAGCGCCAAGTAGTCGCGGCTTTGCATCTCGATCAGTCGGCTGACCGTCCGCTCGAACTCGAACCGGCCATCGCCCGCTGGGTAGAGCGCCGCAGGCTCTGCATCGGCCGTCGCGATCAGGTTAACCTTGTGCTCGTAGAGCGCGTCGATCAGCGTCACGAAACGCGCGGCTTCATTGCGTTGGTCTGGCCCCAACTGCGGGATGCCGACAAGGATCACCGTGTGATAGTTGCGCGCGATGGCGAGGTAATCCGCCGCGCCGCGCGCCTCTCCGCAAAGCCGCTTGAAGCTGAAAACGGCGACGCCCTTGAGGCTCTTTGGCACATGCAGCGTCCGTCCGCCGCCGAGATCGAGCGAGCCGGTGGGAACGTGCAGACTGTCTTCGGGCGGGTAGTCGGTCATGCGGAAGAACGCTTCCCGCACGGCAGCGGTTGATGCGGGGCCATTGGGGACATGCCAGGTGCCGACACCCTGCATACGCACCATGCGGTAATCCGTCGGCCCGTTGAGGGCGACGACATCGAGCCGGCTCTCGATCAGCGCGATGAAGGGCAGGAAGTGCTCGCGGTTGAGCCCGTCCTTGTAAAGCTCGCTCGGCGCGCGGTTCGAGGTGGTGACCACGGTGACGCCGAGATCAGCGATGAGTGCGGTGAACAGGCGGCCCATGATCATCGCGTCCGCGCTGTTGTTAACCACCATCTCGTCGAAGGCGAGCACGCGGGCTTCGGCAGCGATGGCGGCGGCGACCGGCGGGATCGGATCGCCGCGTTCCTTCTGGCGTTCGACGCGCAGGCGGGCGTGCACGTCGAGCATGAATTCGTGAAAGTGCGCGCGGCGCTTGGGGCCTGCTTCGAGCGTGTCGTGGAACAAGTCCATCAGCATCGACTTGCCGCGCCCGACGCCGCCCCACATGTAAAGCCCTCGCGGAGGCGCAGGGGGCTTTGCCCCGAGCAGGCGACCGACGAGGCCGGGTTTGGGGGCAGGGCGTTCCAGCGTCTGCTGGAGGGCGTCCAGACGGGCAGCGGCGGCGGCCTGCTCCGGATCGGGCTTGAGCTCGCCCGCAGCCACGAGCGCCGCGTAGCGCTGCGCAAGACCGCTCATCGCGCGGAGGGCTTGCGCACGGTTCCGTTGAAGGCTGCGACGAGGTGGTCTTCCTGCACCACCGTGCCGCGCAGGAACAGAAGGCGGCGCGTTTCGCGCAGGACTTCCACCACGGCATCGAGCGGCTTGCCGACAATGCCCGCGCCGATGAACTGGGTGGAAAGATCGAGCGTGACCGAACCCGCAGCATCGCCATCGATCGCATGACGCATGCAGGCGAACAGCGAAACGTCGATCAGCGAAAGCGTAATGCCGCCGTGGACCGCATCGAGCAGATTGCTGTGCCGCCGCTCCGGAAACATGCGCAGGCGCACGGCGGGGCCGCCCCCGGGCAGGTCTTCCCGGCGCACCAGCAGCGGGCCCATGACATGGCTATTGAACCGGTCCTGATCCTTCAGATCCCAGGTATACCAGCCCGGATGGTCCGCAGAGGGACCATAGGTGAAGGCGCTGTTGTCGACGGTCATGTCAGGCGCGGGGGAATGCAGGTCAGAGCGAACGCTCGACCTGCATCTTCTTGATTTCCGCAATCGCGCGCGCCGGCGAGAGGCCCTTGGGGCAGACGTTGGCGCAGTTCATGATCGTGTGGCAGCGATAGAGGCGGAA